>PBMH01000015.1 GCA_002722515.1 Alphaproteobacteria bacterium | reverse complement strand
TGGCAGACCAATGACCTGGCGGTCTGGGACAATCGGCTGTCGCTGCACTACGCCCTATTCGACTATACTGAACACCGGCTGATGCACCGGATTGTAATTCAGGGCGACATTCCTCACGAATAGTCCGTCCGACGGAAAGTCGTTCTGGGGATCAGGCGGGACCAAGCGGAGTTGGATGATCGCTTAATATATAGGGACATTGTCGATAGGCCGGGTCTCCCATGGCCGGGGGCGGCAGGAGCGCGCCGCAATATGAATTCTTTATACTGCCCAAAATGCTTTGCCCTTTAAGGGCTGCAATTTCTCCTTGTGGGGTTTAGTCGCGCGCCAAAATAGTTACGCAGGCCACCGCTTCCTCGATCCCATGAAAGCCTCCGCCATTCTCGGCGATCGCAAACCGCGCCCCCTCGACCTGGCGGTTGGCGGCTTCACCACGCAGTTGGGTGGTTAGCTCGTAGATTTGGGCCAGGCCCGTGGCGCCGACCGGGTGGCCTTTCGATTCTAGGCCGCCCGACGGGTTGACCGGAATACGACCACCCAACGACGTGGCTCCGCTTTTCGTCAGTGCGCCCCCGTCCCCAAAGGCACAGAAGCCGAGGTTCTCGATTTGTTGGATTTCAGCGAATGCCGTTGCATCGTGGACCTCGGCAACGTCCATGTCTTCGGGCCCGAGCCCAGCGCGCCCATAAGCGTCGCGGGCAGCCAGATGGGTAATGTGCCGGTCGAAATCCTTCGGCTCGCGGTCTGAGCCGGTACGAAGCGCTGTTGCCCGTATCTTTATTGCTCGTTCGCTGTCGAACCGGTGCAGCTCCTCTTCCCGGCACAGGAGAGCCGCCGCAGCGCCGTCGGAAATTGGTGAGCACATGGGCAGGGTCAGCGGCCAGCTTACCTTGCGCGCCCCCAAAACCTCTTCGACCGATATGGCATCGCGATATTGGGAAAGCGGATTATGGACTGAGTGCGCGTGGTTTTTGGCGGCAACATAGGCAATCTCCTCCTGGCTGGTGCCGAAGGACTTCATATGGAACTTTGCCAGCGCGGCATAGACATCCATGAAGACGCTGTGCTGTCCAGTATCCTCATCTCCGTCAGGGTCGGAGACCCCCTGCCCCAGCGCCAGAAGACGGTCCATCGCGGCGTCTGAATTTTGGATGTCCCAGCCTCCATCGAACACAGAGAACATCTTTTTTCGGTCCTCGTGAAACATCTTCTCTGCTCCGATCGCGAGTGCGACCCCGCCGCGGCCGGCCTCGAGCCAGGTTGTGGCCATGTCGAGTGCGGTGGACGCGCTGGCACAGGCGTTCTCCACATTTGTAACTGGAATTTCCTGTACCCCCATGGTGCGGAGTGCAATTTCGCCCGGGATCGATCCTTGTCCCTCGAGGATTGCCTGGGCCGCGTTGGAGAACCATGCTGCCTCGATATCATCGACCGCGGCGCCCGCATCCGCGAGCACGTCTGTGACGACGGTCCGGGTCATGTCTTTGATTGGGCGACCAAGATACTGGCCGAAGGGTGTCATACTGACGCCAACGATATAGATGTTGCTCATGACTTATATTTTCGCGGGCAGAGCTGTTGCTAGATAGAAACCGGCATACCGGTGAGGCCACGAAATCGAGCGCGGCCGCCGCGACTGATGGGCCCGGCACGCTCAATGTTAGGAAATGCGGCAACCAACTTTCCGATGGCTATGGTCCCCTCCATGCGCGCTAGTGGTGCGCCAATACAGGCATGAATTCCAGCCGCGAAGGCTAGATGTTTATTGGGCTTGCGCGTTATATCGAAGCTCTCAGGGCTGTCAAAGGCGTCGGGATCATGGTTGGCGCCGCCAATGCTGGTTAGGACTTGTGTGCCGGGCGCGAGCGTGATGCCACCCAACTCAAATGGCTCGGCGATTCCCCGATTGCCGATTTGCAGTGGGCTGTCGAAGCGCAGCATCTCCTCTATGGCGCCGCTTATTAGCGATGGGTCGTTCTGCAACTTGCGGAGCTGGTCGGGGTTATCAAACATAGCCTTCATGCCGTTGCTTACGAGGCTGGTTGTCGTCTCGTGGCCGCCGTTAAGAAGGAGTATGCAATTCTGTACAAGCTCGTCTGCGGTAAGTGGGTCATCCTCTGAATCTTGAGAATCAATCAGATCCTCGAGAATGTCCCCGGCGCGCGCGCCGCGGGCTATTTTCTCGCGTTTCTCTTCAAGCAGGTCACGCAGGAAGGCTGTAAACTCTTCGACTGCTCGGTTGCCATGGGAAATCATATCCGGAGTTGCTGTTGGCTCCAGGGGCGTTAATATTTCGCGTGACCATTCCTGAAGCCTTTCGCGCTCACGGGCATCAATTCCGAGCATGGAGCAAATCACTTCCACCGGCAGTGGAAATGCAAAATCGAGGACGAGATCCATTTCCCCCCGTGCCCGGCATTTCCCTATCAGGTTGTCGACCAGGTCAACCACCCGGTGTTCGAGTTGCTTTAGTGCGCGTGGCGTAAAGGCGTGGCGCAGGAGGTTCCGGATGCGGGTGTGATAGGGCGGGTCGCTGAATAGCATCGATGTTGTGTGCTGCTCCAGAAGCGGCCCCGGCCCGTACTTTTTTGTAAACATCTCAGTTTTGTCAGACGTCATACCTTTGGTTCGATAGACCCGGCGCACATCTTCATAGCGCGTCAAATAGAAGGAGCCGTCGGCATTTTCGTGCACCGGATCAAATTCGCGCAATGCTTTGTAATATGGGTAGGGACTCTCATAGAACTCGGCCGGCGGGGCATATAGATCGAAGTCGTCAAGTAATTCACTTTGGGCGTCGGACGCGGCCACTGTTGAGACCATGGGGCTTCCTCTGTCGTTGATTTTGACGGCCGCGTTACGGCACATCAACCATATCAAAGGTTAGGCTAACTTTAGGCAAAGCGTTGAATAATGGCTACACTCTGCGAGGCTTGGCCCTTCGGGCACATCTAGATTGGCACGTTAAAAGCCGAACAGTTCGGCCGGATTCTCGACCAAGATCTTCTGACGTAGCGACTCGTTCGGGGCCCAATCGAGCAGCAGGTCCAGTAGATCACCATCGTTGGGCATTTCTCCGTAGTGGTCAGGATGGGGCCAATCTGAACCCCACATCACGCGTTCGGGGTTTCGTTTAATCAGCTCCTGTGCGAATGCAGCGGTGTCCGAATATGGTGGGCATGGCTGTTGGCTAAACCGCATCGGTCCGGATAGCTTCACCCAGCAGCGCCCCGTCTCGAGGCAATCAAGAACGACCCGGAAGCCCGGTGAATCGATCCCCAGCTCCGCCGGTTGCCAGCCCATGTGGTCGATGACAAAGTTCCCTGGTGAGGCAAGCATTGTATCGCGCCAGGCCTCCGCTTCCTCGGGGCCTCGAAACCAGAATTGCGGGTGCCAACCAAACTCATGCGTGCGGGCGATGATGTCCGTGTTGATTTTGGGACTGGCACGGAAGGCGAAACGAGCTCCTACAACGCCAGCATTAGTGAGAATTTCGAGTTCACGATCTGTGATGTCGGGTGCGGGCAGGGCAATGCCACGCAACCGATCAGGTTCGCGAGACAGCGCGTTCAGCAGATACTCGTAGGTGTTACCCTGAACCACCGAATGCACTATCACACCGCGCTCAATGCCAAGGGTATTGTGCATCTTAAGCATATCGTCAAGGGTCGAGTCCTCGACCAATAGCGGAGCATCCGGGTGGTATGGAAAGCGCCTGCCCGGCCCGTAAAGGTGAAAATGGGTGTCCGTGGCGCCCGCCGGTGTGTTCAGCCGCGGTGTTTTAGTATTGCGCTGTGGCGGGGGCGATTTTTTTTTGGGTTCTGGCATCGGGCTAATAATTCTTGCAGATATACATTTTTCGCCCGATCTTGGCGGTTAAGATATTGATTTTCCGATTTATCATATTGCCCCAAGTTGACACGTCAGACAATTTGCGCCGAATATTTTCATAATGAGGCTTTAGGAGGAGGAATGAAATGAACGCTGTTGCAAAGATGCCAAAAACCGCAAAAGAGCGAGGCAAGGTAGCGCCTGCGAAGCTCGCACATGTAGTTTTGCGTACGCCGCCGGAGCGCGTGGGGTTGGTCCTGGACTGGTACAAGAAGGTGCTTGAGGCTGAGGCAATGTTTGAAACCGAAGGATTCGGATTCGTGTCCTATGACACCGAACATCATAGGGTTGCGGTCCTTGGGTTTCCGGGTATCAAAGAGCATGTCGACGGTCACGCGGGGATGCATCACATGGCCTTTACCTACGAAAACCTGGGCGATCTAATGCACACCTACAACCGGATCAAGGACGAGCACGACATCAGGCCAGAGTTCTGCATCAATCATGGCCCGACGACGTCGATGTATTACTTTGATCCGGATAAAAACCAAGTAGAGTTGCAGGTAGATAATATTCCCGAGGAGAAGTTCGAGGAGTACTTTGCCAATGGTGAATTCACCTCAAATCCCATTGGTATTAAGTTTGATCCCGAAGAACTCTCGGCGCGTCTTGCCGCGGGAGAATCAGAGGAATCACTGCTCCAGCGACCGGACGGCATTCCCCCGGATCTGAATGAGTTCCCAGCGAACTAGTTCTGAAAGGTGATTCTGGAATTGGAAGGGGCGGGCTTTGGCCCGCCCTTTTTGTTGGGGCCTCAGCCTGTTGCGCCGCCGCGTCGCGCTTCAATGGCTTCCCAGATTAGCGCTGACAGGTTAACCCCGTCAAAACGATCAATCTCCTGGATACCCGTAGGTGAGGTGACATTGATTTCGGTCAAATAGTCGCCGATCACGTCGATGCCGACGAATATTAGGCCCTGCTCACGAAGTGATGGGCCTATAGCCGCGCAGATGTCCTGCTCGCGAGGGGTGAGTCTAGTCTTCTCGGCCTGGCCACCTACATGCATGTTGGACCGAGCCTCACCTTTGGCGGGCACCCTGTTAATGGCGCCGACCGGTTTTCCGTCAACTAGGATAATGCGCTTGTCGCCGTCACGGACCTCGGGCAGATAGCGCTGCACTATCAGCGGTTCGCGATACTGCTCATCAAATATCTCTATAAGGGAATTCAGATTCTCATCGTCGGGCTTGATGTGGAACACCCCGGCACCACCATTGCCATAGAGTGGCTTGATGATGATGTCCCTGTGTTCAGCGCGGAAACTCGCAATCTCCGCGCTGGATGAGGTGATTAGAGTTGGCGGCATGACGCCGTCGAAATGGGTAACGAACAGCTTCTCGGGGGCGTTGCGGACCGACACCGGGTCATTGACGACCAGTGTTTCGGGGTGGACGTGCTCCAGAATGTGGGTTGCGGTTATATAGGCCATGTCAAAGGGGGGGTCTTGGCGCATTAGGACAATGTCGACCCCGGCGAGATCAAGGGTCTCGGCGGTGCCCAGGGCAAAGTGATTGCCGGGCTCACGACGCACCTCTAGCGGCCGAGCTTTGGCGGTGACCCGCCCGTCGCGTAGGGACAAATTTTCAGGCAGGTAGTGGAACAGGTTATGGCCGCGCGACTGCGCCTCTAGTGCCATCGCGAAGGTGGAGTCGCCATTGATATCAATGGCATGGATGGGGTCCATTTGAATTGCGACCGCTAGGCTCATTGGCATGCGCTCATTGAGTAAGTTTCTCTGCTAATATAGAAAATCGGCAGCTAATCTAAGTCTTTTCTAAGAATTCGCAAATTCCGGGCGCTTCAGGTTGGAGGTTAGTTCAGCCGACCGCAGATTTCAGCAATCAATTGATCGAAGCGTTCCCATTCCACACGATTGTCGGCCAGGTCGCGACAATGCCCAAATGCGACTAAAGCAGCACGTAGGTTTCCGATATGGCGGTTGAGAAGCCCCGCATCATGCCACAGTGTAGCATCCCGCGGTGCGAACAGCAGCATCTCCTCCACGACGGCAAGTGCCCCCGCAAGGTTTTCGGTTTTGATGAGCCGGACTTTTCGGTTGTTCTGTAGCCGGATGAGGATGCCGCGATTGGTGGCAGGGGCATAATGGGCGGGGCGGAGTTCTGCGTCGGGCCCCTGCGTCGCCTTGAGCAGCCAACGCAAGCCGTCGGCGTTGATTTCCTCGCCGCCGTTGAATGGGTCTAGGATCATACGCGATGTTCCATCCGAGAGCCGGATTAGGAAATGGCCGGGAAAATCTAGGCCGCAAACGTCCCAACCGAGCGCCCGTCCGCAATGGATGTGCAGGATACCCAGCGCAATTGGCAACCCTTTGCGCCGGTCAATTACCCGCATGAGGTTTGCGTTCTGCAAATCGTCATAGGATTTCTGGTCACCGGCGTATTCGTAGGTTTCGTGTAGTACCCGGGACAGGGCTGCGCGGCGTGCGATGAGGCTATCTCCTGCTTCGGCGCTCGCGTTGGCCACGGCCAGGACAACCTCCGCCAGGTGGGCGTGATAGTGGTCAATGGGGGCACCCGGACTTCCCCGTGCGGCTAGTGTGAGGGCAGCACCGGCGAGGTCAATTTCTTCATCCTTTAGGCTTGAGAGGCGCCTTAATGCAACTTCGGTTTCATTCTCTAACAACGTTTTCAGCGACCATCCGCCGGCTTCGCGCTGTTCATGCCACCATCTGGGCGCGCGATCCGGCGTGGATCTTCCCGCATAATTACATGGCTGATGACCCGCTTCACATTGGGGATGTCCCGAGCAATCCGGAACACCCGGTCAAGCTCGTCGCGGTCTCGGGCGACACCCAAAAGGTAGACGGTGCCGCCAACTGCTCGTGTGGAATAGTTGATTGAGTTAACGTTTCCATCAAACAAAAGGTCCGCGTCAAGCTGTGCGTTAATCAGCGTGTCGTTGGCGAAGCCTTTAAGACCACTGTTTTCAGAAATTTCGATCTCGTTGATTACTTCGCGCACTCCCTCAGGTTTCCAGGCGGCTTGGACCGCCTTGTCAGCTTGTGTTTGATCGGGAACGCGCCCAGACACCAGGACTCGGCCCTCATAAATCTGCAGATTGAGCCGGCTGAAGGCATCAAAATCCGCTCTCATCCAGGCTTCGTTAATCTTAACCCTAATCAAGGTGTCATTCGCGGCTCCCTTGATGCCGCGCTCTTCGGACGCCGCGACGCCGGCAGAGGCCGCCCCACCGACGATAACGCCTGCTGGGCTGCAGGCTGCGAGCGCAAGAAAGCTGATGGCGAGGCAGGCGCTCAGGCGCACGGTACGGAGATCGTATTTGTTCGACATATCATTCTCCCTTGTGCCGACGCCCGGAAACTAACTCACGCCGCCTAATTTCACATTATTTGATTCGCCGTTTGCCGTGGATACGCTTTGGAAGTTTCTCCTTTGTGACTGGGATTTTGCCGAACCCAGCCCTCACTTTTTAATAAAAGGGATTTGCGGCAAGAAAATGTTCAGTCGTATGGCTGGTTCGCGCACGTTGGCGCCGTTCAATCAAGTTGATTTTCCGCCCGCGTTGCGACGGCGACGTGAGTGTTCGTACAAACCCTCCAGGCGGGGGCGCGCGTGATCCATCAAATATTACGTGTCTGGCTTCTCGCTGCTGATTTCGAGCGCCAAACGATAGACCTCGCGCCGCGCGCGACCGGTTTCGGTGCTTACCTCGGCGACGGCGTCCCGCAGGCTCTGGCCGGCGAGGGCATCCGTTAGTTTTGCGCGCAGGGTGTCGTTGTCGACCTTGTGGATCGTTGGTGGGGCCACGGTGATTACGATCTCACCCCGGGGAGCACCTTCTTCGGCGTAATATTTTGCGAGTGTTCCGAGTGATCCCCGGTGGACCTCTTCGTGCAGTTTGGTGATCTCTCGTGCGATCGCTGCTGGACGATCACCCAGAACCTGGTGCAAGTCCGAAAGGCTTGCTGCAAGACGCCGGGCGGATTCGAAGAAGATGATGCTGCCGGGAATTGCCGCCAGTTCCGCAAACCGCTTTTGCCTTGCGGTCGTGCGCGTCGGCGGAAAACCGGCGAAGAAGAAGCCGTCGGAGGGCAGGCCTGAAAGCACGAGCCCGGCAAGTGCGGCGCTCGCGCCCGGCAGCATATGAAGTGGAATATCTGCCGCGATTGTGGCCTCGACTAGGCGGTAGCCGGGATCGGAGATCAGCGGCGTCCCGGCGTCGGTAACCAACGCCAGAGAATTGCCCTCATTGAGGCGCTTCATGAGCCGCGGCAGCATGCGCTGGGCATTGTGATCATTGTAGACTAGGGAAGGCGTGGAGATGTTGTATCGCGACAGTAGCTTGCGGGTAACGCGAGTGTCTTCGCAAAGGATTGCGTCCGCGCTGGCCAACACGTCGAGAGCGCGGAGGGTGATATCGCCCAGATTGCCAATCGGGGTTGCTACCAAGTGCAGGCCGCCAGCTGCATCGGGCGCTTGTTCGCGTCCGACGGCATGGTAAGTTTTGCGTGCGTCTCCGTTCCACGGACCTGAATCCTGAATCTTGGATTCGGGGCTTGATGATTGAGGAAGGCTTTTGCGTGCCAAATCCGTTCGCCCTTCTGCGCCCGCGTGCGCGCTTGTTGTTTGCGGCCTTGCTGCTGGCAGGTTGTGCTCAACCCAACGTAGCGGTGGCCCCGGTCGAAGTGCAACCCGAGCCGCAGCCCCAGCCGGCAGCGACGGTTCCACCGCAGTTGGTCACCCCGGTACCGAAACCCTCCCCGTCGCCGCAACGTCCTCTGCTGCAGACGCCGTCGGATATAGCGCGCGTGGCGCTGATTGTTCCACTGACTGGTCCGGGCGCTGCGATTGGCCAGGATCTGGTCGATGCTGCTCAGATGGCTTTATTCGATTTTGTGGTGCCGGATATTGAGTTGAGAGTATACGATTCAGGGGGCAACGCGCAGGTTGCACGCGATGCCGCTGTCAAGGCGCGGGCCGACGGGACACGGCTCGTTCTCGGACCGCTTTTCGCTGAGGCGGTGATTGGTGTATCAGGAGTCACCCGACCGGCGGGAATCCCTGTATTTGCATTCTCGAATGATCGTCGTGTTGCCGGGAACGGCATATATGTTGCCGGATTTTCGCCCGAGGAGCACATCGACCGAGTTGTTGCCTATGCTGCAAAGCGTGGCCTCGGCCTGTTTGCGGCGCTGATGCCTGATGATGGATTTGGTGGGCGGATGGCATCGATTCTGTCCGAGGTTGTCGCGCGCCGCGGGGGCAGGGTGACCGAGACAGCGTTCTACAAGGGCGGGGTCGACGCGACAACGGAAACCGTCCGCGCCCTCGCACGTTATAACGACCGTGTGCGGGCCCTCGAGGAAGAGAAGAGGTTGGTTGCCGAACAGCACGACCCTTTCTCCAGGCGCGCGCTCGAGAGGCTAGAAGCACGCGACACGCTGGGCGAGGTCAGCTTCGAGGCGCTGATGCTGCCGGTGGGCGGCGACGAAGTGATGCAAATCGCGCCCCTGCTGGCGTTCTTCGATGTGGATCCGATGCGGGTCAAGCTGCTCGGTACATGGGTTTGGGATGATCCGTCGCTTGGTAACGAGCCGGCGATGCTCGGTGCCTGGTTCGCCGCGCCGCCGCCAGCCGCGCGGACCCTATTTGTTGAACGTTTCGCTGAGGTCTATGGTCGCACGCCGGATCGCCTGTCTACGCTGGCGTATGATGCGGTGGCGCTGGCCGCTGTTCTCGCGCTTAGGGATACCGCAGATCCGTACGCACGTGTGCGCCTTGAGAACCCTGATGGGTTTGCCGGGGTAGACGGAATCTTCCGGCTCGACGAGACCGGCGCAGTCGAGCGCGGGCTGGCGGTACTCGAGGTCCAGCGGGGTGCCTCGCGGGAGATTGATCCAGCACCTAAAAGCTTCGTCGTTCCTGCGACCAGATGATTAGGGCCGGGCGGCTTACTGACGTGTTTTGAGCAGGGTGTTGATCACGGCGTTTAGCCGCTGGCGACCCGGCGGCGTCGCGTGGAATCCCGTCTCGGTCCAATTTAGATATCCTGCTCCCACAAGGCGCGTAACCACGTCCGGCGCAAAAACCTCGGTCGGGTATTTACCGATTCTTCGGCGGAATTCTTCACTGTTGATCCCGGCGGCAAGGCGCATACCCATCATAACCATTTCGGTGATCTTGGTGTCACGGGACAGTACCGTATTTGTACGTGTCGAATGACCGGCCTTGAGAACTTGTTTGAGCCAGACCTCCGGGGCCCTGTGCTGTCGCGTAGCGTGAGTTTCGCCGTCGATGGTGATCCGCCCATGTGCGCCCGGCCCCACCCCCAGATAGTCGCGGTAGTTCCAATATGTAAGGTTGTGGTGTGATTCCTGGCCCGGTTTGGCGTGGTTCGATACCTCGTAGGCTGGCAATCCGGCGCCTGCGAGCGCTTCTTGGGTGTGCTCAAACATGGCAGCGCCGTCTTCGTCGTCGGGCAATACAAGGTCGCCGCGGGCCTGCGCAAGGAAATAGGGCGTCCCCGCTTCTATAGTTAGCTGATAGGCTGACAAATGCCCGCGCGCCAAGCCGATGGCTTCGTCAAGCTCACGTGCCCAAGCATCAGGTGTTTGGCCGGGGCGGCCATATATCAGGTCGAAGGAGAAACGGCTGAATATTTCACCCGCTGCCGCGATGGTCGCGCGGGCTTCGGCGGCGGTATGGGTGCGCCCCAGTGAAGAAAGCGCGGCATCGTTGAGCGCTTGGACACCCAGGCTGAGGCGGCCTATTCCGGCCTCGGCAAAGCCCTCAAGGGTCGAATTTTCAGCCGACGTAGGATTGGCCTCGAGCGTGATCTCAATATCTTTGTCCGTGACGAACAGATCGCGCGCGCGCGCAATCAGGGCGCCGGCTGTTTCTGGAGGCATCAAGGACGGCGTGCCACCGCCGAAAAAGATGCTGGTGAGTCGGCGGCCAGGCACCTGCGCCGCATAATGTTCCAGCTCTCTAAGAAAGGCTTTGCGCCAGACAGCTTGGTCTATGTTCTCTCGGACATGGCTGTTGAAGTCGCAATAGGGACAAAGCGACAGACAGAAGGGCCAATGTGCATAAAGTGCGATGTCGTCGACGGGCTCCCTCAAGCGTCACCGCTCATTCTGTGGCAGTAAAACAGGCGCTGATTAGGGCCCGGAAGGCGACCGCCCTGTGCGAGATTGCATGTTTAGTGTCCGGATCCATCTCGGCGAATGTCGCCTTACCTCCGGCCGGTACGAAGACCGGATCATAGCCAAACCCATGGCCTCCGCGCGGCGGCCAGACAATACTGCCGTCGACCCGGCCCTCAAAGACCTCCACATGCCCGTCGGGCCAAGCCAGTGCTAGCGCGCAAGTGAACCAGGCGAGGTCGTCCCCGGCCTCTGTGCTGGCCTCGTGCAACTGTTTCATCGCCCAATCAAAGTCGCGTTTTCCGTCAGCCCGTTCGGCAAAGCGGGCAGCATGAATACCCGGCGCCCCGTCTAGGGCGGCAACGGAAAACCCGGAGTCATCTGCCAGTGCGACCCAACCGCTTCGGGTTGCCGATGCACGCGCCTTGAGGATGGCATTTTCGGCAAAAGTGTTGCCGGTTTCATCGGGTGCGGGCAGGCCGAGCGCACCGGCGCCTTCGACAAATACGGCATACGGGACCAGCAGATCTGCAATCTCGCGGACCTTGCCAGCATTATGACTGGCAATCACCAGTCGGTCGTCTGAGAAGCTCCGGTGCATGGTTTGCGACCTTATTTCTGCTTGATTCTGAGAGCCCTGCGCTGATGCACGAACAGTTCCTTCGTTCCGCTGCGTGCGAGATCGAGCAGGTGGATGAATTGTGCCCTCGTGAACGGACGCTCCTCAGCGGTGCCTTGGACCTCGACAATCTGCCCGCGGGCGGTTAGCACGAAATTGGAATCGGCTTGGGCGTTTGAATCTTCTGGATAGTCCAAGTCCAGGATGGCGGTATCCTGATAGAGCCCGCAAGATACAGCGGCGACGAGTTCGCGTACCGGGTTCTCGACGATCGCACCGGACTTAACGAGCCCTTGGCAGGCGATATGCAGCGCGACGCAGGCGCCTGTGATTGCGGCGGTCCGGGTGCCGCCGTCAGCTTGGAGCACGTCGCAGTCGACGCGAATCTGTCGTTCACCGAGCATTTCCATGTTGGTAACGGCACGCAGCGATCGTCCGATCAGGCGCTGGATTTCCTGAGTTCGACCTGATTGTTTGCCACGCGCCGCCTCGCGGTTAGTCCGCGTATGGGTTGAGCGGGGGAGCATCCCGTATTCCGCCGTCACCCAGCCCTCGCCGCCGCCTCGCATCCAGGGCGGCACGCGTTCCTCGATACTTGCAGCGCACAGCACATGGGTATTACCAAACATCGAAAGGCAAGAACCCTCCGCATACTTGGCCGCACCCGGCCTGAGGCGGACCTTGCGCATTTCGTCTGGGGCGCGGCGCGAGGGGCGAATGGATGATTTGGCCATGTTGGTTCCAGTTTGGTTCAGCATCTCAGAGGCGGCGAAGTTAGTCTTTGCGACCGGGTTTCGTCCAGAACGTGGTTTGAATGTTATCATTAGTCGTGCTCGTTCTTGATTAGCTGTGAGAGCACACCTAAGTTCTGCAGGCATGTCGTTCCTCGACTTTCGTAGTGCAAACAACGGACAATCACTCCGATGAGCCGGGCGATTCCAAAACTCAACCAGCGCAGCTCCGAAATTCTTCGGCAGATCATTGACGACTATTTGGAGACCGGCGAGCCGGTGGGGTCACGCACCTTGTCTCGTAATCTAGGAATGGAGTTGTCGCCGGCCACGATCCGCAACGTGATGGCTAACCTTCAAGATTCTGGTCTTCTTTTCTCGCCCCATGCTTCGGCGGGACGAATTCCGACGGAAGCGGGTCTCCGGCTCTTCGTCGATGGTCTTCTCGAGGTGGGGCACTTAACCGAGGAGGAGCGGCTAACGATAGAGGTCCAGTGTGCGGCCGAGGGGCGAAGCGTTCAGCAAACCTTGTCCGAGGCAACCCGCGTCCTTTCGGGGCTGAGTAATTGCGCCGGACTAGTGGTGGCGCCAAAAAGCGATTCCGCGCTCCGCCATATCGAGTTTGTCTCCTTGGCGCCAGGCCGCGCTCTTGTCGTTCTAGTCACCGAAGACGGTGGCGTTGAAAACCGAATTGTCGAGGTGCCGAACGGCATGCCGGCGTCCGCTATGGTTGAGGCCTCGAATTTCTTGTCGGCCAGGATGGTGGGAAAAACAATCGATGAGACGCAGGGGCAGATCGTCGAAGAGCTCGAGAATCACCGTCGTGATCTTGATAAACTCACTCGGAAGCTAGTCGAGGCAGGGCTCGCTACTGCGACGGGCGACGGTGATGAGGCCGCGCTGATCGTAAGCGGCACCGAACGGCTCCTCGACGATGTGCAAGCGGTAGAAGATCTTGAACATGTGCGCGGCCTTTATGACGCGCTTGAAACGAAGGGGTCCTGGGTTCGGCTGCTGGACATGGCCCGCGAAGGTGAAGGTGTACAGATCTTCATCGGTGCGGAGAATGATCTTTTTTCGCTCGCCGGTTGCTCCGTGGTGGTTGCGCCGTATCGTAATAGTGACCAAGAAATAGTAGGTGCGGTCGGCGTGATCGGCCCTACTCGGATCAATTATGCTCGGATCATCCCCGTAGTGGATTACACGGCAAAAATCGTCGGTCGCTTGGTTGGATAGTCGTGCTATCCAGTGATTATCGTGGACCAAGTACCGGCGCGCGCCGAAGAGAAAGAAAACGCATGAACGACGAAACAGAAAACAACCCGCCCCAAGCACCAGACGAACAAGAAGCTGTCCAGGACGAGAACACAGGGGCAGAGCCCGCGGATTCGGCGGACACGGATGCGGGTGGCGGCATTGATGTGGCACGAATCGTTGAACTTGAGAACGAGGTCTCTCAGCTTCGCGACCAGCTGTTGCGCGCTCTGGCTGAAACCGAGAATATGCGCAAACGCGCGGAGCGACAGATTGAGGACGCACATCGTTTTGCTGTGACCGGCTTTGCCCGAGACATCCTTTCGATAGGCGACAATCTCGAGCGCGCGCTGCAGGCTGTACCCGAAGAACGGCGCGGCGAACACGAGTTGTTGCAAACTCTAATTGAAGGGATGATAGCGGTTCAGAATGACTTCCTCGGTGCGTTGGGAAATAACAAGGTAGAGCGCCTAGATCCGACGGGTGAGCCCTTCGACCCCAATTTGCACGAGGCTATGTATGAGGTGCCCGACAGCAAATTGCCGAACGGTAGCGTCGCGCAGGTGATGCAGGCCGGCTACCGATTGCATGACCGGCTCTTGCGACCTGCCCGGGTCGGGGTGGCTAAGTCGCCCGCCGCCGAAGATCCTGCTACCGACGCGCCCACGCCGGACGATGCTAGTGAAGACGAACCTATAGTATGATTATTTCTGCGCGGTGATTGTCGGGTCTGCAGCCATTTGTTTTTGTGGCGTAGTGACGTATGGGAGATCTTTTCGACTTAGGCTTTGCGCACTTTGTACGACCCAGCTATGCGTCGGGTGCGGAACTAGTCGGATAAAAACGCCGGAGTTAAGCTCTTAAGGCTCGCTGAGAGGATGTTTATGGTGTGCTGGCGAACAAATTACGGCTTGATCCTGAAAAAACGCCACAGCCTGCCGGTTGCAGACTGATTACGCCCTTCCTATATGTGCGTCGAACAGGAAAGGTCCGCTGAACGGACCAATCAACTTTAAATACGGGGGCGTGTGCCGGTGCCTATTGGGCCGGGCGGGCTTGCTGAAAGTGAGGATCCCATGGCGAAAGTAATCGGTATTGATCTCGGCACCACGAACTCCTGCGTGGCGGTTATGGACGGTGACAGCGGGAAGGTGATCGAAAACGCCGAGGGCGCACGTACGACGCCGTCTATGGTGGCTTTTTCTGACGGCTCGGAGCGGCTTGTTGGCCAGGCCGCGAAGCGTCAGGCTGTAACCAACCCGGAGAACACCATCTTTGCCGTTAAGCGCCTGATTGGGCGACGCTTCGACGATCCGCTGACCGACAAGGACAAGAGCCTTGTGCCATATGAAATTGTTGAGGGAGAGAATGGCGACGCTTGGGTTGGTGCCGATGGAGGCAAATACAGTCCGTCGGAGATCAGCGCCTTCATCCTCCAGAAGATGAAGGAAACGGCGGAGACCTTTCTCGGCGAGACGGTTGATCAGGCGGTTATCACCGTGCCGGCTTACTTCAACGATTCCCAGCGTCAGGCCACGAAGGATGCGGGCAAGATAGCGGGCCTTGAGGTGTTGCGCATTATCAACGAGCCCACCGCGGCCGCTCTGGCCTATGGCCTAGAGAAAAAGGAGGCGGGCACCATTGCGGTTTATGACCTCGGCGGTGGCACCTTCGATATTTCGATTCTTGAGATTGGCGATGGCGTTTTTGAGGTGAAATCTACCAATGGAGACACTTTTCTGGGCGGAGAGGATTTTGACGCGCGGATCATGGAATATCTTGCCGACGAATTTAAAAAAGAGCAGTCGATAGACCTGCGTGAGGACAAACTTGCGCTGCAACGGCTCAAAGAGGCTGCTGAGAAGGCGAAGATCGAGCTGTCCGCCTCTACCCAGACCGAGGTCAACCTGCCGTTTATAACGGCCGATCAATCCGGGCCGAAGCACCTCAACATTAAACTAACACGGGCAAAGCTTGAGGCGCTGGTTGAGGATCTGGTCGAGCGCACGGTCCAGCCCTGCGCTGCGGCTCTTAAGGATGCGGGCTTGAAGCCAAATGAGATTGACGAGGTGATTCTTGTTGGCGGCATGATTCGTATGCCCAAAATCCAGGAGACGGTTAAGAATTTTTTCGGTCGTGACCCCCATCGTGGAGTGAATCCTGATGAAGTGGTTGCCATCGGTGCGGCCATTCAGGCCGGTGTGCTGGCCGGGGATGTCAAGGACGTGCTGCTACTTGACGTGACGCCGTTGTCTTTGGGTATCGAGACGTTGGGTGGTGTCTTCACCCGTCTAATTGACCGCAACACCACGATCCCTACCAAAAAGAGTCAGGTCTTCTCGACCGCCGAGGATAATCAGCAAGCCGTGACCATTCGTGTGTTCCAGGGCGAGCGCGAGATGGCCGCGGACAACAAGGTCTTGGGCCAGTTCGACCTAGTGGGAATACCGAGCGCGCCGCGCGGAGTACCGCAGATTGAGGTCACCTTCGACATAGATGCGAACGGCATCGTCAATGTGTCAGCTAAGGACAAAGGTACCGGAAAGGAACAGCAGATTCGCATTCAGGCGTCAGGGGGGCTGTCCGACGAAGACATTGATCGGATGGTCAAGGATGCAGAGGAGCATGCGGCCGATGACCAGGTGCGGCGTGAGGCCGTGGAAGCCCGCAATCAGGCTGAGGCGCTTGCCCACCAGACCGAGAAAAACCTTGAGGAGCACGGTGATAAGGTCGAGGCTGAGGTGAAGGCAGAGATAGAGGCTGATCTCGCGGCGCTAAAGGAGGCGCTCGAGGGTGAGGATGCTGAGGCTGTTCAGCCCAAGCTCGAGGCGCTTATGGCTTCATCCATGAAGCTGGGTGAGGCGATTTACAAGGCCGATCAGGCGAACGCCGAGGCCGGCATGTCTGACGGTGCGCCGGGCGAAGCCGGGGATGGCGAGGGGCAGGCCGCCGCGGAAGACACCATCGTCGACGCTGACTTCGAAGAGGTCGATGACGAGGATGATGAGGATCGCAAGAATCAGTCGTCTGCATCCTGACCGAGGCCTGGACGGGGACGGACCGGCGGGCGATGATCTTGCTTTTTGACCTGCTGCGTTTCTACCGGTTCATTCGGCGCTGAGGTGGAGAACGTCATGGCGGACAAAGATTTCTACCAAACATTGGGTGTGGATCGCGGTGCGGACGGTGCGGCGATCAAGAGTGCCTACCGCAAGCTGGCCATGGAGCTTCATCCTGACCGCAACCCCGGCGACGCGGCTGCAGAGCAGAGGTTCAAGGAAATCAACCAGGCTTATGATGTTCTAAAAGATGGCGAGAAGCGCGCCGCCTATGACCGATTCGGCCATGAGGCTTTCGAAGCTGGTGGGGCGGGCGGCCAGGGCGGGGGCGGTTTCGATTTCTCCGGCGGTGGCTTCGCGGACATCTTCGATGAGATGTTTGGCGAGTTTGTTGGCGGCCGCGGTGGCGGGCGCCGCCAGGCCAGCACCCGCGGTTCGGACTTGCGTTATAATTTAGACGTCAATCTGGAAGATGCGTTCGCTGGAAAGCAGGCCCGCGTCCGGGTTAACTCATCTGAGGCTTGTGACGCCTGCCGCGGCTCAGGTGCTTCGGGTGGCGCCGAACCGGTCTCCTGTCCATCCTGTCAGGGTGCGGGCAAGGTTCGCGCTCAGCAGGGTTTTTTTACCGTCGAGCGCACTTGCCCGACCTGCCATGGTGCGGGTCGGGTAATTGAAAATCCCTGCGATGCCTGCGGCGGTGCTGGCCGCATGAATAAGGAAAAAACCTTATCGGTGAATATACCTGCTGGAATCGAGGATGGAACGCGGATTCGCGTTGCCGGTGAGGGTGAGGCTGGCCTGCGCGGCGGGCCACCTGGGGATCTCTATATATTTGTGACCATACGCCCACACCGGTTCTTCCGCCGCGATGGCGCGGACATTCAGTGTCGGGTGCCGATTCCTATGACCACGGCCTCTTTGGGCGGTTCTATTGAGGTGCCGACCATCGACGGTGGCCGGGCACGGGTGAACATCCCCGCCGGGACCCAAACCGGCCAGCAGTTTCGGCTGCGCAACAAGGGTATGTCTGTCCTGCGCACCAGCGCGTGCGGTGACATGTATGTACAGACGCAGATTGAGACGCCGGTCAACCTGACCAAGGAGCAGAGCGATCTGCTAAGGCAATTCGTCGATGCTGGTGGAGGTTCTACAAAACACAGCCCCGAGTCCGAGGGATTCTTCACCAAGGTGAAGGAGTTCTGGGACGATCTGAGGGACTAAGGCTGGGCCAGGTTTTTGCCAAGTGCGTCGTGGCCCGTTTACGGGACCTCGTGAGATGCTATGTTCGCCAAAGTTCCGACATCATGCCGGGGATTAGGTGAAAAATGGTCGATCGACGAAAGATAGGCATTGTAGGTGCGGGTGGGCGCATGGGTCAGATGCTCGTGCGCGTGGTTGCCGAGACCGAGGGTTGCGTGCTCGCCGGCGCGAGTGAGGTGCCCGGCTCGTGTCATCTTGGCGCTGATCCCGGCGTGCTTGCGGGCGTTGGTGATAGCGGCCTGGCAATCACTGATGCTGCTGCGACGCTTTTCGTGTCTTCGGATGTAGTAATCGATTTTACGGTCTCGGATGCGACCGCCGCCCATGCCGTAATGGCGGCCGAGGCGGGATGTGCATTTGTTGCCGGGACGACGGGGTTGGAAAATGTGCACCGTGCTGCCCTCGAAGTGGCCGCTGCGAAGGTGCCTATCGTCTGGGCGTCGAACATGTCGAGTGGTGTGAACCTTTTGTTTGCGCTCACTGAGCAGGTGGCGCGTGCGCTGGACCCGGATTTCGACATTGAGATTGTTGAGATGCACCACAGGCACAAAGTCGACGCGCCTTCGGGCACGGCGCTGAGTTTGGGCGAGGCGGCAGCCCGCGGGCGAGGTGTGGATTTTGATACTGAGAAAGTCTTGTCGCGTGAAGGAAACACAGGTGAACGCAGCCGCGGCAATATCGGCTTTGCTTCCCTGCGTGGCGGTGACGTGGTGGGCGAGCACTCGGTAGTGTTTGCAAGTGCGGGTGAACGTATTGAGTTGACCCACCGCGCGACGGATCGCGGGATCTTCGCACGCGGCGCGGTCCGTGCGGCCAATTGGACTAATGGAAAGCCGCCGGGGCTTTACTCGATGGCGGATGTGCTAGGCCTGAGCGTCGGCTGATTAGATCTTGGCGTGATAGTTTAACTGGGTCTGCGTAGGCGCCGGAGCGCTTCGCGTAATGCATCCGCCAGATCGCAGCGTTCTTGGGGTGAGAGAAACGCTCCGATCCTCAGCGATCGACCATGGCTTGCTAGGCGCAATTCATTATTTCCACTGGGGTATGGCGTTAGTTTAACACTGACCCAGTGCGGCGGTGCGAACCGATGTTCGTGGGATAGGCCAGATGGTTCGACCTGAACGATGATCATGGCGTCAGGGGTAAGGCGAAGATGCTCGCTCCGGCAACCATCCCGAGTATTGGCCCGGAAGGCCCACCAGAAGAGAAGAATCTCGCAGCCGAAGAAGGGCAGGATCGGCCAAGCGCCCTGGACTGAGAAAACTAACCCGACGAGGGCCAGCATGGAGGCGATCCCGAGTAACACCCACTTGCCCCGTCGAGGGCTTAGGCTGCGGTGTGGGTGGAGCGCGGCGTCGAAGGCTGTTTCTACCGTAGCTTTGTCCATAGTTAAAACTATGGTCTGAAAACTGGATGGACAAAGACACGTTTTGTCGCAGTTTCTCCTTTGTGACCGTGCGTGCGGCGGAATAGGCTATTTTGCAGCCATGACGCGCATGACCAAAGATGAGATTGAGGAGTTTTTCCGCCGACTTTCGGCGGCCAATCCAAGCCCGCGGACCGAACTCGCCTATACCAATGTATACACGCTGCTCGTCGCAGTTGTGATGTCGGCCCAAGCAACGGATGTGAGCGTCAACAAAGCGACGGCGGAGTTGTTCAAGGTTGCGGACACGCCGGCTAAAATGGTGGCGCTAGGTGAGGGTGCGCTAATGGGTCAAATTCGCACCATAGGACTTTTCCGAAACAAGGCGAAAAATGTGATTGCGCTGTCCAAGAAACTGATCATTGAGCACGATGGCCAGGTGCCAGCTAATCGTACCGCGCTGGAGGCGCTTCCCGGCGTCGGTCGTAAGACAGCCAATGTGGTGCTAAATACCGCATTTGGCGAGCCAACTATGGCAGTTGACACTCATATTTTCCGCCTGTCGAATCGTACTGGGCTCGCGCCGGGAAAGGATGTCCGAAAGGTAGAAGATGCGCTCCTCAAGCGAGTGCCCGAACATTATCTGCGTCATGCTCATCACTGGTTAATATTGCACGGCCGATATGTTTGCAAAGCACGGAACCCCGATTGCATGTCCTGCGCTGTTGAGGATGTCTGTCATTACAAGGGCAGGGCCACAGCCTGATCCCGCTAGCTAGCTTCCGCCTTACGATTGACCAAAATTTGCTACGCAATTGTCTAGGGCGTCGCCATTTAGCCGACCGGCCTGGGTGCGCGCCTCAATATGGACTGCTCGGATGGTCCCGTTTTTAGGATAGGCGAAGACGTGCAAGACGCACGCGGTGTTACGGTAGATCCGAACCTCGCCATTGTCCTCACGGCGCACGAGAACGGGTTCACCGATTCGGGCGTCGATCTCCGCCGCTGTACTACTGATGAGGTCGGATATCCGCAATTTCGGGCGCGGTCGAACTGCGGGTGTATTTGGTGTCGCGTGGACAGCTGGCGCCATGGTTTGTTCGTGTGCGGGTTTTGGGCTGTTTGGGAGCTTCTGTGTAACGGGTGTGAAGGTCGTTGAACATCCGGTTAGGCCCATGAGGCCAGCTACCAGGAGAATCGTGGGCGGCTTCAACTGATTGAGCCGAGAACAGAAAAACCGTTATCGCCAGCGTGATACCTACTGCCGAGACGACAACGACGTGGGGTGATCCGTCCAGTTCTGTGCTTAAGAATGTATAGAAACATCGCCGTCGACTTCTCCGCCATTCTCGATTTCCAGCCGCCCGTAGGTGATCTTGCCAGTGACTTTGCCCGAGGCGGTAATGCGAAGGGTCTGGGTGACGTTCAGGTCGCCATCGAACCGGCCGCTGATGGTTGCGGTTTCTACTCGGGCACTGCCGTAGAACCGCCCGCCACGCTTGACATCGAAACCTCGGGCGTTTTCGAGCTTGGCCTCAATCCGGCCTTCGACAATGAGAAAATCGCATTCAGAAATGTCGCCTGTTAGCGAGATATCGCGTCCGACGGTAAGGGTTTTGGCGTCCCCGCCGCGCAGTGGCTCGGATTCCTCGCTACGCTCGAGATGATCACCGAGATTGGGAATATCGGTTGCTCGTGCCGGCTGGCGATCAAGAAAACTCAAATCGAGCTCCGGGCGCACGCCGCCGTCATTGGACTTGTCCGCGTCGTTGTCTTCGGGACCAGCGCTCATGATTGCACCCCCACCTTTGACGCCAGAATAATCAACCGGGCATGATAGAAGTTGCCCACGACGAGGATTATACAGACCCTAAGTCTCATGGATACAGTGTTTCGGGCGCATCGCCCATAAACCTAACTAAGATCCGATTGTATATTATTAAAATAATCTTCCGGGCCGCGGGTTCCCTCCAAAACATGCACCATCATGGCGGTGCCTAACAGCGGCAAGATCAAATTGGCGACCGGAATAGACGCGATCACGGCCAGAATCAGCCCGGACATGAATGTCCGGCCCCGGTTATTGAATCGGTAGCTGCGCAGTTTCGAAGGATTCATCCTACGCAACCCGACCAGCTCTAGATACTCCCGCCCCAGAAGGTAACCATTCACGGCCCAACCGAGCATTAAGTAGATGGGCGGGAAGACGATAAAGACCAGCAGGAATAAGTTGAAGGCGATTAGCAGTGCGCCGAACTTTACACCGACGATAACAGCCTCCATGGTCGACTGGTTGCGCGGTGTCTGCAGTTGCGGATAGTGGCGCTCCTCGACAGCTCTGCAGGTCGTCTCGATATATAGACTGGCATAGAGGCCGAGGAAGGCGGGAAAAAGAAGCACTAACAGCAGAAAGACGGCGATTGAGCCCAGCCAATCTAGGGTGGTCTCCAGCCAGCCGCCGATGATTGGAACTTCGCCAATAAGCACGATGCTTGAGAGCAACCAAGACAAAGTGATCCACAAGGCAAGCGCGGTGACGAGACTAAAGCAGATTGACTTTAGGAGGACCGATCGTACGCGCGGGTCCCTGAGGTCGCCTAGGGCCATGAAGAATGCGGAAATCATAGTTTTCGGTCTTACCGTGTCACACGCCTAAACACCATTCGAAAACTATTTGACGCGCACTGTCCCGCTTGATTGCTTGCGTTTTCCGCGTCGGTATACTCGTGTAGTAGATAATTTTTGTTACCGTTTTGGCTAGGAGTTCTCGTGACAGATTCCCCTCTTGATGTTGTCTGTGTCGGCAATGCCATTGTTGATGTGCTGGCAAAAGTCGAGAATTCGGTGATCACCGAGCATGGCATGGTTAAGGGCACCATGGCGCTGATTGATGCCGAGCAGGCCGAATCGCTGTATGCCTCAATGCCCCAGGGTATAGAAACCTCCGGGGGCTCGGCGGGCAACACAGCCGCTGGCCTTGCCTCGCTGGGAGCACGCTGCGCTTTCATTGGCAAGGTGCGCGACGACCAACTGGGCGATGTCTTTACCGATGATATTCGTGCCGTCGGTGCGGAATTCGCAACCCCTTCGGCGACCGATGGGCCGCCGACCGCGCGCTGTTTGATCCTGATAACGCCCGATGCCCAGCGCACCATGAACACGTTCCTTGGGGCGAGCGTAAATCTTGGGCCCGAGGATATTGATGAGCGCATGATTGCTCGCGCCAAAGTGACTTATCTAGAAGGCTATTTGTGGGACCGAGACGAGGCAAAGGTTGCGTTCCACCGTGCTGCCGAGTTCGCCCATAGTCACAATCGAATGGTGTCCCTTAGTCTCTCGGACCCGTTCTGTGTTGACCGGCACCGGAACTCTTTCCGTACGCTAGTCGCTAACCACGTGGACATTTTGTTCGCCAACGAGGATGAGATCACTTCGCTCTACGAGGTAGATGATTTCGAAGCCGCACTTCAGCATGTTAGTGCGGACTGCCGGATAGCTGCCCTGACCCGGTCCGAAAAGGGCGCAGTTGTGGTTTCTGGCGACGAAGTTCATGTCGTGGGTGCCGTGCCGGTCTCCGGCGTTGTTGACACCACGGGCGCCGGCGACCAATTCGCTGCGGGGTTCCTGTGTGGCTTCACGCGTGGTGATGATCTTGCGACTTGTGCGCGCATAGGCGCCATCACGGCGGGTGAGGTAATCGAGCATATTGGCCCTCGCCCACAGGTTAATCTTGCCGAACTGGTGTCTGCCCGGCTTGCCAGCTAGGCTCTTGCATTTTTGATGGTGCTCTGCTTCTCGCGGGTGCCCGCTGGATGGCTTCGCGGTCCCAAAGCGTTTCGAATCGCAAGCCGTAGACCGGAACCTTGGCGGGGCGGCCAATCCGAGACCAGTAGGCAATACGCTGACCGGCGTCGTGATAGAGCGGCAGTACATAGTGGTTCCACATCAGGATGCGGTCCAGCGCTCGCGCGGCGGCGATCAGTTCGGCGCGGTTACGGGCTTCGCCAAGGGCGGCAATCATAGCGTCCACGGCAGGGTCCGAAACTCCGGCCCAGTTTCGCCCGCCGGGTTGCTTGGCTGTCTTCGAACTCCAGTAATTCTGCTGCTCGTTGCCTGGCGACAGGGTGGCCCCCCAGAAACCGAAGACCATGTCAAAGTCATAGGAATCGATCAGGCCCTGAAACTGGGCCGACTCAACCAGTTTCACGCTGGTGGTGATGCCGAGCCGCTTTAGGTTGCGGCCATAGGCCAGCGCAATCCGCTTGTTGGAGGGTCGACGGATGGTGATCTCGATCCGTAACGGCGCGCCTTGCGCATCGACCCGAGAGCCGTCGCGCACGGTCCAGCCGGCGCCCGAGAGGAGATTGGCGGCGCGTTTCAGGTTCGCGCGTGGCCGGCCCGTGCCGTCGGTAGCCGGCGGCACGTAGGGAGCACCGAAGATGGCCTCGGGGACCTTCCCGCGCCAGGGTTTAAGCAGCTTTAGCTCGAAGCCCTCGGGTGGCGCGGTGGGTGCCATGTCGGAACCGGAGAACATGCTGCGGGTTCGAGTGTAACCGTTATGCAGCAATGTCTTGTTCAGCCATTCAAAATCAAAAGCCAATGTTAGTGCCTCACGCACCTTCTTGTCCGAGAACTTGTCTCGGCGGAGATTGAAGGCCAGCGCACTAAGCCCTGATGGAACGCCGGTGTGCAGCACATCGAGTTTTACAGCACCGTTGGATGCGGCTGGGAAGTCGTATTGGGTTGCCCATCTCGCGGCGTCGTCCTCGAAGCGGAAGTCGTAATCGCCACCCTTGAACGCCTCGAGGGCGACTGATGCGTCGCGAAAGTAGTCGAATCGGATCTCTTCGAAATTATACTGGCCGCGATTGGCGGCAAGGCCCCGGCCCCAGTAGTCTGGGTTGCGCCGGAAGGTCACGCTGCGACCCGCGTCAACTGATGCAATGACATAAGGCCCGCTCGCCAGCGGCGGTATCAGGGTAGTCGCGCCAAAGGCGTGGTTGGTCCACCACGCCTTCGACAGAATCGGAAGGAACCCGGCGACGAGGAGCGGCAACTCCCGATCGCGATTGTCGGTGAAGGTGAAGCGCACATGACCGGGTTTTGTTTCAGTGACGCGGGTGACGCGCGACCAGGTGGCGCGTGCGTTGGGGCTGCCCTGATCCTTTAGTGTCTCCCAGCTGAATATGACGTCGCTCACTGTGACTTGCGTGCCGTCGGAAAATCGTGCCTTGGGCCGTAGTTTGAATTCGACCCAACCGCGGTCGGGCGGGGTTTCAATACTTTCGGCCAGCAGGCCATAGAGAGAGAAGGGCTCGTCGCGGCTGCGTTTGGCGAGTGTCTCGAAGTAGATGGAGAACCCGTGGTGCAGGCCTGCCGCGGGTTTGCCCCGAATAATATAGGGGTTTAGGGAATCGAAACTACCGACCGCATGTAGGCGCAGTGTCCCGCCCTGAGGTGCGTCCGACTCCACATAGTCGAAATGTGAAAAGTCAGCCGCATATTTTGGTGTGCCTAGCATGGCGATGGAATTTTCTGCTGCCTTGGTTACCCCTGTACCACTCGCCAGCATGATTGTGGCCACGACAGGGATGCGGATGGCATGGAGACTGAATATGCGCATGACTTAAGCAACCTTTACTCGGGCGACTAAAATGGATCTCAAATATACTGTTAGATATGATTCGAAATTGAGATCTAGCCAACAAAAGATCGGAATAGATGATGCTTATCGGTGTACCACGGGAAATCAAGAACCATGAATATCGCGTTGGCCTGACCCCTGGCTCGGTCCGCGATCTGGTGCATCACGGCCACGCGGTCACCGTCGAGACTGCTGCGGGGCTGGGCGCAAACTTCGGAGACGAAGACTATGTACAGGCCGGCGCAGAGATCGCGCCGGACGCGGCTGCTTTGTTCGCGGCTGCGGAGATGGTCGTCAAGGTGAAGGAACCTCAGCCGGCGGAATTTGGTCTGCTGCGGGAGGGGCAGATTCTGTTCACCTATCTGCATCTTGCCGCCGAGCCGGAGGTGGCCCGTGCGCTGATCGACGTGGGCGCCATCGGGATCGCCTATGAGACCGTGACCGGACGCGAAGGCAGTCTACCGTTGCTGGCACCCATGAGCGAGGTAGCCGGGCGGATGGCGGTCCAAGTCGGCGCACATTATCTCGAGAAGGAGGCGGGCGGTCGCGGCGTGCTGCTGGGCGGTGTTCCCGGGGTCGAGGCCGCGGACGTCCTAGTGATCGGCGGCGGGGTGTCTGGCACCAACGCCGTGCGCATGGCGATGGGCATGGAGGCGAAAGTCACGGTACTCGATCGCTCCCTCGACCGGCTGCGTGAACTCGATATGCAGTTTGGCCCGACTCTGAACACGATCTACTCGACTGTCGACGCGGTAGAGCGTTATGCGCTTCAGTCCGATCTCGTGATCGGCGCGGTGCTGGTGCCCGGCGCGGCGGCGCCGAAGCTTCTGACGGCGGACACCGTCAAACGCATGCGCCGGGGCGCGGTGCTGGTCGACATCGCCATCGACCAGGGCGGCTGCTTTGAGACGTCGCGACCGACGACTCATGACGACCCCACCTACATCGTCGACGAAGTGGTGCATTACTGCGTAACCAACATGCCGGCCGCCGTGGCCCGGTCGTCGACGGCGGCGCTGAACAACGCGACCCTACCCTATGTACAGGCGCTGGCGGGCAAGGGACTTCGCCAGGCGTTGCGTGAAGATGCCGGGTTGTGTGGGGGCCTGAGTGTCGCAGAAGGGGTAGTGACCCACGGCGCTGTCGCGGCGGCCCTCAATCTGCCGCTTACCGACGCGGCGGAACTGCTCGGCTAGGCTTTTCGTTCTTGAGGTAGAGGGCATAACCGGCCGAACGCACCGTGCGGATCAGGTCGTCGGTGCCGGGAAGGTTCATGGCCTTGCGCAGGCGCCGGATATGCAAGTCCACCAGCGCCTCGAGCCGGTTGGCGAGCCGCCGCAGCCGGGTCAGGGGCCAGAAGATGATCGCTGTGGCCCCGCCGTGGACGACGGTGATGGCAATGACGCCCGGTCCGAGTGCTAGGTGCCCGGTATACTGAGGGCGAGTATTTTAGCGAATAGGCGATCGGACTTTGGAGCCATGCGCGGGACCTTAACATGCCGTCGGTCAAGCGGCGCGCATTCTGTCCCGCGCCTATCCCCAGCCGGGGTTTTGGCTGGGCCCTGCGCGGCGTATATGATGGTTTATCGCCATGTTAGTTCCTGCTACCGAATCCGAAGGCCATTCAAACCCCGCAGCCGCCGTGTCGCCGATGCTGGCCCAGTGGCATGCGGCAAAGGAGTCCTATCCCGACTGTCTGTTG
>PBMH01000014.1 GCA_002722515.1 Alphaproteobacteria bacterium | reverse complement strand
TGAACCCATTGGGTGTCGGGTTAGCTGCGGTGGGAGCACTAGGATTGGCGACCGTCTCGGTTATAAGCAGCCGCGTGATACGCGCAGGCGACCCGCGACAGGTCATCCTCTACATCGCGGCAACGGCCGCGATTATATTCCTAGCTACAACCCTGGTGCGTGGCGAATTCTTGCTGCCGAACACCACTTGGGCCTGGTGGGGCTTCGTTACTAACAATATTTTCTTCGCTGCGGCCGTGATCGGCTATTTCGTCGGCATCCAATTGATCGGGCCCGTACGGACTACACTGTTCTCCTATATCGAACCCGTGGCAACCATCGCCGCCGCCTTCATTTTACTGGAACAGAGCCTGGCTCCATTGCAGGTCTTCGGCGTTGTGATTGTAATTGGAGCGTTGATCGTCGCCGGGCGCGCAACACAGAACCCCTAAAGATCGAAAGCAATGTAGCATCTCAACCGAGATGCGCGGTCGATGAAATCTCAACCAGGAACTCAGGTTTCACGAGCTCGGCCTTGATGCAATAGCGTGCCGGTGGATTGTCACCGAAATACTCGCGGTAGACCTCATTCATGCCGGCATAGTCGGCCAAATCAGCTAGAAAGATCTGGTTAAAAGCCACGTCAGCGAGCGTGCCGCCGCCAGCCTCGACCACACTCTTGACCGCCTCGATAACGTGTCGGGTCTGCACATGAATATCACCCACCCCAACCGTATTACCGTCGGGGTCCATGGCAAGGATTCCCGACACATAGATCGTATCTCCACTCCTCACACCAGGTGCGTAAGGCGCTAACGGCGGCGCGGACCCGGGCGGTACAATTGCTTCGTGGGCCATATCGACCTCCTTTTCAAATAAGTTTTATTGCCCAAAGAAATCCACGACGATCCCGTTGAAAACATCCGGCACCGTCCGCGAGCAGGCATGCCCACCATAATCAATCTGGCTGTATTCCGCGCCTGGTATCGCGGCGGCCAACGCCGCCGAAAAATATGGAGGCGTCTGATGGTCATCACGGGCGCAGATAATTAGCGTCGGCACTTTAATATTCGACAACTGGGCACGTCGGTCGAAGGTTTGCACTGCCTCAATTCGGCTAGTCATTGTCGACACGGGTGCTAGCATCGCCACTTGAGCAGCCTGTTGCCGCTCCAGAAGCTCTGCATTCTCGGCAATCCAGTCTGGCGGATAGAGCATCAAGCTCGTCATATCGCCATACAACTCCTGCCCTTGGTTCTCAAGAATTGATCGGCGTACCCGCCATACCTTCGCGCGATAAGCATCGCCGTGGGTGGTGCTAGCATAAATCACCAGCTTACGAACGCGTTCGGGATTCTCGATGGCAACAATCTGCCCGATGTTCCCTCCGGTTGAATGTCCGAGATAGTCGAGACTGTCGAACCCGAGAACGTCCAGCAACGCCAAAAGATCGTCGCGTAGCTGTTCAATGTCCGTCACGGGCGAATGGCTGCTGCGGCCAGTGCCGCGCTGATCATATGTGATGACCGTGCGGGTTTGAGAGAAATACGCGACCTGCTCCTCCCAATAATTAGCGGTTCCACCCATACCTGCGACTAACAAGAGTGGTGGGCCCTCACCATTGATGTCGTAATACTGGGTGATACCGTTGGCTTCGACCAGGGCCATTATAGTTTCCTACTTTCCAAAGGTCTGTTCACACCTTCTCTTGAGCGCTGGGTGGGTCGAACGGCATAATCTCGCCGAAAGCGTCGGCGACCTTCGCGCCATATTCCGATGTGACGCGTTCTTTGACCGAGTGCGGCATCGTAACATCGTCTCGCTCAATAGGGCCTGTGAGGATAGTCAGTTGGACTGCGTCTCCATCGCCCACGTTGTTGAACTCGCGATAAACCCCAGGGGGACATGAAAAGACGTCCCACTGATTCAACACCCGCTTATGCTCAATTGGATCACCCACCCGGTATTCGATGGACCCTTGTAGCACCATGAAGGTCTCATAGGTTTCATTGTGATCATGCAGACACGGTCCTTGGCCTGGCGGCATGATTGAGATGAACATGGTGGTACCATTGGCACCGATGATCGGCGCCCGATTCCCAAACGGGCTCTTGGTGTCCTCTAGAATCACCGCCATGATTTTGCGAGCAAAGAAAATCTCCCACGCGTCCTGGGGTACCCAGTCCAAATCGTCAGTCGTCGACATTGGTGTAAGCTCGTCATAACGCGCAATCCGCGCATCCATCTCCTCTGCCGTCGGCGTAAAGATTTCTGTTGGCATTCGCCCCCTCCCTTTCTGCATAAACGAAGACAAAAGCGTAAACGAATTCAAACAACTTACCTAGACCGGAAAGTAGAGATCGAGCCAACCCTTCACCGCGTCGCGCGCGCGCACACTGTCTACAGAAAAGGGAAAATGATCTACATCCGATGCTAGAATCAAGTCGCAGGGTTGTTTTGAATGAGCAAACAGTTGCAGCGACTGGTCGGTCGGCGTAACAGAGTCATCGGCTGCGTGGAACAATAAAACCGGCCTCGGAGAAATATCCGCAATCACGTCGTTTGCGCGAAAGTCATACATGCTCTGTGCCGTCTCGGCTGGAAACTCCATAAGCACGTTCTTTCCCATATGTCCTCGCAGATGCTCAGGGATCGGAACAATGTCCCAGCGACCTACCATCATCGACTTTCCAGTCTTCTCGCGATGCGCCTTACCTTCGCTAAGGATGCACTGGAACCTCGCCCACTCTTCATCTGATTTGTGCTGCATACGAAATTTGCTCTCGCCGTCGCCCCAGCCACATGACGAAATTACCGCAGCGATACGCTTGTCAACGCCGCCCGCATAGACCGCCACCGCTGCCCCGAAGCTGTGGCCAATAACACCGATCCGTTCGCCGTCGACATAGGATTGTTCTGAGAACCAAGTGACTGCGTTCTTCACGTCCTCAACCTGATCCTCGCACATCACCCACCCTGTCTCGCCCTCGCTGTCCCCACAACTACGAAAGTCAAACCGCATGACTACATAGCCCCAATCACACAACATATTTGCTAAGATTTCCGGCGTTGAGCCGTCCTTGCCGGTACCAAAACCGTGCAGCACCAAAAATGCCGGACGGGCATCTCCCGGTGCGAGATCTGCCGGTGTGTGGACGACCCCCGAAAGTGTCAGCCCGTCCGACTTGAATGAGACATTCTGTTCCACGGTCTATTCCCCCTAGTCTTGCGCACCTTTAGTTGCGTGCGGTGTTTTCCGGTAGATCTTGCCGGTCTTCGTTTTTGGTAAAACTTCTGAAAACCTCGGAGATTTGCAGACCCTTTTAGCGGACAAGCTTTATTTTCGTATAGTCCTTAGCTTCTCCAGCCGAGCCGGGACTGCGTAAAACTCCCGTACACCGCGACGTATTTCATCGCCGGCCACGAGAGGATTCCGCACGGGCGACAACTGATGTAAACATGACCGTCCATTGTCATCACAAAATAAGCTGGAACACCATGAAAGTTGTCATTATCCCGGTCACCGCGTTCCAGCAGAATTGCTCACTTCTTTGGTGTACCGAAACGAACATGGCCGCAGTCGTAGACCCGGGCGGTGAGATCGACCGAATCAATACGGCAATCGCCGCGCAAGGTGTCGTTGTTGAAAAAATCCTCCTCACCCATGGGCATATTGACCACGCAGGGGCCGCGGCAGATCTAGCAGAACAGCTCAGTGTACCCATCGAGGGCCCGCATATCGAGGACCGGTTTTGGCTGGAGCAGCTTGTCGACCAGGGTGCACGTTTCGGTGTTGAGGCGGGACGTCCCTTTACCCCGTCACGCTGGCTCCAACAGGGCGATAGCGTAACCGTCGGTAATTTAACCTTCGAAGTGCGCTTCTGCCCCGGTCATACGCCGGGACACATTATATTCTTTGAGCCGGCTTCGCGCATCGCCTTCGTCGGCGATGTCCTGTTCCAAGGCTCGATCGGTCGAACCGATTTACCAGGCGGCGATCACGATGACTTGCTCGCTTCAATTCGCGAGCAGCTTTGGCCTCTCGGCGACGATGTCACCTTCATACCGGGTCACGGACCCGCCTCGAAACTAGGCCATGAGCGCGAGACGAACCCATTTTTGCGTAAGAGCTAACTAACGATTCTGGGTAATCGGCTCGGTACGAGGCGTGAAGAAGTCTGGTAGTTCGCTCTCGCTCAGGCCCTCATAAAGGCAGTGTTTTTTGGGGTGGGCCTCGAACTGCTCGTCAGGTGAGGCATCCATCGCTGGCGTAGTAGGGATACACCCCGCGCAATAGGCCTTTAGCGTGCGCAGCGGTGGTTCACCCTTAATCGATTCATAGAGTTCGACAGCCGCATCAATTTTGTCCTTGTCGCCCTCGGCGATCAACACCACGGAGCCCTCCGAGCCCATGGCCCCGCCCCCGCCAACATGGATCACTTCATCAATCTCAAAAAGCACCTGCAGCGCCTGGACTTCGGTAATCACTTTACCATTGGTCACAGGCATCATTCCGACCCGCTGGCCGGTGTGATAATAAAAGGTGTCCTGACCCATATGTCGTGCCGCACTCGTGACAGACGGGATCAACTTTTCGAGTCCAATCGGAATGATCAGGTGACCGCCCCTGGCCATCATTATGCCCATAGCAAAGCCGATGGTGCCGCAGCCGGGATGCGCGCAGAACACGCCAGCATTGAAGTCGGTGTCGACTGCGTTTCCGCCCTTAATGAAAACGCTCGTGTCATCAAAATTCCGGAGCATCTCATCCATGCGCGGGGCCGGCGGCGTCAATTCACCCCTCACCAGATGAATGATCGGAGGCTTCTCCTCAGGCTGCGTCTGGCACAGCACGTTGTTGATAACCTGCCCCGACAGATAAAATTCCCTGTGCGGCACCTCGCCCATCACCTCTTCGGCGACAAACACATTGGTCGAGCCATGCGCGATTATCATCTCGCCATTTGCATGCGCATTCCGAACTTCCGGAAGTGCCGCGACGGCCTTTCCTATAATCCTCCGGCCTTCCCATGGAGTAAACACAAACGAAGCGCGGACTTTGCTCATTTCTCAGTTTCCTAATGACTAACGCGTTAGCTACCCATGACTATCCAAGCAAAATAAATACTATCACGGATTTCCTTTTGTCATTCGCGTCAGGGACTTCCCTCTCATTCTACGAGCGCGTAACGTCACGGCTTCGTGACCCCGGCGAGACACCATGCGTCCCGCGGCTTTGTACATGGAGAACAGGTAATGAGAATCGGTCTTTGCGGCACCGGAAACATGGGCGCAGCCATAGGTGCACGGCTCATGGCAAAGGAATACAAGCTAACGGTCTGGAACCGTACGACGCGACGAACCCGGCCACTGGTGGACAACGGCGCTAATCGCGCCACAACACCCGCAGCCTTATTCGACACTAATGACGTGGTGATCAACATTACCATCGACGACAAAGCCGCTCGGGCCGTCTATGGGGGCCGCGACGGTCTCCTATCCGGAACGTTGAAAGGGAAGCTCGTCATCGATATGAGCACGCTTTTGCCGGAGACCACGCAACAACTTGAAAAAAAAGTCCGCGCCGCCGGTGGCGCGTTCGTCGAATGCCCGGTCGGCGGCTCAGTCGCTCCCGCACGCAACGGGGAATTAATCGGCATGGCCGGCTCCACACCCGGCGCTTACAAGCGCGCCAAGCCCATTCTGAATCAGCTGTGCCGACGGCTGGATCGGGTGGGAACCGTCGGCTCCGGCAACACCATGAAGCTCGCCATCAACCTGCCACTACTGGCCTACTGGGAGGCACTGGGTGAGGCAATTGCCCTGACCGAAACCGCCGGCATCAAGCGCACTCTCGCCGCGGACATTCTGGCAGATTCCAGCGGCGCTGCTAGGGTTGCCGCTATGCGGTTGCCGTGGATTATGGACGCAATCGATGGAAAATTTCCTAAGTCTGCCGGATTCCAAATGAGCGGCGGCGCAAAGGATGCCGCCCAAATGGTTTCGTTAGCACGCGCTAATGGGTTTGAGGTCCCAGTCATCGAGGCAACTCGTAAGTCCTACAAACAGGCCACCACCGGAGCTTGGGCAAGCAGGGATTTTGCATTGCTCTCGGCTTGGCGTGCGATCGAAAGTAAAACAGCCAAGCACCAGAAACGGCGTTGATTAAGCTCTAATTCGGCATACCTCTTACCGTAGGCAGATTCAAAAGATACCTCGGCATGACTGACCTCACATCCAAAACAATTAAGCATTTGAGCGACGCCTACACGCAGGACATTTGTAAACTCCAGGCACACGACGAATTCATCCTGCTGTTAGAGAAGTAGAACCTATGCCCGCACGATCCATTATCATCACCATGGGCGATCCAGCCGGCGTCGGCCCCGAGGTAATCTGCAAGGCGATCGCCGAAACCACCGCAGACCGGCGCAGCGACATCACCATCATCGGATCACGCCCCGTCCTGGAGCGCGCCAATGCTCTTTGCCAGACAAACTTGGAATTCGGGGATTCCCATGCTCTGCTGATTGACATTGAGACTGACGGTGTTGCTGATGTCCCCGCAGGCATGGTCTCGGCGACCGCGGGCGAAGCGGCCTACTCCTATATAGTCAGAGCCGTCGAAATGGCGAGCGCCGGGGGTTCGGCCTGCATCGTCACCGCACCGATCAACAAAGCATCACTCAACGCAGCGGGCCATCACTATGACGGGCACACAGGCCTACTCAGCCATCTGTCGGGTGGCATCAAACCCTTTATGCTTCTTTCGTCACCGACCCTGTCCACGATCCATGTCTCGGCCCATGTCTCGATGTCCGATGCGATCCGCCACTGTACGAAGAAAAACGTGCTCGACGTCATACGCGCAGGCAACGGCCATTTAAGGCGACTGGGGTTGGCGACACCTCGCATCGCAGTGGCCGGCTTAAACCCCCACTGCGGCGAGAACGGGCTTTTTGGCGAGGAAGACGACCGCGAGGTCTTACCCGCCATTGAAGCCGCCAAAGCCGAAGGTATCGACGTAACCGGTCCACTATCCGGCGACACAGTGTTCGCACGCGCCAACCAGGGGGAATTCGATTTAGTGGTCGCCCAGTACCATGATCAGGGCCATGCAACAGTAAAACTAATCGCTTTCGACACCGCAATTAACGTGACTGTCGGCCTTCCGTTTGACCGGTGCTCTGTGGACCACGGTACGGCTTTCGACATCGCCTGGACTGGCAGGGCCGACCACACAAACATGCTGGCAGCGATCAACTACGGGCGGCGCCTGACCAATACGAAGGATGACACCTGAGCGCTATCAGCCTCCGATAACGCCCGCCGGCCCCTTTTGCACATCTGACAGGCCTCTCGGCGCCCCCACACGCTCGGGCAGATTGAAGCCGCCGGACATTTGTTCAACATATGGGCCGACGTCACCATGTTCGGGGACTAGTATCTCACGCTGATGGTCCTCGGCAATCTTCCCGGCAAACACGTCGTTGATCCAGTCGGCGAGATAGCCATAAAAGTCGATACCGCCGAAGTTCGGACGGTTGCGCGGGTTATGGAAATCATTCTCGATAACCCAAAGCTCCTTTGGTGCCGGAACCTTCTCGTAGATTGGCAAGACAGTCTCGAGCGGCGCAAGCGGATCATATTCGCCCGTCACCTGTAGCGCCGGACAAGTCACATCCGCAGCCACGTCATCAAGCACCATCTGTGAAGCGAATTTGTCGAACTCATCCTCATCATGGATACCAGACATGTACATAAATACCTGCTTGAAACGTGGGGACGCCTGCTCAAAGATTGCTGTCTTCGGTCCATAGCAGGCGGCAGCCGTTGCGACCGCCTTTACCCGCTTGTCCAGCGCAGCCATGCGCATGCCCCAATATGATCCCATGGAGAAACCGGATACAGCAATTCGGTTAGGATCGACCTCAGGACGCTCACACAGATAATCTATAGCAGCGGAACCAGCGCGCTCGTAGTTGTCGAGGGTCACGCGGATCTTGCGAATGTTGCTGGTTCCTTGACCCGGACCGTCGAGATGTAAACAATTTAACCCACGATTGACGAATGGGTGGTTGAGGGCATCGACGAACGCTTCCTTAGTCATGTCCATACCGGGACAGAACACCACCGTCGGCGCCTTTTGCGCGCCCGGCACCATATGCAAAACACCCTGGATATAGTTGCCCTCGAACGGAATCTCGACCCGCTCTATTGGGTGAGGAGCATACTCCATTACCTTATCGAAGCATTTGAGCAGCATACCATGGAGGTATATCTTCTCGAGATTATCATCCTCGAAAATCGTGTGCTGAGCCTCACGGTAATGCTCGCTGGCAACCCAGAAGAGCTCAGCCGCAGTCTCCGTGTGACCTGCCTTCTCAGCTGCCTCGGCTATCGCCACCACATGGCGGGCATGCTTGTCGACAACCCTATGAATCTGCGCATAGGACTTCACCTCTGGCGGCACCACCCGGTTATCATAGGCGAAATTCTGGACACGGCCCGTGGTCTTGATGATCCAGTCGAGCATCCATTGCTGATTATCCCGGCGCCGTTCGGTTTGTTTCGACATTTCACTTCCCCGTTTTGATTTGTTCGCCAGCAGCTATTATGCAGTGGTTTCATGCATGCTTGAATACCGTTGCGGCATTGAGCACCGTAGCCCTAAACCGTGGCTTACTTCTCCAATCATCCAATCTGGTTTCATTACTGAATGTCCAGTACCCACAATATAAAACTAGTCCTTATTCTAGCTTTAGTTTCAGGGCTCGGCCCTATAACGATTCACGTCATCCTGCCGGTCCTTCCAGAGATCCAGCGTGTTTTTAAGGCGAACAGCGCCGTTACCCAACTCACCCTGACCCTCGGGGTCCTTGCAATGGCGGTCTCTACTATTGCCTATGGACCAGCTGCGGATAGATTCGGGCGCAAGCCCGTGCTGCTGATCGGTTTACTTCTCTTCATCCTAGGAAGCGGAGTATGCATCTGGTCGCCAAATATCGAAACGTTGATTATCGGACGCGTCGTACAGGCGATCGGCGGGGCGTCCGGTATGGTCATCGCACGAGCTACAATCCGCGACATGTTTAGCAGGGAGGATTCGGCGCGAATAATCGGACAGGTGATGTCAATCGTAGTCATCTCCCCCATCATTTCCCCCGTGATTGGCGGCTTCATTGTACAATTTGCCGGCTGGCAGTATGTGTTCATCCTAACCGCGATAACGGGGATGGTAACGCTTACTTTTGCGCTACCTAATATTCGTGAAACCCGTGTCGCAAACGCCCAAACCACCAGCCTCGCGCAGACATTTCGAGCATTTCCGTTTCTACTCCGCGATCCAGCTTTTGTTGCTTATGCAAGTTACGCCGGGTGTGGCATGGGGGTCTTCATGGTTGTTGCCGGTGGTGTTCCATTTCTAATGGCGGATGTCTTTCAGCGCTCACCCGCGGCATTCGGATTGTTCTTCATGATGATGAGTGGAAGTTTTCTGGTTGGCACAATCATCAGTTCACGTATCACGGTGCGCGTGGGGCTGGATCGAATGGTCCGCATCGGCAGCACAGGTTCAATGATAGCGGCTTTATTTGTACCTGCTCTATTTCTTGCTGAGGTCGAGACACCGTGGGCCATCTTCATACCTGGCATGGTCATGGGCGTTTTCCATGGGCTAGCAATGCCTAATGCACAGGCTGGCGCAGTCAGCGTAAACCCCCAAGTCGCGGGATCTGCGTCAGGGCTGACGATGTTTCTTCAGATGACCATCGGCGCAGCTTTTGGGCAGGCTGCCGGCATGCTGCCGCATAATACCGCACTACCTATTGCAATTTTAATCGGTCTCGCCGGATTGGGTGGATTTGTCGCCTATAATGGAATCCTGTTTTTCACGCGCAGGAAGAACACTCCGTGAATCAATTTCGTATTAGATTTATTCGGGGTCTTGTCGTATCGGCAACCTTTGCCCTCCAACGTACAACTCTCTCTTAGACCTTAAGGAACATGGCGTGACTGCTGAACGTGACGACCGACTCGCAATACGTGACCTTGTGGAGAACTGGGTCATCTGGCGCGATGCGGGCCTCTGGGACCGCTTCCGCAAAGTTTGGCACGATGACGGGGTCATGGTCGCAACATGGACGCAAGGGACAGTCGATGAGTTCATCGACATGAGCCGGGCCGGGTTCGATAGGGGCATCAACGTGCATCATTTTCTCGGCGGTAACTCCATAGATCTTGTCGGCGATCGAGCAGTTTCGATAACCAAGATGACAATCTCACAACGCGCAGTTGTCCACGACGTGCTGGCTGACGTGGTCTGCACTGGTCGGTTCTACGATTTCTTTGAGCGCCGCGACGGGCGCTGGGGGCTCGTGCTACGCCAGCCCATCTACGAGAAAGATCGGATGGACGCTGTCGACCCTGCAGCTGAGCTAGCCTTGAATCCCGATATCCTTAACCGCTACCCCGAGGGCTATAGGCATCTCGCCTACCTGCAGTCGCAGAACGGGATGGATGTAGAACGCAACCTGCCAGGTTTGCGCGGTCGAGAGGTCGAATCGCTCTATGCCCGCGGAAAGGCTTGGCTCAACGGTGCGGACTCGCCGTTTTGATAAACAGTCATTAGTCTGAGGCTGTTTTTTGGGAGGAGTTTTGAAAATGCAGTTCGGTATCGGCCAATCTGTACGTCGCAAGGAAGACCCAAAGTTTCTTACCGGACGGGGACGCTATGTCTCAGATCTGGTGCTACCAAGACAGTCCTACGCGGTTTTCGTTTACTCACCCCATGCCCATGCAGACATCAATTCAGTCGATACGGCAAAAGCAGAAGCCGCGCCTGGCGTAATCGCGGTGCTAACCGGTACGGATTATGTCGACGACGGCATGGGCCCGACTGGCGGCGTGATGCCGGAGGACATGGGCGGACCACCGGGACACCGGACCATGCATATGCCAATGGCGGTTAACCGGGTACGGTTCGTCGGGGAGCGCGTCGCCGTGGTTATCGCTGAGACTGAAGCTCAGGCGCGTGACGCAGCCGATCACGTCGACATTAACTATGCGGAACTTCCTGCTGTCGTCATGGCCGCGGATGCCATCAAGGACGGAGCTCCGCTCGTTTACGACGAGGCTACTAACAATGTCAGCTTCACACTCCGCCTAGGCAACGGGGATCAGACCGATACGGCCATCAAGAACGCACATCATGTGACCCGCCTTAGCCTTCATAATAATCGCCTCGATGCGATGACCATGGAACCTCGCGGCTGTTTAGGGGAATACGATAGCAGCACCGGTCGGCTGACTTTCTATACGAGCACACAGAACGTGCACGGCATCCGCCAGGGCCTAGCCGCCCAGAATTTGAACGTTCCCGAAAATATGATCCGAGTGATCGCAAGGGATGTTGGCGGCGGGTTCGGCATGAAGGGACACGTCTACCCTGAAGAAGCCATCGTCGCGTGGGCGTGTAAACGAATCGAGCGCCCCGTTAAATGGATCGCTACACGCAGTGAATCCCTAATGGGCGACGACCACGGCCGCGACCAGACGGTCGATGCCGAACTTGCACTAGACGAAAAAGGCAAGTTCGTCGCGCTGCGGTGGCATGCCCTGCACAATGTAGGTGCATATATTGAGGGCGCCGGCGCCATCCCGGTACTGTTCGCCGTCAAGCTCGCACCGACCGTCTACAACATTCCTAATGTCGACGTGATCAACAAGGCTATCTTCTCGAACACTTCGCCGACAGTCCCATATAGGGGCGCCGGGCGCCCGGAGGCGGTCTACATCATGGAGCGTCTGATCGATGTCGCGGCACGCGAGACAGGCATAGACCGAGCAGAACTTCGACGAATCAACTTCATCACACCAGACGAAATGCCCCACGCAACCCTCACTGGCTGGACCTATGACACCGGGGACTATGCCTCCGCTCTCGACAAAGCACGCGGCATCGCAGACTGGGACGGGTATAACGCACGCAAACTTGAAACCGAGGCTAAGGGTCTTAAGCGTGGACAGGGTGTTGTCTACTATGTTGACAACACCGGAATTTTCAACGAACGCATGGAAATTCGTTTCGACCCAAGCGGCACCGTCACTATCGTGTCGGGCGTGCTCGCGCACGGACAAGGCCACGACACTTCCTTCTCCCAAATGTTGGCGGAGTGGCTAGATATTCCGCTGGAGGATGTCAGGCTATCCCAAGCAGACACAGATGAGGTCGCCATCGGTCGCGGTACCTATGCATCACGCTCCATGATGGTCGGCGGCAGCGCTCTGCGGGCCGCGGCGGATGAGGTTATCGAGCGGGGTAAGAAGTTTGCGGCGCACTTTATGGAGTCTGATGCAGCTGATATCGAATTCGAAAGAGGTAAGTTCACGATCGCAGGCACCGATAAGGAAATGCCCCTAAAGGAGGTCGCAAAGATGTCATTCATGCCGGTTCACGTTCCTAGTGAACTTGGGGTCGGACTTCAGGGTACCGGCGCGTTCGCGGCAGAAGTTCCGAGCTTCCCGAACGGGTGTCATATCGCCGAGGTGGAGATCGATCCCGACACAGGCGCCGTGCGTATCGACCGCTACACGGTCGTTGACGATATTGGTACAGTCATCAATCCGCTGCTCGCCCAGGCGCAAATTCATGGTGGCGTGGTCCAAGGTGTTGGCCAGGCACTATTGGAGGATGTTGCATATGATCCGGATACCGGGCAGCTAATCGCCGGGTCACTAATGGACTATGGTGTTCCACGCGCAGACCTGATGCCGGAAATCAATGTCGACTTCAGCCCGGTGTTAAGCAAGTCGAACCCGCTCGGAATCAAGGGTGTCGGCGAGGGCGGCACGGTCGCCGGAACCCCGACAATCGTCAACGCAATTCTGGATGGCTTGGCTGACTATGGCGTGCGGGAAATCGACACACCGGTCACTCCCCAACGGGTGTGGCAGGCAATCCAGAAATCCGGCACATAAAACTCCGTACCATTTGTACGCAGCAGACAAAACACCCGTGCTTAAAAAGCACGAACATAACTGCATCCATGCTTCTGAACGCCTCGAAAACCCTCTCAAACCTAGCTTAAACCGCACGCCACGCTGAAATATCCACCGCTTGATTACTAAATAAGCAGAGAAACCGAGGCATGGAGGGTTGCTATCGGGTAGTGACGTAGAGATAGTATCGAGCTAATTAACTGTCTTATATAAAACAAAAGCCTACTAGGGAGGGTACCTTGTTGAAATCACTAAAGTATCTTGCAATTGCAGCGGCAGCTTTGCCGTTTGTTGCAACTGCAAACACGGCGAGTGCACAGGATCTCGTAGTCGCCGCTGCTGGTAATCCCGGCGGCCTTGCGGTTTTCGTGGCGCAGGAAAAGGGGTTTTTCGCCAAAAACGGTGTCGACGTGAAGGTTGAGATTCGCAACACGGGCAAGGAACTTTCCACTGGTCTACGTGCCGGTGACTTCGACTTCGCACCCGCAGCGTTCACCAACCTACCGGCAGCCCTCGAGCGTGGCCTTAATGTGCGCGGTATCGTCGGCTATGTGGGTGCAGCGTTTGAAAAATCGTCTTCCGACGCCGTTGTCGCTCTAGTCGCCTCCAGCGCCTCGGGTATAAATTCGGTCAAAGACCTCAAGGGCAAGAAGGTCGGCGTTACATTCGGTTCTACCGGTGATGTCTGGCTTCGCCAGGTACTCAAGGAAGCTGGGCTCTCAATCAACGACATTGAACGCGTTAACACCCGCCCGCCAGGACTAGTTTCTGTCCTCGACACCGGCGGCGTCGACGCTATATCCGCTTGGGAACCATTCGTGTATCGAGCAACCAAGAAGATTGCCGGCGCCAAGATCGTGAAGCGTGGCGGTGATCTCGTCTGCTTCTGTGCCTATCTCCACGGTAACCCTGATCGTGTCTATAAGGACGAAGCTGCAACACAGAAGTTCGTGGACGCGATGGCCGAGGCAGCTGCTTATGTGCGCAACCCGGCCAACAAGCAGGAAGTGGCCGAGATCGGCACTCGCTTCGTCAACATGACCAAGGAAGAGGTCCTCGCTGGTCTGGACTTCTGGGTCTACGATCCACGCATCGGTGCCAACACCTCCAAGGCCTTTTCCAAGGCGGTCGATCTTCTCATCGAGCAAAAGAAGATGAAGAAGCCGTTTGATCCGGCCGACTATCTAGATTCGAAGTTCATCGAGTCGACGATGAAGCGTCACCCGGAGTGGTTCGCCGACCTCGGCTGTGCGAGCTAATCACAGCGACGCTTTAAAAATGCATCAAACTTGATGGCGCAGACGGGCGCGGAGTTCGCTCCGCGCCCGTCAAAACTTTGGGAACGTTATGACTGGTGAAGCAAAACTAATCGTCCAGGGTCTGTCTCACCACTACCCGGATGAGTATACGGGCGAGTCTGTCCACGCCCTCGATAATATTGACCTTAAGATATACGAAAACGAGTTCGTAGCCATTGTCGGCCCCAGTGGCTGCGGCAAAACAACGTTCCTCAACATCATCGCCGGACTACTTCCCTATCGGGAAGGCCGGGCAATGGTCGACGGCGTCGACATCAAGGGGCCCGGACCGGATCGCGGGGTTGTCTTTCAGGAGCATGCAATCCTGCCCTGGCGCACGGTCTCCCGCAATATTGGGCATGGGCTGGAACTGCGCCGTACACCCAAAGCGGAAACACAGAGGCGTGTCCAGGAATATGTCGACCTTGTAGGCTTGTCAGGCTTTGAAGACCGATATCCACACGAACTTTCCGGCGGTATGAAGCAACGTGTTGCCGTCGCGCGCACGCTCTGTGCTGACCCTGTTATTATGCTAATGGATGAACCGTTCGCCGCCGTCGATGCACAGACACGTATCACCCTGCAGGACGAATTGAACCGGGTCGTAATGGCAACGGAAAAGACCATCCTTTTCATCACCCATTCGGTGGAAGAAGCAGCCTTCCTCGGCGATCGGTGCATCGTCTTCTCCCGACGCCCCGGACGGATAAAGTCCGAAATCAAAATTGATATCCCGCGCGCGGAGCGCCAATGGAAGGACATGGTGAACAATTCGAAGTTCACTGATGCTCGGGACGAAATTCTTGGCCTGGTGCGATCGGAGGTCACCAGCAATGACGACGGCTGACCCCGCTCCGGTCCGAAGGAAAACACTTAGGAAGAGGTTGACTGACAGTCGTGCGGTCCAGCTAATCATCCTGACCATCGGGGTGTTCATTCTTTGGGGCATCATTTCGGCGGTAATTGAACGGCCGGACCGCTACCTTCCCTCACCGCTCACCACCCTAATATCGTCAGCAGACCTCCTCGAAAAAGGGGTACTGATCAGCTTCTATTCCGATACGCTGACCCGCCTGGTGATTGGTAGCATTGTCGGCCTGTTGATGGGAATTCCGTTCGGTCTTATCCTCGGCCTGAACCGAACCATTGCGGATATGTTTTACCCGCTGATGAACTTCTTCCAGTCGGTTTCCGGAATCGCGATTTTCCCAATAATAGTTATTTGGTTTGGGAACAGCAGCACTACGGTGATGATTGTCATCCTTTATACAAGCTTTTTCCCCATCGCCTTCAATGTGTTATCGGGAGTACGTTCTGTCCCGATGCGCTATATCAGTGCTGCGCGCACGATGGGGGCTTCGCGCTTTCAAATCATCAGGGACGTTCTCCTGCCAGGTGCAATGCCATCAGTGGCCATCGGTTCACGACTGTCGATCGGCTTTGCTTGGCGCGCCGTGATCGCGGGCGAGATGCTCGCGGGTCAAGCGGGCCTCGGCAATATGATTTTCGCCGGCCAAGAGCTGGACAACACGGCCCAGATTATTCTGGGCATGGCCCTAATTGGATTCACTTGGATACTGTTGGACCACTTCCTTCTACGTCCGCTTGAATCGGACACTATTGAACGGTGGGGGCTGGTGACACGATGACCGCCTTAACCGACTTCTCCATTTCCATTCAAAGGCGTTTTGGGCGTCAGCGTTTACGCAAGTTTATTCTTGGCCTGATTCCCTTCGCGTTGCTGATCGGATTGTGGGAACTGAACACTGCCTTCGTCTGGTTCGACCCGGTTGAGATTCCCCCCATAGCCGATGTCTGGGAGGCTATTTTCTGGCTTCAGAGCGATTGTCCGGGCTTCATGGCCGCCGTCGATGGGCACAATAGCTGCCAGCTTTCGAATAATATTCTTTCATCTATCGGCCGCGTCATCCTTGCCACGGTTGTTGGGGTCCCCCTCGGCATCGGGTTCGGTATCCTAGCCGGCATGAACCGAACCATTTCGGCCTACCTCGAGCCAATCGGCGTTTTTATGAACTCGGTTTCGGGTATCGCCTGGATCCCGCTAGCCGTTGTCTGGTTCGGCGTCGGCTGGGAGACCACGCTGTTTATCATGTTGAATACAATTTTCTGGTTGCTATTCTTCAACACAATGATGGGTGTTCGTGCCGTTCCAAAGGTACTGGTACAAGGTGTACAAACGCTCGGTGGCTCACATCTAGACGCCATCCGCCAAGTTTATCTTCCAGGTGCGATGCCCTCAATCATCACAGGCGGCCGCATGGCTATGGGGTTCGGCTGGCGCGCCTTGATCGCCGCTGAGATGATTGGTGGCGATAGCGGACTTGGGTTCATGATCTTCGTCTCGGCATCAGAGTTTAAAACCGAGGAGGTCTTCCTCGGCGTGATACTTATTTCGATTATTTTTTTGGCAACCGACCGCTGGATACTCGTGCCACTTGAAAAGTGGACCATCGAGCGATGGGGCCTCGTCTGGAAGCCGACCTGATATGACCTCACAGGAAATGGATGAAGTTCGCCCGGCACGCCGACGGCGGGCATGGTACAAACGCCGAGACATACTTTTCATTCTGACTTCAGCTGTCGTATGGAGTGGATGGGAAGGTTATGGGCGGATCACGGGACCAGAGCGAATCTCGGATACCGTTGTAACCGCCCTCGCAGCCGATCCAAAATCAGTTAACCTTTATGTGACATCAAAATTTCCGCCCGAGCGTTTCCATTCAAATGTTTACAATGAGTACGGTGTACAACGCGGCACCGAAGGAGCAACCACGAAGCTTTATCGTGTCCGTCCTGCGGGCGTACGATGGCTATCGCGCCAGTATTGGATCAAGAGCATCGACTTGATTCCTCCTGACAACAAGTAACCGGAGAGTTCCGTGTGTGGTTAACAAAAACCACTAAAACTTATCCCAAAGCCCGATTGTTCCCGGCGAGTTACCGATGACCGACGCTTCTGACGCAAACAATAAATCCCAGCACTTCGTTCGGCGATACATCCTTAAAATGTCCTGCCCGGATCAGCGCGGTATCGTTGCAGCCGTCGCCAGCTTTCTTGCCGAACAGGACTGCAACATCCTCGAATCAGCGCAGTTCGATGACGAGATGTCTGGCCAGTTTTTCATGCGAACCGTATTTGGTGCCGGTGCTGACACACCCACTATCGAAAATATCTCCGCAGCATTTAGCCCAATCGCAGCGCGCTTCGGCATGGCATGCTCTATCCATGATCAACACGTTAAGCCTAAGGCATTGATCCTGGTCTCCAAACCCGGGCATTGCCTGAATGACTTGCTGTATCGAACAAGCACTGGGTCGCTCGGACTAGATGTAGCCGGGATAATCTCCAATCATCAGGACCAGAAAACGCTAGCTGATTTCTATAACCTCGCGTACCACCATCTGCCGGTGACACCCGAAACTAAAACTGATCAGGAAGCGAAGATACGAGCACTGATTGAGACGACGGAGGCCGAACTCATCGTGCTAGCTCGCTATATGCAGATTCTCACACCCGAGATGTGCTCCTTCCTGAGCGGACGCTGCATCAACATCCACCATTCCTTCCTTCCGGGCTTCAAGGGCGCCAAACCCTACCATCAGGCGCACGCGCGCGGCGTAAAACTGATCGGAGCAACCGCACATTATGTGACGCCTAACCTGGACGAGGGACCAATCATTGAACAAGAAACCAGCCGGGTCTCCCACGACCACACACCAGACACCATGGAGCGGATTGGGCGCGATCTCGAGAGCGTTGTCCTGGCACGCGCGGTGCGCTACCACATCGAACAGCGGGTGTTTCTGCACGGGGACCGAACCGTAGTTTTCGCCTAGCCCACAGAATGCATTCCAAACACGGTACCAGCCCAAGTGAAGGTCCTGCATAATGTGTTGCTGGCCCATGCATCGATCTGATTCCTGTGCGCACAAGGCAGTCGAAACTCAGAGGGATCCGGGGCCACGGGGAGAACCAAACGCCTACCGCGCTCTTGCTTTATGAATGGAGTTCAACGATGGCAACGTTTGTTCTTGTTCATGGCGCTTGGCATGGAGGCTGGTGCTGGTCGCGTGTAACCCCACACCTGCGCGCCGCGGGACACGCAGTGTACACACCAACCATGACCGGATTCGGTGAACGGTCGCACCTTCTATCTCCCGATGTAGGCCTCGAGACGAACGTCATGGACATAGCCAACGTCCTCGAATGGGAATCTCTCACAGACGTTATACTAGTGGGTGCCAGCTACGGCGGAATGGTCACGACCTCAGTCGCAGACAGGATGCCAGAGCGGATCGCCGCACTTATCTACATCAATGCATTTATAGCTACCGACGGGGTCTCACAGAACGATATGCTCCCCGACTGGCGGCGCCAGATGATCGAGGAAGAGATCGCCGCGGACCCTGACGCTTGGCGCATGCCGGCACCAACGCCGGAGCTACTCGGAATCGATCGCAAGGACGACGCCGCATGGGTTGCGGCCAAAATGACGACACAATCTGCCAAGACATTCCGCGATCGGGCGGCTATCACCGGGGCAATCGACGCCATCACTAACCGCACTTATGTACGCGCCACGGGTTATCGGAATTCTACCTTTGATGAGAATATCAGGATGTATGAGGAGCACCCGACTTGGCGCGCGGAGGTTCTCGAAACCAGCCATGACGCAATGATCACGGCCGTTGACGGTACCGTGCGCATCCTGAAAGAGGTCGCGGAAACCACGAGAGGAACACAAAGAGCCGCCCCGTTAGGAGCGGCTCCGTAAGCGGGCACCATGCCAGCCAACAGTTTATAGAAAGACCTCGCGTCTCTATCCGGCTCGGAGAGGTTTTTCCAAGGCCCGAACGCGACACACTCGGTTGGACATTATGCCAATCATCTCACTCGACATCGGACCACCTCCTTTCAATTATAGAACAGTTACTAAAGCCCTAACACTAGATTCAGCGCCGCCCCCAAGCCGAAACTGGGCTGGCTCTATGTTTTACTCGGCTGCGAGCGCAAGGTATTTCTCGGGGATCTCCAGATCGAATATCCGCGCAGCGTTCAAGCCAAGGATATTTCGCTTAGCCTTTTCGTCGAGGAACGACAGATCCCAGATGGTCGCGGGCAAATCAAAGTCCCAGTGAGGCCAGTCCGATGCGAACAGCATCTGACTCTCCGCCTTCATGGCGTCCATAGAGGCTGCCAACAACGTTTCATTCGTGCGCTCGAGCGGCTGGGTCGTATAGAACATTTCGCGCATATATTCACTCGGCAGCTTCTTCAGTAGAGGCGCTTCGGACGTGCGCATCATGTACTCGTGGTCCAACCGCTGCATGATGAATGGTAGCCAGGCAACCCCGCTTTCAATCCACATCACCTTCAGTTTCGGAAAACGCTCCGGCAGACCGTTGATAATCCAGTTGGTTAAATGCACTAGGTTGCACAGCACGAAGGAAATGGCGTGCATGGAAATGAAGCGATTGAGCTGAGAAGTATACTCGTCCTGCCAGTTAAGATGGGTGTGGAAACCAAGTACTTGCCCCGCCTCCTCTAGCATCGCGTAGAGCCGCATATACTCGTTGGTATGAACTGGCTTGTGTCGCGATGATGTCACCAGGAATCCTGCAACACCCGGCTTACCGAGAAAGCGCCTGACCGTTTCTTCTGCTTCGACTGGATTGTTGAAGGGCAGATACATCATTGCTCGAATGCGCGGATCTTCTGGGAGCACGCGCTCGACCAACCAGCGATTGTAGGCAGTGGCTAGATGGATTTCCATTTCGCGGACGGGATGCATCCCCAGAAACAGCATCGCGTTAGGAAACATTACCTGATAGTCGAGGCCCATCTGTTCGATGCAGCGACGCGCTAAAATAGTCTCGCGCGACAATTCGCTCGACTCGACCGGCTCCTTCAAACCTTGGCCATGAGGAATCCGGCCCCAGACATTCTGCCACTGGAGCCCCTCGGAACCATTAAGGAAGGCGCCGCGCTTAGAACCGTTTCCGAAGGCCGAGGCGGCCTCGCGGACCACCGGGTCCTCGACGTACCCCATGATTTCAGGCCAGTTACCACCATCACTTATATGGGAATCGATATCAACGATGAACACATCGTCCAGTTGGCGCTCCTTCGCCTGCTGGCGCGCATGGGCAAGTAGCTCACGGCTGTCGGTCCAGTCGTCGATCTCGGGATAGGTTCGTTTGAACTCATCACTCATGGTCGTCGCTTACCTTTCCAGCGGGTTGCGCGCGTCCGGCCCACATCGCTAGGTCGAAAAGATTGAGGTCAACCGCATGCATCAATGCCGTCACCGTCACCGCCACATCCGTCGCCGTTAGAATTTGGCCGTCGGCCAGAGGCGAAAAATTTCGCCCTTCCTCATCCGTTTTACGGGCATAGAGCCGCGCAGCAGTCGTCAAGAGTTGCTGCACGCTCGCATCCGATATATCTGCTGTCGCCCCTGCCGTCAGTAGTTTATTGCCCGCTCGGTTCGCCTTGGCAGCCAAGCATGCGAAATCGGTTTCAGATAATGACATAGACCGCCCCGTCCCTAACCGCGACCGTGAACCCGCGCAGCTGCGTTTTCGGTTCACCCGGATGCGCGCCGCTCCGGATATTGAATTCATAACCGTGCCATGGACACACGATATGCACATCTTGCTCAACAAACTCGTAGCCATGACTACGTTTCTCGCTGTCGAGGACCTCATTCACCCGGTTCATGATACGCCCCTGACAAACTGGGCCGCCGGCATGGGGACAAATGTTCTCCCAGGCAAAGAACTCGTCGCCAAGCCGGAAGACGCCGATCTCCAGCGCACCCTCGACAACAATACGGCGCTCACGATCGGCCAATTCTTCCGCCTTCGCCACAAACAGTTCCGACACCTGATCCTCCCAATCCTCAAAATTTACTATGCAAAATTTATTAAGGGAATTTTTCTAAGCGCTGGCGTGACCCACGGTAAGTGGGCGCGGCCGATGCGCTGAAAAAGTGACTAGGAATTACGCCTACCGTCCGCACGGGCGGCATAAAGACACGGATTGGGCCTAATCCATTGCGCGTTGCAGCCAGCGTGATCCATGTCCGCTTATCGCACGTAAACATCGGCACAAATGCTCAAATCTGGAGAAGTCCAAATGAATTACTTCAAGCATTTCGTCGCCGCCGCAGTCATTGCCGGCTCTGCTGCATTTTCCTCTTCCGTCGCGGTGGCCAAAGACATTGTCGATACGGCCGCTGAGAATAGCCAGTTTTCGACACTTGTGGCCACCGTGAAGGTGGCCGGTTTGGTCGATGCGCTCAAAGGCAACGGCCCATTCACCGTCTTCGCTCCGACTGATGAGGCCTTTAGCAAGCTTCCCGCTGGTACCGTCGACAACCTCCTTAAGCCGGAAAACAAGGCACAGCTGATCGCGGTACTCACCTACCATGTGGTCCCGGGAACGGTTATGTCGGGAGACCTCGTGGGCAAAAAGCTTAGCGCGCAGACCTTGCAGGGAACCAAGGTCAACATCAACGCCACGGACGGGATTTCGGTGGACGACGCGAAGGTGATTGCTTCCGATATCGAAACCTCCAACGGCGTGATTCATGTGATCGACACAGTCATTCTGCCTAACTAAAGTTGTCCTGTCGCGTCTCGATCGAAACCGGCGCGGCGTCCCCCAAATTTGGCCCCGTGCGAACAGCGTTGGATAACACATCGTCTCAGAGGCGTCGGGCCTAAAACGGTCAAGAGAAGACACTCATATGATCACAAAATACATCGCAACCTACATCGCCACCCTTCTAATCTTCTTGGTTATCGACGGTATCTGGCTTGGGCTGGTTGCGCGCGGCTTCTATGTGCAGCAGCTCGGTAGCCTCCTAAGGCCATCACCAAACTTCGGTGCAGCGGGCCTATTCTACGCTCTTTATGTCATGGGTATTCTAGTGTTCGTAATTTTCCCAGCACTGAACCATGGAACATGGATCACAGCGGTTCTCTATGGAGCGCTCTTCGGACTTATTGCCTATGCGACATACGACCTCACCAACCTCGCGACCCTGCAGGGCTGGCCGACGGTCATGTCCGTAGTGGACATGATCTGGGGGGCCATGCTGACGGCCACCGTCGCCGCAGCCGGCTACTTTGCCGCCCGCATAATCTGCAACTAAACATCGCTGAAGGCCCCAGGAGGGTGGCAAATGCAGAACTAGGTTAAATTCATCTGGTAACTGTGGGGTACCCAAATATAACCGTCGCCATGGCGGTCAATATACCCGACAGATGGGAACGGCATGTGAAAACCGATCGCTAGCATTTCATCACTGGCAACTGTTGCGAGCACGCGCTTACGTGATTCAACGGCTTTGACCGGATCATCGTCCATACCGAAATGCCACTCCGGATTTGCAGTCGAAATAGCGAAATGCGCGACTGTGTCGGACATGATCATGAGCTGCTGGCTATCGCTCTCGATGTGATAAGCCATGTGCCCAGCCGAATGGCCGAAGGCGTCAACGGCGGTAACGCCGGTGACGATATCGTCACCGGGCTTTACGAAGCGCGCCTGGTTCTCAAATGGCAGGCAGACATTGTTGAACATCTCGAGGGTCGGCGGGCGGTGGTCGGGAATGTTCTCGCCCTTTTTCCAAAATGCGAACTCGGCCTCACCGAACACGACCTCAGCGTTTGGAAAGGTCGGGTTTCCTCCAACCGTCAGGTTGCCAATATGGTCCGGGTGACAGTGAGTAATGACGACATAGTCAACGTCGCTCAGGTCATAGCCGGCGTCGGCTAGACGAGAATTGTAATGACCCTGAGAAGGATTTTTGTCACCGAAGCCCGGATCGAAGGCAATAAGCTTTTCACCAGTATCCACCAGGGTCGGAATGAACTGGTGCTCCATCTTCGGAAAGGGAAGTTTATATGACCTAGCAATGGCCTCGACCTCGTCGGCCGTTCCGTTCGTCGCACAAACGGGATGCATGTCATCCCGGTGGAGAAAACCCTCCAGGACATTGGTAATAGTAAACTCGCCGAGCTTGAACTGATAGACAGTCGGGCGCGTCATATTGGGCTTGTTGGCAACCACCGTGAATCCTCCTCCAAAGTCAGGATCAGCTATATAACACCCTCACCACGTTCACCGGAAGCCACCGCTGTTGTGTCCGGCAGCGCAAGTTAACGAACATTGCGGTACCAACTCGATGTTGGTGGCCGGATCCCTGTGCAAGAAACCGACTACTTTGTACCGGCCATCATCCTAACGAGTGCCGCACGGATGTCTTCTGGTAACGGCTTCGATGTCGAAGTTCCAGGATCAAAATGCACTGTCACGACCTCGGCTGTGGCAACACAAGAACCGTCCTGAAACACCCCTTGCCCAAGTTCGTAGGATGAACCACCAACCCGGGTGACAACCGTACCAATCTCTACAGTTCCCGGGTAATTTGCCGGCGCACGATAGATAACTGAGAACTTAACCACCGCAAACCCGGTCAGCTTGTCGCCGTCAGTACTAGACAAGCAAGCCTGACGGAAATGTACTCTACCATCCTCAAAGAATTGATTTATCGCCCCATTGTTGACGTGGAGATTCGGGTCGAGATCACCGTAGCGGACCGTGTCGGTCGACCAGGTAACAAATACAGCGCAGTCGGTCAGGTCGATTGCGTCAATCATGCGGGCTCATTGCGACGTAAAATCACAATGTAGATCAGAGCGGTAGCAAACATGACTAGGCTATAGGTTGCTGCAGGTACAACGGTAAGCCCTTTACCGAACAACAACATCGCTACCGCAATCGCCAACGCACCGTTCTGCAACCCGCATACGATCGAAATTGTGATCCTCTGCTTTGTGCCCGAGGCAAACATTCGCGCAATCAGGTAGGCGAGTAACATCATCGTAAGGTTCAGGACCAGGGCAATCAGACCGGCCTGTGCGAAATACTCAACGATGTTCGCACGTTCCTGAAAAATCGCACCAACGAGTACCAGAGCGAACAGTAGCGCAGAGACCTGTCGTGTGACCGGCTCCAAACGAATAGCGAACCCCTCACATAAACGACGTGCGGCTAGACCTAACACCACCGGTGCTGTGACAATCACAAAAATACTGATCGCCATCTGGGTTACCGAGACATCCCCCACCTCACCCCCAACCAGTTGCGCGTGTGCAAAAACAACTACGATCGGGATGGTGACAACGCTAAGCAGGCTAATTACCGCCGTAAGCGATATCGATAAAGCTACGTCGCCACGGGCAAAGGCCGTGAGGATATTCGACGTCACGCCGCCCGGCGCGGCGGCGATGAGCATAACTCCGATGGCGAGTTCAGGTGGCAAAGACCAGACGCTCACCAGCACAAAAGCAACTACCGGCAGCAAGATAACCTGCGAGATCGCGCCAACGATGAAATCACGCGGGCGCCGAGCTACACGCGCAAAATCGTCAAGCGTAAGTCCTAGGCCCAGCGAAAACATGATGAATGCCAGCGCGAGCGGCAGAATAATATCGGTGACGGCGCCCATTCCACTCCCCAGATTTCGTCCTAGTCTAAGGCCCAGTTACCGCCCGGAACGCCGATTTGGCAAGCCGACCATGCTTATTCGGACGTAATCGGAGGCACCCGTTGCAGGAACGGCTCAATGATAGCCAATTCAAAGATGCCCCCGAGCGTATAAGGGTCGTTGGCATGAAAAGCTTCAGCATCCGCCCTGTTGGGCACATCGAGGATAAGAATATTTCCTGTTACCTCGCGGATCCCGTCCGGTCCGTAGACAAAATTCTCAACATCAGTCCCGTCGGCAACCAACCCGCCACCGAAGGTAATCCGATCCATAAACCCCTTCTGATACTCCGCATGGGCCCCGAGCAGTTCAACCCGTTTCTCGGCCATTCCGGGCTTGTCTCGTCGTGCGATAGCAAACAGCATAATGCGCTCCTACGCCGCCACGATGGTATTGGTTAGTTTTCCGATACCCTCGACTTCCACTTCGACTACGTCGCCCGGCTTCATAAATACTGGCGGCTTGCGCCCTACACCAACGCCCGGAGGGGAACCTGTAGTCACAATATCCCCGGGACTAAACCGGTAGAACTTCGAATAGTGACTGATAATTTGAGGCAAGTTGAAGATCAGATCATCTGTACTCGATGACTGCATGACCTCGCCATTTAACGTAACAACCAGTTGGAGGTTATGAGGGTCCGGTATCTCATCTTTGGTGACGATGACGGGACCACACGGACAGAACGTCGGCAACTGCTTGCCGAGGATATTGTGATCCCAAGCCGCAACCATCTCGAACGGTTTACTGACCGTAAAAATTGGACCCACCCAGTCGCGCGCTGAAATATCGTTCGCGATGGTATATCCGGCGACATAGTCCATCGCGTCGTCTTCCGAGACATTGTGACAGGACTTGCCAAAAACGAAAGTCATCTCGCCTTCGTAGTCAATCATGTCGGGGCATTGCAGCGGCGCGATGATGTTTCCCCGATGACCAGTTAGCGCTGGATGGGTCATTGTAAACCCCGTGGGCCGCGGCGGCACTGGTGTGCCCTCCATCTCCTCGAGATGCGCGCGATAGTTCATGCCAATAGATAGAATGATCGTCGGGTCGGTGACGGGTGAGAGAAAGGATGCGTCGTCCCAAGCCTGCAGCACTCCTGAATTCCGCAGCTTCAGCTGTTCATCAGCCGGTAAATCCAAGACGTGATCGAGGCACGTCTGCACTGCGGCCAGCCCCTTATCACCAGCGGCCAAAAGGCTCCGCATGTCTTCTGGAACCCCATTCGCCGCCAACAGGGTGGTGCGCAATGCAACCAGATCGAGCAATTCATTATCCGCCGTAACGACAGCGACACGGGCGCCATTAGCACCTCTATTGATTGTGGCTAGCTTCATGACATCCTTCCGGAGTTTTATTTCCGCAACAAAAAATGTGCTTCACGGGTTCCCTCCGTCAATCTACGTTTCATTCTGGCGAATTACCACATACGGTGGTGCGTCTGGTCTGGGTAATAATAGGAGGCTCGCAATGTCGACCATGGATACGGATCTCACAAAAGGTCCGCTCGATATTAAATTTTCGTCCCACGCGACAATCGACACAATCGATTCCGAGAGGAGTCGCAAATTCTACGAGGACTTTCTTGGTTTCGAGGTCATTCGGACAAGCCCGATCTCACTCCTACTTCGCCTCGGCGGCAGCCACACGATCGCATGTGTAGAGGTGAAGGACAAACCGCCGATGCAGATGCTCAACCATAACGGCCTTGATGTTCGTACCAAGGCCGAAGTCGATGCTGCACATGCCAAGGCCGAGGCTCAAAAAGAAAAGTGGGGAATAAAGAAGATTACCCGCCCCCTCGACCAACACGGTACTTATTGTTTCTTCATGTTGGATGCCGACGAAAATTGGTGGGAGGTATTGACCAATCCGGAAGGGGGTTACTCTTGGATGTTCGAACGCGGCGAACAGGAAGGCCGCGGGCACCTCGACAAGGAATTCGAACGGCCAGCAGAGACGCTCTAACCCTTCAACAGATCGAACATTGTGTCACCGAACCGCCCGCGCGCGTCATCGTAGAGCGGTGCAACGACCTCACGGAATGCCGCGCGCTCGTCACCGGTTAGCTCAACAGTCTCGCAGCCTTCATCAACTAGCGCCTGTTGGGAAGCACCCTCTTCGGCCACTGCCAAGCCGCGCTGATAGATAGTAGCCGCATTCACCGCATCGCGCACAGCGTTGCGGAACTCTTCCGGCCACCCATCTACGCTCTCGCGATGCCCGTAGACCCCACGCGAAAGGTAAAAATGGCTGCTCAGCGTATGATACAGATGATACTTGTGCACTCCATAGGTAACAGTGTTGGCTAGCGGATTCTCCTGAGCGTCCAAGGTACCGTCGACGATACCTTCGATAGCCTCGGTCAGGTCCATGCGTAATGGCTCGGCGCCGAGAAGTTCAAAAGTACGAACATGCATGTCGCTCGGCAGCATGCGGATCTTTATATTTTTCAGATCATCGGGCGCGAGTATTGGCCGTATCTTGTTCGAGATATGCCTAAACCCGTTCTCGAAATAGCCCAGCATCCTATAGTTGAAACTGGCCTCAATTCGTCCGTCTAGGTACCTCCCCAATAGACCGTCAAATGCCGTCCGGGCCTCTTGTAGGTCGGCAAACAAGAACGGTAAATCTACGAATTCCAGTTCGGGAACCCGATCCGTCAGGTAACTCGTCGACTGGTAGGATATCGTTAAGATACCGCATTCAGTAAGCCAAAGTATTTCATCAGCTCGGTATCCGAAGTCCATGATATTCCATATATATTTTATATCAACGCCATCACCGAATTGTTCTTCTAGACGTTCACCAATGAACTTCAGCGCCCGGCTGTGGGTCGTGGTAGGCGGCCCATAGCCGCCCATACGAATCTGGATAGGGTCGGCCATGTTCAACTCCCCATAGGAAAAGCACGAATTTCGCGCCAATCTAGACTAAACCGCCGATGCGAGCACCCACCCCCGGTTACACAACACGGATAAGATGATGGATCAGCCGAAACTCTATATGACTACAATGTCGGGTAACTCATTCAAGGTTCGAGTTCTGGCATCGATCCTTGGCGTCGAATTGGAAGAAATCCATATCGACTGGGACGGGCGCGAACACAAATCCCCAGCGTTTCGCGAACGAAACCCGCGCGGCCAAGTTCCGGTGATGGAGATTGCAGGGCGGACATACTGGGATTCGACTGCACATCTAGTCTATCTCGCGAGGACTTATGGGGGCGAGGAGTGGCTGCCGACTAATCCGCTAGACATGGCCGAGGTCATGCAATGGATGGCCTTTGCTCAGAACGAAGTGCAGTTCGGCCTCATGTGGGCCCGCGGGGTTACCATCTACAATCGCCGGCCCGAGGCCATGCGAGGCTACCTCGACGACAGCCGTACCGCGCTCGAGGTCCTTACCTGGCAGTTACGTAAGACTGGTGATTGGTTAGCGCTGG
>PBMH01000013.1 GCA_002722515.1 Alphaproteobacteria bacterium | reverse complement strand
TGCTGCTGGCCGCCCGACAGGGTTGAGGGACGGGCATCGAGCCGTTCGCCTAGGCCAACCCAGCCCAACAGTTCGCGGACATGATTATCGATCTCGATATGGCGGCCGCCATTGACCCGCAACGGCATTGCGACATTCTCGACCGCCGTCATGTGATCGATCAGACGGAAATCCTGGAATACCACACCGATCTGGCGGCGCAGAGCTGGCAGCTCCTCGCGGGGCGTGACTGAGATATCCTTGTCAAACAGATGCACCAGTCCGCGTGTCGGCCGCAGCGCTAGATACATGAGTTTCAGTAGTGTCGTCTTGCCGGCACCGCTGGAGCCGGTCAGAAAATGGAATGAACCTGGTGCGAGCGAGAAGCTGATGTCGCGCAGAATTTCCGGTCCGATACCGTAGCGCATACCGACATTTTCGAAGCGCAACACGAAACGCAACTCCATTCAGGGACTGGGGACCCGCGGTTTTTCGAATTCCGACTCGGCCCTGCTCGCTGATCAAGTTGGCATGATGAAACATCGCGGTAAAGCCGTGCTGTACTGCCCGCATGGATATTTTGATCCCGAACAGAACCATCGAAAATTCCGAGTCGCAAACCTGACTGGTGAATGGTTTATACTTGATTTTAATGCTCGGTTTACCTGTGACGGCGATAAATACGAAATGATCCTCAGTTGCCCCGACTGTCATACCCGCTTCGCTGTCGATGCGGCGCAACTTACGCCCGATGGGCGCCGAGTTAAGTGTGGTAAGTGCGCGCATGTATGGTTCGAGTGTGTACCGAAACCCGACCAAGACAAAAAGGATCAGAGTGTTCCAATCTCGGTCACGCCCTATAATCCGGGAACGATGCAGAGCAATCTGCCGGCTGTCGCGAATGTGCGCCCACGCGGCGGCGCGAGCGTTGCGTGGATGGTTTGTTCGGCGCTGATTGCCACTATTTTTGTGGTCCTTTGGTTTGGTCGTGGTCCGATCGCGTTGGCGGTGCCCCATGCCGAGGCGATCTATACGGGCCTCGGTATCAATGCGCTTCCGCGTTTGGGCGAGGGACTCGAAATCACGGTCAGCGAGGCGTTGCTAGAGGGTGGAAGGCTTGTACTCAAGGGCGAGGTAATAAATAAATCCAGAGGCGATAGAAAAATTCCCGAACTCCAAGTTTTTCTCTCTGATACCGCCAACAATACGCTCAAATCGTGGAACTTCGTGATGGATACAAAACGGCTGGGGCCGCGCGCACGCGCTTCTTTTGCTGTGCAAACCGAGGACGTTTCGGCGGAGGCGGCTAACGTTAGGGTTTCATTTTTCAATCCCGCTGAAACACCCTGATGAAATATTGTCACTCCGTCGGCGGGAACGGAGCCTGCTCTAGTGATCGAGGATCCCGTTCGCGCGATAAGTCCCGAAGACGCGTCGCAAGGGTATAGGATTATCGTTGTCGGATCGTTTGCTGTTGTTCACGTCGCTTAATTCAGGACCTGATTCGATTCCCGGTGCACGAATCTATCAAGATAGCGCGCATTTAGGTTTGCCAGTCCGCGAATGATTCCTGTGCCAGAATTGTGGCAATATCCTGGCGTGATCGCACCATGCTAAATTTGTCCCCACGGACTAGGACCTCAGCGATCAACGGGCGGCTATTGTAGCTTGATGCCATCACGGCGCCATAGGCGCCAGCATCCCGAATTACGATGAGGTCGCCCGCGCCCACCTCGGGAAGTGGTCGCTCGGTGCCGAAGGTATCGCCCGTCTCGCAGATGGGACCCACGATGTCGTATTTGCGAGGCGGTGCGCCATCATCCGGATCGCGCACGGGCATGATCTCATGATGAGCCTCATACATGGCTGGGCGTACGAGATCGTTCATGGCAGCATCGACGATTGCGAAGCTACGGGTCTCACTATCCTTTACATAGATGATTTTGGCCAGCAGCACGCCCGCGGGCCCAGCCAGGTAGCGGCCCGGCTCAAACACAAGCATGCAGCCCAGACCGCCCAGGGTCTCTGCGACAATCTCAGCATAGTCTCGAAGGTCGGGGGCTGTGTGATGGCCATAATCGATGCCGAGCCCGCCGCCGAGATCAAGGGTAGTGATAGAGTGGCCGTCCGTACGCAGTTCGGCGACCAGTTCGGCCACGCGCGTAAACGCTTCACGGAACGGCGACAGGTCTGTCAGCTGGCTACCAATATGCACAGCTATGGCGGTCGGGAGGATTCCCGGCAGCGCTGCGGCGCGCCTGTAAACGTCGCGCGTATGGCCGATATCGATGCCGAACTTATCCTGTTGCCGACCGGTTGAGATCTTGTGGTGGGTGTCAGCGTCGACGTCCGGGTTCACGCGCACGGCGATGTTAACGGTCGTACCGGCCGCGTGCGCGACTTGTGAGAGCATATCGAGTTCTGGCAGCGACTCGATGTTGAATTGTCCGATATTTGCTGTGACGGCTTGGCGAATCTCGTCTTCAGTCTTTCCGACACCGGAGAACACGATCTCCGCTGGGTTGACTCCCGCCGCTAGGGCACGCGCCAGTTCGCCACCTGAAACCACGTCGGCTCCGGCGCCGCATACGGCTAGCGTCCTTATCACGGCTAGGTTCGAGTTAGCCTTCATGGCGTAGCAGACCCGAGCGTCTAGGCCAGCATCTGCAAGCGCACCTGTAAAGCGCTGGTAGGCGTCGGTCAGCGCCGTTTCGGAATAGACATAGACAGGTGTTCCCGTAGATTCGGCGATACGCGACAGCGGTACTTTTTCGACATAGAGTTCGTTGTCTTTGTACTCAAACTGGGTCATGTCGATATCTGGATTTCCGCGCGGCACTTTGGGTCACCGGGTCGGATAGGTGCGCGGATACGTGATTTCCTTGCCTTCCGGCGGCTTCGGTGAGCCTTTCTTGCCGCAGGCAGTCAGTGCGAGAGCGAGGACGCACGCAATCATTACATGGCGCGATGTTTGGGTAGCGATCCGGTGCATTCTACTCAATCCCCTCGGGCACGAGGAAGCGCGCGCGGGCCTCGGCGGCAGCGGCGCGAACATTGATGGGTGCGGTGCCGCCAAGGCTCGTGCGGCTGGCAACCGAAGCCTCAACGCTCAGCACGTTGTACACATCGGCGCTAATCCGCTTGTCCACGCCCTGCATATCCCCGAGTGAAAGCTCAGTGAGGGTCACGCCCTTCTCTTCGGCCAATGCCACGATCGTGCCCGTAATTGCGTGGGCATCGCGGAACGGCACGCCTGCGGCTCGCACCAGCCAGTCGGCTAAATCGGTTGCAGTAGAATGGCCCTTGCCGGCGGCAGCGTGCATGTTCTCGGGTTCGGCCTGCATGTCGCCAACCATCCCAGTGATGGCTGCGAGCGCCAGCGCTAGGGAATCAGCAGCGTCGAAGACCGGTTCTTTGTCTTCCTGCATGTCCTTGGAGTAGGCGAGCGGTAGTCCCTTCATAACAGTTAGTAGGCCGATTAGCGCACCATAAACGCGTCCTGTCTTTCCCCGAGATAATTCTGCGGCATCCGGGTTGCGTTTCTGGGGCATCATTGAACTACCCGTCGTGTAGGCGTCGGAAAGTGAAATGAAGCGGAATCCGTCGCTGCACCAGGCCACTAGTTCCTCAGAGAACCGGGAGATATGCGTGGTGCAGATTGCCGCGGCCGACAGGAACTCGAGCGCGAAGTCACGGTCGGAAACTGCATCGAGGGAGTTTGCCATCGGGCGGTCGAATCCGAGGTGCGACGCGGTCGCCGTCCGGTCGATGGGGAACGACGTGCCAGCTAGGGCACCAGCGCCGAGTGGCGATTCGTTCAATCGCGTACGCGTGTCAGAAAATCGGCCCCGATCGCGGCCAAACATCTCAACATAGGCGAGAAGATGATGGCCAAACGTCACGGGTTGCGCTGTCTGTAGATGGGTGAATCCGGGCATGACGGTATCGGCATGGGCCTCGGCCTTGTCGATCAACACGGCCTGCAGGCCAACAAGCTGCTTGCCGAGGGAATCGATTTCGTCCCGGACCCAGAGCCGGAAATCCGTTGCAACCTGATCGTTGCGTGATCGTGCTGTGTGCAGCCTTCCGGCTGCATCGCCGATAAGCTCGCGCAGCTTGGACTCGATGTTCATGTGGATGTCTTCCAGCTCGACCTTGAACTTGAAGGTGCCCGCCTCTATGTCAGCCAAGATCGTATCCAGACCGTTCTCTATCGCCTGCCCATCCTCCGATGAAAGGATGCCCTGGGCCACCAGCATCTGGGCATGTGCGCGCGACCCGGCAATGTCCTGGGCGAAAAAGCGCTGGTCAAAACCGATGGACGCATTGATACGTTCCATCACCTCTGAGGGTCCGGAGGTGAACCGACCGCCCCACTGCGCATTGGTTGGCTTGCGTGTTTTGTTTTGGCTCATGGCATTCAAGCTCATATTACTGAGAGCGACGTTTAACGTTATGATACGCCAGATGAAAGTTTTTCTGTCTAACTTTGCGATCGTACTTGCTTTTATAATCTGGCATCCGCTGTCCGAGATGGATGCCGCGAGGGCTGATTCCGGTCCGCCAATCGAGGGTCAGGTGCAGAATTATAGGCCCTTGGAGACGCCACTCGCAGTTCCTGATGTGCCGGTTCTTGACAAGGTAGGCCGGCCGGTTACCCTCGACCGCTTCAAAGGTAAGTTTGTTGTCCTGAACTTCTGGGCCACTTGGTGTGCCCCATGCATCCGTGAGCTACCCTCGCTAGAACGGCTCAATGCAAAGCTGGACAGCGAGAATGCCCAAGTCGTTCTGATAAGCCAGGATCGTGGCGGTTTCAATCAGACTGATCGGTTTCTGAAAAAATTGAAGGTCGACCTTCCCCAAAACTTTATCGACGAGCGGTTGAAATTCTCACGCGCGGTTGGCGTAAGCGCCCTGCCAACCACAATTCTGATTGGGCCCGATGGCAAGGAACTGGGTCGGCTAATTGGCTTGGCGGAATGGGATTCCCCGGAGGGGTTCAAGCTAATCAAATGGTACATGGAAAAGGGCTCTGGCAGCTAGAAACCCGATTATTCGGTCGACAAACGGGGCGCCGTAAGGCTCCCTGATTCGTTTCTGAGGGATGCCGGAGATCAGCGTGTCGGTACCGGTTCATCAGCCGAATAGTCATAAAATCCGCGGCCTGTCTTGCGGCCCAGCCAGCCTGCCTCAACATACTTAACCAGGAGCGGGCAGGGTCGATACTTCGAGTCTGCCAGTCCGTCATACAACACCTGCATAACCGCCAAACAGGTGTCGAGGCCGATGAAGTCGGCCAGTTCCAGTGGGCCCATCGGATGGTTCGCGCCGAGCTTCATTGATGTGTCAATCGAGTCGACGTTTCCTACACCCTCGTAGAGGGTATAGACCGCCTCATTGATCATCGGCAGCAGGATACGGTTGACGATGAAGGCTGGAAAATCTTCCGAGATTGTCCCGGTTTTGCCGAGTTTCTTCGTCAACCCCTGGACGGCGACAAAAGTGGCATCACTCGTCGCGAGACCCCGGATCAGCTCGACCAGCTTCATCATTGGAACCGGGTTCATGAAGTGCATGCCCATAAATTTCTCGGGCCGGTCGGTTGCCGTTGCTAGACGGGTGATTGAGATTGAAGAAGTGTTTGATGCGAGTAGTGCGCTATCCTTTAGGTGAGGGCAGAGCGCCTTGAAGATCTCGATCTTTGTAGTTTCTACCTCGGTTGCGGCCTCAATTACTAGGTCGCAGTCCGCCAGAGTATTGAGCCCCGAGGCGGTGGAGATCCGCGCGAGCGCTTCGGCCTTATCCTCTTCTGCGATCAGGGTGCGTTTGACTTGGCGGCTCATATTTCCGTCGATGCGTTCGAGCGAGTTCCTGAGGGCGTCCTCGTCAATATCCACCATAATGACTTCATGTTCCGCCAGCGCGCAGACATGGGCAATGCCACTGCCCATCTGGCCGGCGCCGATGACGCCAATTTTGTTTAGCATTTTGTTTGTCCTGTTGGTTTCTTTGGCCGGCCGTTAGGTCAGCTCTGCTTCCCCAGCTCGGCGTCGAGCTCTGGCAGTGCCTTGAACAGGTCGGCGACCAGACCATAGTCGGCGACCTGGAAAATTGGCGCTTCCTCGTCCTTATTGATCGCAACAATTACTTTCGAATCTTTCATGCCCGCTAGATGCTGGATTGCGCCGGAGATTCCGACGGCGATATAAAGTTCCGGCGCGACGACCTTGCCGGTTTGTCCAACCTGCCAGTCATTCGGCACAAAGCCTGCATCGACAGCTGCCCGCGACGCACCCATCGCAGCACCAAGCTTATCGGCGATGGGCTCTATGAGCGCATAATTCTCGCCGGAGGCCATGCCGCGGCCGCCCGAGATGACCACGCGTGCCGCCGTTAGTTCTGGACGATCGCCACCGGATTCCTCGCGCCCTACAAAGCGTGATTGACCAGTGTCTGAGTTGCCAGAGATTGTTTCGACGACTGCCGTGCCACCCGTGGCACCTGCTCCTTCGAAGGTGGTTGTACGAACCGTTATGATCTTGGTTGCATCTCGTGACTTCACTGTTGCGAGCGCGTTTCCGGCGTAGATTGGTCGAACGAAAGTTTCTGCATCGATGACTGCGCTGATTTCGGATATCTGCTGGAGATCGAGGCTAGCAGCGACCCGGGGCATGAAGTTCTTCCCTGAAGTGGTCGCAGGGGCGAGCACATGGGAGTAGTCTTTAGCTAGGGCGGTAACGAGCGCAGCCACGTTCTCGGATAACCCGTGTTCGAGGCCAGTGTCGTCAGCGACCAAGACTGTCGCGACACCGGCAATCGCCGCCGCGGCGGAGTCGATCGCGGAGCAGTTGGCGCCAGCGACGAGAATTGTGATGTCGCCAGCGCCTGCAGTTGCGAGTTGCTGCGCAGCCGTGACCGTGTTCAGGGTTGCTGGCTTAAGGTTCTGGTTGTCGTGTTCGGCAATGACAAGAACAGCCATCAGATGACCCTCGCTTCGTTCTTTAGTTTGTCCACGAGCTCGGCAACCGTTTCGACCATCACGCCCGACTCACGCTTGGCCGGTTCCTCAACTTTGAGCGTCTCGAGGCGCGGTGTGATGTCGATGCCTAGCTCGTCGGGTGTGAGCTCGTCGATCGGCTTCTTCTTGGCCTTCATGATGTTCGGCAGCGAGGCGTAGCGGGGCTCGTTTAGCCGTAGATCGGTTGTCACGATGGCTGGCAGGTTGACGTCGATGGTCTCCAGCCCGCCGTCGATCTCGCGGACCACTTTGGCTGTGCCGTCGCCGAGCTCGAGTTCCGAGGCAAAGGTGGCCTGGGGCCAGTCCAAGAGGGCGGCTAGCATCTGACCGGTCTGGTTCGAATCATCGTCGATTGCTTGTTTGCCTAGGATCACCAACTCGGGGGATTCCCGTTCGACTAGCGCCCTGAGAAGTTTGGCCACAGCCAGCGGTTCAAGGTGTGCATCACTGGCCACATGAATGCCCCGGTCCGCACCCATCGCCAGCGCCGTACGAATTGTCTCTTGGCACTGGGCGACGCCTAAGGACACGGCGATGACCTCTTCGGCTTTGCCCGCCTCTTTTAGGCGCACGGCCTCTTCGACGGCGATTTCGTCGAATGGATTCATCGACATTTTGACGTTGGAGGTTTCCACGCCGGTACCGTCTGATTTGACACGCACCTTTACGTTGTAGTCGATGACCCGCTTAACGGGGATCAGCAATTTCATGGGTTATCTGCTCGCGGTCGTGGTTCTAACAGTGCAGGAAATACACATTGGATCCCTGTCTGCCATAGCGTTTCGTCTCTTTGCGCACTGCAAAATGCCGAACGGGACGGTAGGAGTCAATTCACCGGCGGAGCGCTCGTACTTAGTGAGAGGAGTCGGTTCGGTCACCCGCGTGTCTGGCCCGGCTCCCAGAGAATATCGGCCTTGCCGCCGTCGTTAACAGTACGTGCCAGCACGAACAGATGGTCCGATAGCCGGTTGATATATTTCAGCGCGTTGGAGTTAATCTCTTGATCTTTTGCCAGTTCAGTCATGAGCCTTTCAGCCCGCCGTACAACAGTGCGGGCGAGATGCAACTGCGCTGCGGCGGAGGTGCCACCAGGCAGGATGAAGGATTTTAGAGGTTCTAGATCCTCGTTGATTGCGTCGATTTCCTGCTCGATGCGCTCGACCTGTTGCGCGACGATCCGCAGCGCTCCGTCTGATTTTCTGGCTGTGCGCGCGTTTCCTTCGGGGGTGCATAGATCTGCTCCGAGGTCGAAGAGATCATTCTGGATGCGGCGTAACATCGCGTCTGTGTCTGGGGCATCACCGGTATGCAGCCGGACAAGGCCGATGACTGCGTTGGCCTCGTCCACCGTGCCGTAGGCGGCCACGCGCAGATCATGCTTCGCAACGCGGTCACCCGAACCTAGCGAGGTTTCGCCAGCGTCGCCGCCACGGGTGTAGATTTTCGTAAGTTCAACCATTGCCGCGCCTTAGCTGCCTTGGCTCGCCGTCAACACTAAAAGCAAAAAAAGCATTACAGCCAGACCCTGTAACGCGACCCGGGCGCGCATCAGCTTGTTGCCGTAATTGCGGTTGAATTCGCCGCCGCGAGCCATGGCGACGAGGCCGAGGACTAGCACGAACACGACGGCCACCAGCGAAGCTGCGAGGAGAATGGATAGTGTTTTCATGGTAACGATTATATCAATGGGGCCCTGTCGTGACGAGGGGGTGGGGATTGGGCCGATGTGGATATTGAAGCTAATGCGTTTGATCAGGTTGTGGCCATCCCAGCGAGCATTGATGTCGCACCGGTCCTACTTTCGGAGAAGAGTTATTTCGTGCATTCATGATTGGCCCGGATAAAAGTTGGTGGCGCTCTACGACCATATCGCCGCATGCAACGTGCACAGTTTCGACAAAAAGCTGCCGTTCCGCGTTGGCGGTGCGCAGACGGGCTGGATGCGCCGCGATCTAGCTGAGCGCATGGCCCGTTGGACGCAGTATTTCAAGATCACCGAAAATGGCGTCGATATTCTCGAAAGCCTGAACGATATCGAGGCGCGTTCGAACGCGCTCGCCGAGGCCGGCTCCGCACTTGTCGTTGAACAGTTTTTACCGGTTAGGCGTAAGGAACTCTGTCCAGTGATGGAACAGTTCGGAGGCGAAATTCTCATGCATATCGATCGAGCATGGCTCGAATCGTTTGGTGTGAACTCCTACGGCGTTCATGTTAACGGCTATGTTCAGACGGTGGACGGGCCTGAATTGTGGATCGGCGTGCGTGCGAAAGATCGCGAGGTCGCGCCCGGCAAGCTCGACAACATGGTCGCAGGCGGTCTGCCCGTGGGCATTAGCCTGGCGGAAAATGTGGCTAAGGAGGCAGCCGAAGAGGCCGCTGTGCCCGAGAAGCTCGCAAAGACGGCACGACCTGTGAGTGTAATTACATACAGGTTGGACACGAAGAACGGCATGCGCAGTGACATGCTATTCGTCTACGATCTCGAATTGCCAGCGGGGTTCGAGCCGCGGAATACCGATGGTGAGGTCGGCAGCTTTGTTAAATGGCCAGCCCGTCGGGCCGTACAGCTCGTTGATGAAACAAATGAGTTCAAGTTCAACGTCAATCTGGTGATCATCGACTTTGCTGTTCGGCATGGCCTCGTCGGGCCCGAACATCCCGACTATGCGCGCCTCGTACGTGGACTGCGCGCTTGGTCCTGACAGCTTGGTTCTATTTGCCGTCGCAGAGCACTGCGCTTTGAGCGATCTGGCGGATCGCCTTTGCCCAAATCTCGCTCGGTTCTGTTCCGCTCTCGCGCAATGCGCGTAATGTAGAGGCCTGATTCCGCTTGGTAAGCCGCACGCCGTCGCCGTTCGTGAGCAAGGGGATGTGGTGCCATTCTGGAACGTCTAGGTCGAGCAACGCCTGAAGTAACCTGTGAATGTCGGTTGCTGCGAACAGATCAACGCCGCGGGTGATCAGCGAAACGCCCTGAGCCGCATCGTCGACAGTCACCGCCAAGTGATAGCTGGTTGCGACGTCCTTGCGGGCAAGGACTACGTCGCCGAAAGTTTCGGGCGTGGCGGTTTGCTCGCCTTGGGTGCGGTCATGCCAAGTGAGTGTCCCGGCGCAGGCCGTTGCAGCTGCCATGTCGAGACGCAGAGCGTGTGGTTCGCCATCGGCAATTCGCGCCCTGCGAGTCTCAGTATCGAGAGCCCTGCAGATGCCAGGATAGACCGGCCCATCCGGACCGGGTCCTGCAAGATGCGGGGCCGTGCCGGACCGTGAGACCTCGGCGGCGATATCCTTGCGCGTACAGAAGCAGGGATAGACTAGGCCCATCGCGTCGAGCTTCGCGAGCGCTAGGCCGTACCTATGCATTCTTTGTGATTGTCTCCAAACCGGCTCTACCCAGTCGATGCCCACCCATCGTAGGTCTTCGATGATTGCTTCCTCGAACTCGGGGCGACAGCGGCCGATATCGATGTCTTCAATTCGGAGATGAAATTTACCGCCTGCGGAATCGGCGAGCCGCCAAGCAAATAGCGCGGAATAGGCATGACCGAGATGAAGAAGGCCAGTCGGTGAAGGAGCGAAGCGGGTGACGAGCGTATCGCCGAGTGTTTTTTGGTTCATCAGCTAAAGGTTAATCCGTTGTCCGGGTTGATTTTGGAGCTAAATTTCTTTTCAACGTAGGGGCTGCGAGCGGTATCGGGTCGCTAACCGGTAGTCGGAGACGATCATGCGATGAAAACGCGAAAACAGCTAGAGGATGGGCTCGCTGAGGCTGTCGTTTCGGAAGTTTTAGATATCTGGGGCTTGCGTAAACTGGACGACGACGCAGCGATCGCTGCGCTGATAGCGCTTAAGGGGATCGGGCGTTGGAGCGCAGAGTGCTACCTCCTGTTTGCGCTGGGTCGACCCGATATCATGCCGGCGGACGACTTGGCTCTTGCGGCTTCCGCCGGGGAGCATCTAGGAGATGGTATGCACTGGACCCCGGGACAGCTGCGTAAGGAAGCGGAACAGAGGTGGCGTCCGTGGCGCAGCGTGGCGGCACGGCTTCTCTGGCACGCTTATAAGGCCGAGGCGATATGATTTGCCTCATCACGAGGAAGTGGAACAGCAAATGAGCGAACCGCAACTGAAGGGTCCGAGCTACGGGCCGGCATCGGGTAACATACCCAAACAGCTGGTGGTTCTGTTGCATGGGCGTGGCGCTGACGGAAATGATCTTATCGGACTTGCGCCAATGCTCGCCGCCGAATTACCTGACGCGCTGTTTGTCGCGCCCGATGCCCCGAATCCTTGTGATGGAGCACCCTTCGGTCGACAATGGTTCAGCCTGATCAACCGTACACCCGAGGATATTGCGGCCGGGGTGCGCGGCGCTGCTCCTGGAATCCATGCGTTTCTCGACTATCAGCTAGATCGTCATGGCCTCAATGACCCCGATCTGGCGTTGTTAGGCTTTAGCCAGGGCTCGATGATGGCTCTGCACGTCGGGTTGCGCCGATCAGTGGCGCCCGCTGCGGTGCTCGGTTATTCGGGTATGCTTGCTGCGGCCGAAAGTCTTGTCGACGAGATCACCTCCCGTCCACCTGTTCTGCTAGTACATGGTGAGGCTGACGAGGTAGTGCCGCATGCGGCGCTTGAGGTAGCCGAATCGGCACTGCGCGACGCTGGTCTGAAAGTTGAAGCAGTTTCCCGAGCCGGCCTTGGCCATGGCATTGACGATAATGGGATTGCCCGGGCGGTCGCCACTTTGGCCGCCGTCTTTAATGTATGAGGAATCGGCATTCGCTGTCCTCAATTTGACAGTATCGCCACAGGCCATTGGGATTTCTGACGACAAAATTGAAAGGAATCGAAAGGCACGGCTAGATATGCCGAATATTCGTTGGGTGGCTAACCCCGCGGGGGCAGATGGATGAACGTCGCGCTGGAACAATGTCCGGCACTCGTACTCAATGCGGATTTCCGCCCGCTAAGCTATTTTCCATTGTCCCTCTGGCCCTGGCAGGAGGCTGTTAAGGCGACTCTGATGGGCCGGGTCAACACCGTCGCCGAGTATGACCGGGTGATCCGATCGCCCAACCTAGAGGTGCCGTTGCCTAGTGTTGTTTCCCTCAAGGAGTATGTGCGCCCGGCCGAACGCCCAGCCTTTACACGTTTCAACGTATTCCTGCGTGACCGCTTCACCTGCCAGTATTCGGGTCAGCGTTTGCCAGCTCATGAGCTGACCTTTGATCATGTGATTCCCCGATCACGAGGCGGGCGCACATCCTGGGAGAATGTCGTCACAGCTTCGGCAGCGTGCAACCTGATAAAGGCTAACCGCACGCCTGAAGAATCGGGTATGCGGATGCTGGCGCAACCACGTCAGCCTGACTCTTGGGAATTGATCGAGAATGGCCGCGCCTTTCCCCCCAACTTCCTACATGAGAGCTGGCGTGATTATCTCTACTGGGATTCAGAATTGGATGAATAAGGCTTGTCGGTCCTGCAGTCAGATGCGCGTCGATAGCCAGATGGCTGCTCGGGTTCCCGTTTTGATAACCTCCGACATTACCCGGTAACCGGGAGTCTGTTCCGCGTCATGGGCGAGCCCGGTTTCCTTGTGCTCGATCTCTTCGGCACGGAACTCGTCGATCAGGTTGCGCAGCTCCACCTCGTCGTCGCCGAGGAGGGCAGATTGATCGGCGTAATGCTCCTGGATGACGTCTTCGACGGCGACCGTGCAGGCCATAGCTGCCTTCTCGCCCATGGCCGCAGTGGCTGCCCCGAGTGCGAAACCGGCAGCGTGCCAAACCGGCGAGAGGATTGTGGGTCGGACCCGGCGCGCAACGATTAGTTCGTTGAAAGCAGCTAGATGCTTTTCTTCCTGTGCGGCCATTTGCCTGATCGTTTCGCCGACCGGCTGTTTGCCGAGCACGGCGAGCTGACCTTCGTAGATGCGCGCGGCGCCAAACTCACCTGCATGATCGACCCGGATCATCCGCTCGATTAGCGTCTTCCTGTCGGGGTCCCCGGGGAGCAGGTCCTCGCCGGTTATTTTGGGACGTTTGTCTCTGCCATTGTTCATTTTGTTTTTCGCCAGATGCCGTGTGCTACCCAAGCCGATGCCAGTGCCAGCGCGACCGAAGAGATCAGATTATAGCCTGCCAGCGAGATTCCGAAGAGGGACCATGGCATATCGTCACAGCGCGCGATTGGCGTTGCGAAGAGCTTCTCCTTCAGCTTCTCAATCGATAGGTTTGAATCCGTATGCACACCGCCGCAAGTTGACAGTCCCTCCCACCATTGCTGCTCGACCCCCACATGGAAGCCGGCTATGCCTGCGCCTGCGAGAAAGACTAGCCCGCCGACCGCTGCGAAGAGCGCGAGTGCGCTTGGCTGCAGCCGGCGTCCCGCAAGAGCAGCAGTCAGCCCGAGAGTGACCATGACCCAGTAGGGCCAACGCTGGTAGACGCAGAGCGGACAGGGCTGCAGTCCTTCGAAAATCTGGAACGCCCAGGCACCGCTCAGCAGACCAGCGCTCGCCGCGACGGTTAGAGCGGGCCAGATGTGTGGGTGCTGGGCGAGCTTAGTGTGGATATCGGATGCGGCCATGGTTGGGATATGGGTACAGAATGAGCGGGCAATTATAAAATGAATTCGAGCAAAACGAATCCGCCGGTCAACAGGGCCAGGAAAGCAAGCGCCACCCAACCGAGATGGCGCTCGACGAAGGCACGGATCGAAGGTCCAAAATACCAGATAAGCGCGGCGACGATGAAGAATCGCAGACCACGCGAGGCGATAGATGCCAGGCCGAATACGACGGGGTCGAGCTGGGTGACGCCGCTGGCGATGGTCACCACCTTGAAGGGGAATGGGGTGATGCCGAAGGTGAAAACAATCCAGGCGCCGAGCTCATTGTATTTTTCTGTAAAGATTGTGAAGGCTTGTTCCATCCCGTAGAAAGCAATCACGGGTTCGCCTACGGTTCCGAACAGGGTTAGGCCGACATAGTATCCGAAATACCCTCCGAGGACGGACGCAAAGGTGCAGATAGCCGCAAGTCGCCAAGCCTTAGTGCGCGCTGCGAGGACCATAGGGATTAATAGAACGTCAGGCGGAATAGGGAAGAAAGAACTTTCGACGAAAGCAACTACCGCCAGTCCCCAGACAGCGTGGCGCGACGCTCCGAGGCGTATGGTCCAGTAATAGAGGCCTTTAAGCATGCCGTTTCTCGATAGCCTGCACGGGAGACTACTATTCACGCCGGGCCTCGTAACAGGCCGCCGCGCCCCTGTCCACATGGTTGAGCGGTGTGCGGGTGTGACTCCACCCTCACGTTGTAGACTTTCTATTCAGGGCAATGGCGGTTGACCTGTTGCGGTCTGAAGACTTATGGAAAGGGCACACTTCATGGAGCCCCTGTGGCGGAATTGGTAGACGCGGCAGACTCAAAATCTGTTGTTCGCAAGGACGTGGGAGTTCAAGTCTCCCCGGGGGCACCACTCGACAAAGAGCACGCAGGAAGAGCGATATGCCTGTCATCATACGTGGAGATGAAACTACCGCCACCGGCCGTGATGGCGTCTCTATCACCAATCTTCTGACGGCTGATGTAATCGGCAATGATCAGGTGGAGCTCGATTACGTCGAGATTGCGGCGGGTGCGTCCTGCCCGGTGGCACTTCGCGCGGGTATGGTCGGCTGGATCCAGGTTCTTGGCGGGGAGGTAACACTCGACGGGCGAGTGCTGACTAACAAAAACATAACCTATCTTCCGCTCGGTTTCTTGAGTCGGTTACGGGCCGGCGATGCCGACACACGACTTCTGTTTGCGCGCGTGCCTGACGCTGCGCGCTTCGATGATGCCATAGCTGACATGTCGGAGGAGCTGGTCCATGTGGATTGGACCCGCGAACCTGTGCTTCAGTCTGAGCATGATGCTCGGACCAGGGTCTATATGGCCACGCCGGCGCTGTCCGGAACCAAGGCATTTAAGGGTGAAATGATTTCCTACCCGCCGGGGACTGCCGCACCCGAGCATCACCATGTGGGTGCAGAGCATTTCCAGTATGTGATCGCCGGCGAGGGCACGGCAATGCTCGGTGGGACGGCGCACCGGCTTTGCGTGGGCGACGTGCTCTACAACTACCAGCATGAACCCCACGCCTTTATCAACGAGAGTGACGCAGATTTCGCGTTCGTCGAATTTTTCGTGCCGGGGCCTTGCGAGACCGTCTGGTCGCCAGGGGCGAACTTGTGTGCCTGGCTGCCGACCGGGGTCGACAGCGACGGTAATAAGCCGGCGCGGGATATCGCCTATCATGTCCACGGCCAGGATGGCGGCATCTAGTCAAATCGGTTGCGTTCTGGTTGCGATTCAAAAATAAGAAAATTAGTCTGCGAACCTATCGAATGGCCGCGCCCGGAACGGCCGCATTATCTGAAGCGGGACGAGGAGTCCGATGCAGCTCAAAAACAGTTTTATTGTGCCGGCCGCACCGGACGTGGCTTGGAACATCCTGCTGGACGTACCAAGAATCGCGCCCTGTATGCCGGGTGCCGAGTTGACCGAGACCGTTGGCGAGCTCACCTATCGCGGTAATGCTAGGCTGCGAGTTGGGCCCGTGTCTCTGATGTTCTCGGGTGAGGCGGAAATCACACAGATCGATGAAACAAATCGCACGGCCACGGTGCAGGCCAAGGGGAATGACACGAAGGGCCGCGGGGCGGCTAGCGCGACCGTGGTGTTCAAGCTGGTCGCTGAAGGTGACGCCAGCCGGGTCAACATCACCAGTGACATCGATCTAACGGGCTCGATCGCCCAGTATGGCCGTGCATCGGGTCTGATTGACGCGATCGCTGGCCAAGTTATCGCGGACTTCGCAAAGAATCTGGGGGCCGAGATAGAGGCGGCCGTTGGCGTCGACGTGGCACCGGCGGATTTGCGCGCGTCAGATCTTGCGATAGCCCAGCAGGGGAACGTGACGACAAACAAAGTGTCAGGCGAAACCGCAAAGCCGACTGACAACGCCATTTCGGGTATCAGTCTGTTCTTCCGTGCCCTTTGGGCGATGATCCGCGGCGGGAAGGCCTAGGCCGATGCCGATGCACAACGACACGGACAAGTACATGGAGGCTGCCCGATGAAACCGGCGCCATTCACCTATCACGATCCGATCACGGCTGGAGAGGCCGTGTCTCTTCTGACCAAATTCGAGGATGCTAAGGTTCTTGCCGGCGGCCAGTCGCTCATGCCGATGTTGAACATGCGTTTCGTCGTGCCTGATCATGTTATCGATCTTAACCGAATCGACGGGATCGCCGGCATTCGCGATGGCGGTGACACCATTGAAATAGGAGCAATGACGCGACAGCGTGATTTGATGCGCAACCAGGTGATCGCGACGAAGGCGCCGATCATCGGTGAGGCCCTCAACTGGGTTGGCCACTTCCAGACCCGCAATCGGGGTACTATCGGCGGTAGCCTGTGCCACCTTGATCCTGCTGCGGAATTACCCTGTTTGATGGCGCTATATGACGCGATGCTGACCTTACACGGACCTAGCGGGCCCCGCCAGGTGCCGTTCGCCGAATGGCCGCTCGCCTACATGCTGCCTTCGATAGGTCCAGACGAACTTCTTACGGGAGTGTCGGTGCCGTACTGGGAAGGCAACACCGGGCATGGCTTCGTCGAGTTTGCCCGGCGGCATGGTGACTTCGCGATTGTCGCGGTGGCTGCCCTGCTAACCGTTGACGGCGGTAAGATCACCCGGGCGGCCATTTCCATAGGCGGCGCTGACGTGCATCCGATCCGCCTAACCGAGGCAGAGGCGGCGCTGGTTGGTGCCGCGCCGAATGCCGCGGCCTTCAAGGCTGCGGCCGAGAACGCGCGCGGTATTGAGACCATGTCGGATGCGTATGTGACATCGGCGTATCGCCAGCGCCTGGCCGCCACCCTCGTCGAGCGGGCCCTGTCCGCTGCTGCCTCCATCGCAAATGAGAATGTCTGATCATGGCCGATACCCGCGATATAGAACTGACGGTGAATGGCGAGAGCCGGACCGGCACTGTTGAGACCCGCACCAGCCTAGGCGACTTTCTGCGGCATGGGCTTGATCTAACCGGCACACATATGGGCTGCGAACATGGAGTTTGCGGTGCGTGCACGGTGTTGGTCGATGGTGAAGCGGTGCGTTCGTGCCTGATGTTGGCTGTTCAGTCCAACGGGCATGAGATTACCACCGTGGAAGGCTTGGCCGAAGATGACGGGACCCTGAGCGCGTTGCAGGAGGCCTTCTGGAAGCATCATGGTCTTCAGTGCGGTTTCTGTACCCCAGGGATGCTAACCTCGTTGTCGGCCTTTCTGCGCGAGAATCCCGATCCAAGCGAACGGGATGTGCGCGAGGCGATCTCGGGGAATATCTGCCGATGTACCGGCTATCAGGGCATTGTCGATGCGGCGCTGGATGCCGCTAAGACTATGCGGAAGGGGAGCTAGGACCATGGCCGTTCGTTACCTGGGCGCAGAAGTCCAACGCATGGAGGACCCTCGGCTGCTGACTGGTCATGGTCAGTATGTTGATGACATAACGATGGAGGGCATGCTGCACGCGGCCTTCCTGCGTGCGCCAATGGCCCACGCGATGATTCGCTCGATTGATGGGTCCCGCGCTACGGCGTTGCCGGGGGTGCATCGCGTAATAACCCATGGCGATCTTGGCGAGAAATACAGTCACAGGATGAACCAACTTTATCCGGCTCCGGTGATTGAGCAGAACAAGACACAGTATCCGCTGGCGAAGGACGAGGTTTGCTATGTGGGGGAGGCCGTGGCCATCGTGGTGGCCGACAGTCGCGCTGTTGCCGAGGACGCACTCGCGCTCGTCGATGTAGATTACGAGGCGCTCCCTGCCGTCGTGAACGTCATGACCGCGCTCGAAGATGGCGCACCGCTGGCTCACGCTGATACACCATCTAATCTCATGGGCAAGATGCGTTCTAGCTTCGGCGACATCGAGGAATCATTTGCAAAAGCCGATCATGTTTTCTCGGCGGCCTTCATGCAGCATCGTGGCGGTTGCCGCTCTATGGAGACGCGCGGCGTTATCGCCCGGGACGATCCGTGGGGTGATGGGTTGTCATTGTGGACGTCGGCTCAGTCGCCCTACCTAATTCGCCGCGCGCTTGCTACTTGGCTGGACGAGCCCGAGGAGCGCGTGCGTGTGATCGCACCGGATGTCGGCGGTGGGTTCGGTCCGAAGGCCGGATTCTATCCCGAGGAGGCCGCGATCTCGCTGGCGGCGCGTATCATGAAGTGCCCGATTAAATGGATAGAGGATCGTCGCGAGCACTTCGTATCCACGACGACTCAGCGCGATCAGCATTGGGATCTCGAGGTTGCATGTACGTCCGAAGGAAAAATTCTTGGTCTCCGTGGCAAGGTCACCCATGAGAATGGCGCTTATGTCCCCTACGGTATTCTGTTGCCGAACAGCTCGCTGACGCCCTTGCCGGGTGCATATGCCATTCCGGCTATCGACGTGAATGTAGATATAGTCTTCACTAACACCGTTCCGAATTCTCCGGTCCGCGGCGCGGGTCGTCCGTGCGGTATCTATGCTGTCGAACGCATGGTCCAGGTGGTCTCGCGCGAGTTGCGGATTGATCCTGCCGAAGTGCGGCGCCGGAATTATGTCCGTCCGGACCAGATGCCATACGAAACCGGCGCCACGCTGCGCGGTGGCGTCCCCTGTATTTATGACAGTGGTGACTACGAGGCCTTCTAGAGAAAGCGCTGGAACTTGCCGACTATGAAGATTTTAAGGAACGGCAGGCTGCAGCCCGCGCGGAGGGGCGTTATCTAGGCATCGGGGTTTCGTCCTGTATCGAGGATACCGGCATGGGCCCTTATGAGGGTACTACCGTCCGGGTCGAGTCTTCGGGGAAGGTCGCTGTGCGCACGGGAGCTGCGAGCCAGGGGCAGGGGCACCACACCATGATCGCGATGATCGTTGCGGATAATCTCGGAGTGAAGCCGGAAGATATCCTTTTCGAGTCTGCCGATACGGCGAAGTTCTCACATGGCATCGGCACAATAGGGAGCCGGGTGGCGGCGAATGTTGGCCCGTCGGCTCATGATGCTGCGTCCCAGGTTCGCGAAAAGGCTCTCAAGCTGGCTTCTGAAGTTTTAGAGGCCTCGGAGGCAGACCTGGATATTGAAGATGGGGTAGTCCGGGTAAATGGGGCACCTGATCTGTCGATAACGCTCGGAGAATTGGCGGTTCAGCTGACGCCTATGTCCGCGATGCGTGTCCCAACGGGTTTTGATCCTGTGCTTGAAGCTACCTCCTTTGACGGCTCCAGCGGCTCGCCAATTGCTTGTGGCTCGAATGTAGCTGAAGTCGAGGTCGACCCGGGCACCGGCGAAGTGAAGGTACTTCGATATTCAGTTGCTCATGACTGCGGTGTAATGATCAATCCGAAGGTCGTGCACGGCCAAATCGTTGGCGGTGTGGTCCACGGGATCGGGAATGCGCTTTTCGAGCGGATGATCTACGACGATCAGGGGCAACCGCTGACCACCAACTATGGTGAGTATCTGCTGCCGCTGGCCACCGAGATGCCGCGCGTGGATGTCACCCATATGGAAACGCCTTCGCCGCTGAACTCGCTCGGGGTGAAGGGTGCCGGCGAGGGCGGCACCATCCCGGCTGCTGCAGCGATCGTCGCGGCAATCGAGAGTGCACTTGAGGAGTTTGGGGTAGAAATCGACTATTACCCAGTTGATCCTCAGTATCTGACTGAGTTGATTGATGTCGGCGCGGCCGCCCCTGCTGAGTAGGCGCAGCAAAACATCTGGGCGTTTAGCGTGTCTCGATCTTGCCGTTACCTGACAGCATGATGGCGACCGGTCTAGTTGGCCTGAAGTAGGAGCAGACGATCATCACGATCATTGTTAGTGGGACTGACAGGAACATGCCCGCCAACCCCCAGATGCTGCCCCACACTGCCAGCGAAATTAGCACTACCAGCGGTGAAATGTTCAACGACGTACCCATAAGGCGCGGGTCGACCAGGTTGCCGATTACGAACTGTGTCGCGCCAACGCCGATCAGCACAGTTGTTACCGGCCCGATGGCAGCGAACTGAACCACTGCGAGCAGGGTGGGTAGCAGGATGCCTAGCAATGAACCGATCGTCGGGATGTAGTTGAGCAAAAAAATAATAAAGCCCCAGAATCCGGCAAAATCGACGCCGACAAGCAGCAGGATCACGTAGCTGATCACTCCAGTTAGTGCGCTCGTCAGTGTCTTGATGGCGACGTAGGTCTGGATCTGTGTTTGCATCCGATGCAGCAAATCGCGAACGCCCTTTCGATCCTCGGAATCTGGAAACAGGGCCGAGAACTTACTTTCGAAGCTACCCTGTTCGATTAGTAGAAACACAACATAGACGATGACGATTCCAAAGGATCCGGCAATTCCGGCGGCGGTGGAGGCGAACGACGTGATCAGGGCTCGAATGTCGATCTCGTCGATTACGTGCGCAATGTCGGGGGGGGTGTCGAAGCCCGCCAGGCGGGTAATGTCGGCGACGAGCTTTTCGAAGTTGGCTTGGTAGGCCGGTGCTGCTGCTGCCACGTCTGCGAGATTGTTGCTGATCAGCTCTGCGACGAGTGCAATGGCCACAGCCATGATCATGACCGCGCCCGTGAGCGCGAGCCAGTTTGGTAGATGCCAGCTTCCGAGCGGAATCCTATGTAAGAACCCGGCGAGCGCGTTGAGTAGGTACCAGATAACGATAGCGACGGCGATGGGGATGAGGAGGTCGCGGCCCTCGATCAAGAAGAAGATCGTGATCGCTGCGATCAATACCGCGCCTGCAAAGGCGCCGATGCGCGCTGGAGCCATATCATTCATAGTATCCTACTCCGCGTTTGTCTCCGTTGCCCCTAGAGTTTAGCACAGATGGCAGCGATTTGGCCTCCTTCGCGCGGCGTAACGCTGGAGGCACGACGTTGACGTCGGCGATCCGTTGATGGTTTGCTTCTGTTAAGAAAAAGCGGTGCCTACGACTCTGTGCCGCTCGGAAATCGAACTAGTTCTTGTTGATGGGGAGAGACAAGGTGTCCGATGGACTCGAGATTGCACGACTGCCGCGCGTTGAGCGCGAGGACTGTCCGCTTGAATATCAGGAGGCGTATGACGAGGTTATCCGCTCGCGTGGGCGCACTAGCATGCCGAATGTATTTGCGTTGCTGGCTAATAGCCCCGGCGCGCTCGCCGCGGTCACGCCGGTCGGTGCCCATGTGCGCTATGGTACCAAGTTCGACGATGCGCTACGTGAATATGTCATTTTGACTGTCGCCCAGGAGCTTCGCTGTTCCTATGAATGGGGCCATCACTGGGAATTTGCACTAAAGGTAGGCGCGCCTGAAGAGATGCTCAAGAAAGTTGGCACGCCCGCAATTGAGGCTGAGACTGGACTGGTAGGGCTCGCCACCAAATATGCCCGCATCGTGACCCGCAATGAGGAGGCCGATGATGAGATGGTCGATATTCTGAAGAGGGAACTTGGAAATGATGGCTTAGTCGATCTGACTATCATGATCGGTTACTACGGAATGCTCGCTCGATTTATTAATACAATGCGCCTGCAGCTCGAGGAGGGCAGTACAGCACCGCCGTTCAATGTTTAAGGCGAGGCCGCACTTGTGCGGGCACCAGATAGTAGGGAGGAATCATCATGGTGAAGGTTGTCGTTCAAATGTACCCGATGGTACGAGCCGAGAGCCCTGAGGAGCGGAAGGAGCTTCGCCCGATCGGTCGTAATCGTGAGCGTTACCAGGAAGCGATGGAGGGGATGCCGGATCTCATTCGAGCGATGGACGATCTTGGCGTCTGGGGCGTTTCCTCTATCGAGCATCACTTCCATTCGGAGGGTTACGAAGTTGGGCCGAGCATCGGCATAAACACCGGGTACTGGGCGGGCCTTTCGAAGCGGCTCAACATCGGCAGCCTCGGCTATGTTATGAGTGTGGACGATCCGATCCGGGTCGCAGAGGAGACCGCTACCCTTGATCACATGACCAAGGGACGCTGCTTTGTTGGCTTCGCGCGCGGCTATCAGTCTCGCTGGGCGAATGTGCTGGGCCAGAAGATCGGCTCCGTCGCGACCCTGTCGGACAAGAGTATGGCGGACGAGCAGAACCGTAGGATTTTTGAAGAACAGGTCGACATTGTTATGAAAGCTTGGACTGAGGATGCTTTCGATTACAAGAGCGATCTGTGGGAATATCCATACCCGCATGATGAAGGTCTTGAGGGCTGGTTTATGGGCGATATCACTCGCCAGATGGGTGCGCCTGGCGAGATGGATGAAGAGGGTAGACTGCGGAAGATCTCGGTCGTGCCCGCGCCCTACACGCGGCCCCACCCGAAGGTTTTCATCGCGTCGAACGCTTCGATTGAGACCGTCGAGTATGCCGGCAAGCGCGGCTTTATTCCGTCCTACTTCTCGAGTATCGGGCGTTGCGCAGATTACGGTCCTCGCTATACCGAGATAGCAAATCAGAATGGCTTCAACGTCGCACACGGTCAGAATCAGGCGATTGTGCGCTGGCCTCATGTGGGTGACAGCCATGATGACGGCGCGCGGAAGATGCTCGATTGGTCCGGTGATATTTTCCAGAACTTCTATGGGCCACTTTTCCCCGACTGGACCAATAAGGCTGAGGGGGCGGATGAAGCAAGGCTGCTCGAGCTGATGGATGAGACCGGGCTGTTTCAGTACGGCACGGTATCCGAGGTGCGAGATTCCTATGTGGACCAGTGGAAACAGCTGCCGGCAGAATACATCACACTGATCTACCATTACGCTCAATGCCCTAAAGACGACATGATCGACCAACTGCGTATCTTTATGCAGGAAATTAAGCCGGCGCTGGACGAAATTACGGATTATCCCGAGGCGGAAGCGGCGGAATAACACGATATCGACAATTGTGTTGTGGGCGGCACCATCGGTGCCGCCCATCTCTTTTTGAGGATCACTCGAGCCATGCTGAATTCTGTATTCGCCCCCCACGGAATGGTGGTTGCCCCGCATCATCTCGCTGCTGAGACCGGACTTTCCGTGCTGCGAGAGGGCGGCAATGCCATCGAGGCAATGATTGCTGCGGCGGCGACTATCGCCGTGGTCTACCCACATATGAATTCCATTGGCGGCGATGGATTTTGGTTGATCTCACCGGCTAATGGCGATCCGGTAGCAATTGACGCCTGTGGCGGTGCAGGCGCCGGTGCTACGATCGAACGCTATACTGAGGGCGGGCTCGACACGGTGCCGTCTCGCGGGCCGCTCGCAGCGCTCACGGTCGCAGGTGCGGTCTCAGGCTGGGGGGCGGCCCAGGATATATCGGCCGAGCTGGGTGGTAGGCTGCCACTTGAACGCTTGCTGGCCGATGCCATCGGATACGCGAATGAAGGAGTGGCCGTTACTGAGAGCCAAGTGAAGAACACGACCGAGAAGTTGCCGGAGATGGGTCCGGCAACTGGGTTCGCCGAGGTCTATACGCCGAGTGGTTCGGTGCCGTCACGGGGTGATCTTTTCCGCCAGCCACGTCTAGCGGCGACGCTACGACGCATCTCGGAAGCGGGTACCGAAGATTTCTATCGCGGCGATCTCGCACGGGCGATAGGGGCTGATCTCGCGGCGGTGGGTAGTCCGATTCGGATCGAGGATATGGCGGCGCATGTGGCGATCTCCAAACCACCTCTGTCGCTACGGGTAGGCGAGGCAACGCTCTACAACATGCCGCCGCCCACCCAGGGGCTAGCATCCTTGCTGATTCTTGGTACTTTTGATCGACTGGATTGCTCGGATGCCGAGGGGTTTGATTTTGTCCACCTGCTTGTCGAATCGAGTAAGCAGGCCTTCGCTATCCGTGACCGCTACATTACTGATCCTGAATTTATGTATCCGCCGCCAGAGTGTTTCCTTGACCCTAGCGTGATCAACGGCCTCGCGGAAGTGATCGACCCGGCGGTAGCCAGCGAGTGGCGGCGCGGCGGGACGGACAGTGACACGGTCTGGCTGGGTGCTATCGATGCGGACGGCAATGCTGTCAGCTTCATTCAGAGCCTCTACTGGGAGTTCGGATCTGGCGTCGTATTGCCCGGGACGGGCATCACTTGGCAAAATCGGGGAGCTAGTTTTTCACTCTGTTCGGACGCGCTCAACCCGCTGCAACCGGGCCGCAAACCGTTTCACACACTGAATCCGGCAATGGCGCGTTTTGACGATGGTCGTGTTATGTCCTACGGCACGATGGGTGGTGAGGGACAACCCCAGACCCAGGCTGCAGTATTTGCGCGTCATGCGCGCTTCGGTATGCCAGTTCAGGCTGCTATTTCCGAGCCACGCTGGCTTCTAGGGCGCACGTGGGGCAGTGACAGCACCAATCTGAAAATCGAATCCCGTTTCCCCGTGCCGGTAATTGATGCACTGCGCGCCGCAGGTCATGACGTTGAAGTCGTTGGCCCGTTCAGCGATTTGATGGGGCATGCTGGGGCCCTGGTCCGGCGTCCAGACGGGGTCATTGAGGCGGGGGCCGATCCGCGCAGCGACGGGGCGGCGGCTGGTTACTAACGTAATTATCTGAGACCAGTAACCCGCTGTCGCCTTTGAGGCGGGAATATTTCAAATTTCAGGACAAAGGCTGCCACACGTAAGTCTAACTGGGGCGTTTCAAAATTTCGGGAGACACTGACCATGAAACTTGAGCTCTACCACTCGGATCACTCGACCTGCAGCCAAAAGGTCCGAATATGCCTAGCCGAAAAGGGGCTCGATTGGGATAGCCATGTACTGCATTTCTCCTCAGGAGATCATCTGACGCCGGAGTATCTCAAGCTTAATCCCAACGGCGTGGTGCCGACGCTGGTACATAATGGCGAACCTGTGATCGAATCCTCAGTTATTGTGGAATATCTTGACGAAATCTATCCAGAACCGTCCCTGTCGCCGACTGACCCGCTGTTACGCGCAAGACTGCGTAGCTGGATGCGCTACATGGAAGAAGTGCCCACCCCCGCGGTACGTGTGCCGTCCTTTAACAAGGTGTTCCGACCGCTGCGTTACGAGAATGCAACTCCCGAGGACTTTGAGGCACGCATCGAGAAGATGCCGCTCCGAAAGGCTTTTTACCGCCGGATGGGCCAGGTGGACGGATTTTCGGAAGAAGAGATGGACAATGCTATTGCGCAAATTCGCCAGACCTGTGAGCGCATTGATTTAGCGGTCCATGAAATTGGAGGTCCCTGGGTTCTAGGCTCGCAATACACACTTATTGACGTAACCCTGACCCCTCTTATTCAGCGCATGGCCGACTTGGGCTATAGCCATATCTGGAAATCAGACTTTCCCACGGTGGTTGCCTGGTTCGAACGTATAAAGTCCCGGCCCTCCTTCGATAAAGCGTTCTATGCAAACACTAATGTGAGTGAAAAATACCCACAGTTCTTTGCCGCCGGAGAGGCCGAATGAAGATCGAGATGTACCAGGCACCCCAATCGACCTGCAGTCAGAAGGTGCGTATCACGTTGGCCGAGAAGGGCCTGCCAGAGATGAACAAGGACTGGATCGAACATGATGTAGATCTTGGCAAATTCGAGCAGCTCGAGCCTGACTATCTGAAGATCAATCCCAATGGCGTTGTCCCGACCTTCGTGCATGACGGTACGATCCTAATTGAATCCTCTGCTATCCTCGAATATCTCGACGAAATCATCCCCGAGCCCGCGCTGGCGCCCGGTGATGCGGTTGGGCGCGCGCGGATGCGGGCCTGGATGCGCTACATCGACGAGGTGCCGACGGTAGCCGTTCGGGTTCCGACCTTCGCAAATATGCTGGCGCCGATGCGCTTTGCCAAGGCGAGCAATGACGAGTTCGCCGCACATGCGGACCGTTTACCCCTGCGCAAGCAATTTTATCAGCGCATGTCTCAGACGGGCTTTGGCAAGGATGAACTCGAGTATGCCGAGTTTCAAATCCGCCAGACCTGCGAGCGGATCGACGCGGCCATTACCGAACACGGTGGCCCTTGGATTATGGGCGACCAATACACGATGGTGGATGCCCAGGTGACGCCCCTTATCGATCGCATGGACGACCTCGGCTATGCCCTGCTGTGGCGGGATGATCTGACGGAAATGAAGGCTTGGCTCGAGCGAATCCGCGAACGGCCATCGTTTGCTGCCGCCTTCTATCCTGGCGCGCGTATATCCGAACGTTACCCAGACTATTTCCGGCCCGTATCCGAACTGAAGGCCGAGCGCGGTTACTAGACGCTGCAGCTAAATCGTGGGGAAGGGACCAACCCGGTCTTCGTAGGCCTGGGTCGCCGGATGCTCGATCATAGGTGTGACGTCGACGGTCATCCAAGGATGTAGCGGCAGCGAGCAAATGTCGGCGTGGAAATCTTCTAGGCTGTCAGCTTCCCAGATCGAGAAGTTTGCGCGCTCGCCGACAATCCGCCAGACCTTGCGCATCCGGCCTGCCTGGACCAACTCGATTGCGCGGTCGGCCTCTGCATCACCCAGCGCCTTGACTTGTGCCGGTTCCATATCGCCGGGCAGTTCGACCTTAATTCGGACCATGAACAGCATGTGAATTCTCCTTATGGCTTCGATGCGGGACCAGACTTAGAAATAGATTCCGAGCATGTGGCCCCAGAGATATTGCAGTGGAAGAACGAGCAGGATACCGATTACGAAATAGACTGCTGTCAGCCGGAAGGCCTCGCGCATGGGTACGCCGCCCACCGCCATGGCCATGGCCACCGGCGGCGCTTCATGGGGGAATGGATAGATCATCCAGCTCGGCACCTGGACCAGCAGCACAGATTCCAGCGGCCATCCAGTGGCTTGTGCGATCGCGTCGGAGAATGAAGTCATGATCGGCGGGGCCGCGGGAAAGGTTGTGACTACCCCCACGGCGGCGCTAATCGCGAATATTTCGTAGAATGTGACGATGCCGCCATCTCGGGTTAGCGGGATATTGGCCAGCAACAACTCGCCCATGGCGCTACCCACCCCCGAATGGTTGGCGATGGCGCCCATGCCGATGACACCGGCGACGAATAGCCACGCCCCATAATTGACCTCCGTCGTAATGGCCGAGGCCTGTAACATGCCGATCCCCGGGGTGATGCAGAGCAGAGCCGCGGCGAGTGCGATCCACGCTGGCGAAATGCCATGCAGGGAATCCGTCATCCACAGCGCCAATGCGATTAACATGATTCCCATCAGGCGGCGCTCGGCGTTGCTCCAGCCAGTTTGTATCGCGGGTTTGCCCTTGGGTTCGGGCTTCGCTCCGAACAGTACTGTGATAAGCAGAATCACGATCAGTACGCCTAGAAACCCGACCACCGGGAAATTCAGGAATGTGTAGCCGAAATAGGTGAAGCTGACGTCGAAGATGCTCTCGGATGCGCCAACGAAGGCCATGTTAACAACATTGGATGGCAGAATACCGAAGGCGGGGATCGTCGTGCCCCATCCGGCGGCGAGGACCAGCCCGTGCCGGGCTCGCGTTTTCTCGCCGAATCCGAGCTCGGTGGCGAGCGCGACGGCCAAGGGTGCCATCATGACGGCGCGCCCGGATGCCGAGGGCATGATGAAGCTGAGTAGGACGCCGGCGATGGCGAGGCCGCCGGCCATCAGTAGGTAGCGGGCTGGCAGATGGGTCATCAGCGTCCGTACCATGCGTGACGCGAGGCCCGACTTGTGCACCGCAATAGAGATGACGAAGCCGCCGAACACCAGCCAGGTGGCGCTTGCATGGAACCCTGAGAATGCCACGTTTGGCGGAGCGATCGCGAACACGACGGTGAGCAGAAACAGAAGTAGTGCGGTGATTTGTGGCGGTATTGCGCCGGTCGCCCAGAAGGCGATAGCGAACAAGACGACCCCCGCGGCAGGCAGCACGCCTGGCTCCTCCGTCCACAGCGGTGCAGCCAGAAGGATAACCATGACGACCGTCGACAGTAGTCCGAAAATCTGTGCGGCGCTGAGCCGGGTGTTCATCAAGCGGTTCATTAGCGTGGCCTTTATGGGGCCGTCGGCGGCCATGGGGATCTAGAAAACGAACGGACGCCCAGTCTAGCAATCACCATACCGATGTGCGAGGTGCACCTAGTTTGGTCGTCCATGCGGCGCTTGTGTTGGCAGCCTAGGGTAGTTTGGACGATCAGTGTAATTCTCTTAAAGTGTTATTTTGATCCAGTGCTAATACGTCGCAGCGGGGCGAGACCATGTCGAGAAAGCCTTCCAGTGATCCTGTTCTGTACCGCAAGGACGACGATATAGCGGTTATCACCATCAACAATCCGCCGGTGAATACACTATCGAAACATGTGCGCAAGGCGATCGCTTGCTTTTTAGAGGTAGCTGCGAACGACAGTGCGGTTGGTGCGATCGTAATCGGCGGGAACGGTCGT
>PBMH01000012.1 GCA_002722515.1 Alphaproteobacteria bacterium | reverse complement strand
GCCGCCGCCTACAGCGCTGCCAAGGCGGGTGTCATTGCACTTACAAAATCTCTCGGCAAGGAACTCGCGGACTACGACATAGCGGTCAACGCGATCGCTCCGGCAGCGGCGCGTACAGCGCTTTTTGACCAGATGACCGAGGAACATTTGAATTACATGCTGTCGAAAATCCCCCGCGGACGTTTCGTCACGGTCGAGGAGATCGCGTCCATGACCGCGTGGCTGGCCTCGCCAGAAAATTCCTTCTCTACGGGTGCAGTGTTCGATCTTTCCGGTGGACGGGCGACCTACTGAGCCGCTCAGCCGAAACCTTTAGCCACCATAGCGTCCGACATAAGTCGCGAACGCGGCAAGATGGTCGCTGACGAACTTACGGGAATCTTCATCCACCAGCCGGCCCGCATCCATGCGCTGACCTGCGAGCCCGACGAAGACCTCCGGCTTATTCATGACCATGGCATCAAGAAAGACCAGAACCTGTCGCAGGTGATACTGCACCCTCGCGCCACCCAACGGACCCGGCGAAGCCGTTTGTATCCCGACTGGCTTGCCCGCAAAGGGCTGATCCGGTATCCGTGATACCCAGTCGAGGGCATTTTTCAGACCACCCGGCACTGAAAAATTATACTCCGGCGTCACGAACACTACGCCGTCGGCAGCCGCCACCGCATCAGCCAGCGCCGCGACGGAGGGCGGCACGCCGTCCGCAGAAAGGACATCGCCGTTAAAAATAGGAATATCACCGATGCTCGGCGATTCCGTAATCATCATGCCATTAGGCGCCAGCTCCTGCAGGCTGTTCGCCAGCATGCGGTTTAACGATCCGGCTCGCAGGCTGCCGCAAATGCTGAGAATTTTAGTTTCCTTGCTCACATCAGACTCCAGTCGTTGGGGGCGCCCTGCACCCGAAAAACATTCCCTGACTTATGGTGATACCACCTCTCCTGACCCAACTGCAAAATCCGACCCGCGTGCTCAGTCCGCAGAGACTTGTATCTAGCCGGCAGCTATCATACCGGCCGATATCTTCTCGGCGATCATGATTGTGGGCAGATTGGTGTTTCCGCGCGGCAGCGACGGCATCACGGAGGCATCGACGACACGCAATCCTGCGACACCATGAACACGACCCTCACCATTAGTGACCGCGGTTGGATCATCGGCCGCACCCATCCGGCAGGTCCCGGCTGGATGAAACACACCAACGATGGACTTTCCAACAATCTCATTGAGTGCCTCCGGATCCTCAGCCAAGGTAGCGATATCAACCCCCGGTTCCGAGAGGCTCGACAGCACCGGGCGTCCAATTACTGGAATTGTGTCAAACAGGCCAGCTAAGATCCGCGCTCGCAGACTATTGAAGGTGGTGATGTCGTTTAGCGCGCGCATTTTGTTCGGCCGTGAGACCGGGAAGGCGCAATGCCAAAGCGGACGCACCTCCGGCGACAGGAGGATCTCAATGGCCCGGCGCACTCCACCATTGAGCCGCGCCCGATCACGACTATCATCAAGATAGTTGAACTCGATCCGGGTCGTGACATTCGTGCCATCTCGCGCGAGCGTCACATCGCCGCTTGAAGCCGGCTTTAGCAGGGTAGGCACCAACGCCCCGATCCGGCGCCCCAGCGCATGCCAGCCAATTTTACTGGAGATCGACAGACTCATATCGAGCGGCCCGCAGCCATCAACACCCGATGAAAAGCGTTCAGTTGCTGTCGAATGAGACTTCATTGCCAAGGGCTGGGCGGCATCACGGCGGAGCTGCGCTACAATGTAGACTACTGCGTGGTTCAGTAGGTTTGCGCCGACCCCGGACCGATCTAAAATCACTGGCACACCGACCGCGCGCAGCTTCGCGGCCGGACCAATACCGGCACGCAGCAGAATTGCCGGCGACTGCAGCGCCCCAGCGCACACTATGACCTCGCGCCCTCCGAATTCCCGTGATTGGCCTTCAACCCGCGCGGTCACACCCGTCACCAGAAGCCCAGCGGTCAAAAGCCCTTCCACATGGGCGTCGGTCACGATCGTCAGATTTTTCCGTGCACGCACTGTGGCGTCAAGATAACAGATAGCGGTCGACGCACGTTTATCGGGAAACCGACTCAGTGGCAGGGCTCCTACACCCTCACGAAAATCGCTATTGAGATCATGAATTGGCGTTACCTGGCGATTATAGCTCCAACGATCCACTCCGTTGACGAAGGGCGGCCATTCGGCGCGTCCCACCCGCCGGATCGGCAGCGGCCCCTCCTTACCATGTAGCGGGTCGCCAGCGCAGCTATCGACGTCCGTCTCCAATCTCCGAAAATGAGGCAGCACCTCGTCCCAACTCCAACCCTCAGCCCCCAGTGCACACCATTCGTCATAGTCGTCGGGCGTGCCACGGAGTGCAACCATGCCATTGATCGAGGAGGTCCCGCCCATGATCCGACCTTGGCGAAACGGCCCAGCCGGAGAATTATTATGACGGCGCGCATGACCACGGAGCGCCTGCCATGCATAGGCCGGATTGAAATAGGACATGGGATAGGTGTCCAGCACATCTTCAGGCTCTCGTCCTGGCGGCGTATCCGGTCCGGCCTCGAGCAACAATACACGGTTGCCGGCCTTCTCCGACAACCGACCGGCCATTACGCTACCGGCCGATCCGGACCCGACAATGATGTAGTCATAGACGGTTCCCATCGCTCTATCCCCAAGCACTAAGTAATTCGAAACAAGACATATCAGGAGTGCATGCATTTAAACCACACCCCCATGGGTCTAATATGAATCAAACGCGACATGATGCGAATAGCCGATTGGGGGAACAGTCATGCGGAACGAGTTCACAGGTGCCGCGGCATTTCTAGCGCTACTGCGGGATGAGGGCGTAACGCACCTCTTCGGCAATCCAGGCACTACAGAGCTGCCTATCATGGACGCCATGCCGCAATTTACAGAAGATATGTCTTACATACTCGGGCTCCAGGAATCGCTCGTTGTGGCAATGGCGGATGGCTACACCCGCGCTTCCGGGCGACTGGCCGCATGCAACGTTCATGTGGCACCTGGCCTCGGCAACGCGATAGGCGCAATCTACAACGCCCGCTTTACCCGTACCCCGATGATTATAACCGCCGGTCAGCAGGAAACCGGACACGGGCTAACGGAACCGCTGCTCTACGATCCACTTGTCCCTATTGCGGCGCCGGTGGTGAAGTGGGCGACAGAGGTTACACGCCTCGAGGACCTACCGCGCATGATGCGGCGTGCCGGAAAAGTCGCGATGACTGCGCCAACGGGGCCCGTATTCATTTCCCTACCCGGCGATGTACTGAATGACCGGAAGGGAATTGATCTAGGCGCGCGCACCCGCGTAAATACCGTCACGCGTCCCTCTGACACAGGACTCGAAGCATTAGCCGACCGCCTTCTGACAGCCGAGCGACCCGCAATCCTCGCCGGTAACGAGGTTGTCACCTCCGACGCACTCGACGAGGTCGCTCGTTTCGCCGAGGTGCTCGGTGCACCGGCGTTTCAGCAAACAACAGCCTACGGCTCCTTCTTTCCATCGGAACACCCCGCCTTCATGGGGGCTCTGTCACGCAACCAGAAGGAGGTACGCCGTATCCTCGAAAAATATGACCTGCTGGTGGCGGTTGGAGCAGACGTACTGCGCATGTCAGTGATGAGCCAAACCGAACCCCTACCCGACGGGATGCCGATCGTCCAGATCGGCCTGTTAGACTGGGAGATGGGAAAGAACTATCCAGCTGACCTAGCCGTGCGCAGCGATGTGCGCGAAACCCTGGAGGTGCTGAACCCGATGATTGAGGCGCGGACCGGTCATGCGGAGACCGCGAAAGCGCGCCTCGCAGAAGTCGCCGAAATCAACTGGTCAGCGAAGCGTGCACGTCGGGCTGCCGAACTATCATCCGAATCCGAGGCGACGCCGATCCGCTCGGACTGGCTGATGCTGACCATCGCCGATGCGCTACCAGAGGGTACCATCACTGTTAACGAGGGGCTGACCACGAGCTGGAACCTGCTCCAATTTCTGCCGCTGCGCGACCGGTACGACTTCCACTCCTTCGCCAGCGGCGGCATAGGCTGGGCACTGCCAGCCTCGGTAGGGGTACAGATAGCTCAACCTGATCGCCCCGTAGTAGCGCTGGTCGGCGACGGATCGGCCATGTATTCAATCCAAGCGCTATGGACGGCAGCGCATCTGCGCGTGCCAGTTACCTTCGTGATCCTCAACAATCAGGGTTACCGCATTATTAAGCAGCGCTTGAAAGCTTTCCACGGCAACGAAACATACATCGGTATGGACTTTGAGGACCCGCCCATCGACTTCGTTACCATGGCCCAATCCATGGGCGTAAGCGCCGAACGGGTAACGGAGCCCGGCGCTGTGCGCACCGCGCTTAAGGCCGCTAATGAAAATCCTGGACCTAATCTAATCGACATCTGCGTGGAGCGCGGCGTCTGACTATGGCCAATACGCCGGAACGCCCGGCATCCGTCTTAGCCCCCTTTGCCGTCCGTAGCTTCCGTTTTCAGTGGCCAGCAGATCTCGCAACCTCCTGGTCATTCGAAATGGAGACACTAATCCTCGGCTGGTACATTCTTGTCACAACGGATTCGGTACTGCTGCTTACGCTGTTCGCTGCGCTTCAATATGGCGGCACCCTCGTCGCCCCGATGTTCGGCGTCGCTGGAGACCGCAAGGGTGCTCGCGCGGTCCTGAGCACAATGCGCACGTTCTATATGTTACAAGCGGCCGCCCTGACCGGTTTTATCTATTTCGATGCACTGGGTCCCCTGCCCGTGTTCGTGATAGGGGCAATGATGGGAATCGTACGACCATCAGACATTGCCATCCGTTACTCGCTCGTCGGTGAAACGATCCCACCGAAGCAGCTGGTTGGAGCGATGGGCGTGTCGCGGACCACTACGGACTCAGCGCGGGTCGCGGGCGCACTAGCAGGCGCAAGCCTCGTCGCCACACTCGGCATGGCACCGGCCTACATAGCGGTCACCCTGCTCTACGCAACCTCGGCATTACTGACACTGCTTACCGCGAGGCGTCTCCAAACCGATGCGGTGCTATCACCTGACTTGTCGCCTAGACGCTCGTCACCGTTCCGGGACATGACAGATTCCTTCGCATATGTCTGGCGTACGCCACACCTACTGGCGGCCATGACCTTGGCCCTGCTGGTCAATCTTTGTGCCTTCCCACTCATGGGGGGCGTCCTGCCCTATGTGGCTCGTGAGGTTTATGGCACGGGCCAGGCTGGACTCGGCTACCTCGCTGCTAGCTTCGCTTTCGGCGCGCTTCTCGGATCACTTGGGCTTTCAGCCTACCGGCGGAGTATCCGACCGGGGCGAATGATGATTATTTACACATTCAGCTGGTATGCGCTGCTGCTGGTCTTCGCCTGGGTCGACGTGATGGCAGTCGGGATCGTGGTGCTAATCTTAGCGGGTCTGTGTCAGACTCTGGCCCTAGTGCCCCTATCGGTGATGCTGCTGCGTAGTTCCGACCCGCAAATGCGCTCGCGGATCCTAGGCCTGCGGATGCTAGCGATCTATGGCCTACCCATGGGACTGCTCGCCTCAGGCCCCCTGATCGAGGCCTTCGGCTACACCGCGACGGCGACCGCCTACGGCGTCCTCGGGGTAATTGCAACTGCCTTCATCGCCTGGCACTGGCGTGCAGATGTCTGGCGGGCCGACGCAATCGCGAATCGCGGATGATGGGAAATCACCTTTGTTTGAGATAATGCACACCGCACAGAGCAACAGGTATTTTGATTAGCCAAACGTTTGACAAATGAAAGATGAAAACATGTCTGAAGAAGATCCGAGTGTCGGAAGACAGAAATATATTCAAATAGTAATAAACATTCTCTGGGTTGGTGGCGCGATTATTGCTGGCCGTTTATTAGGTTTATTTGGCCTTGGAGCAATCATTCTAGGATGGCTTGCATACACATATGCGAAGAATCGAGTAGGTATGCTTCTTGCTATCCTCGCAGGCGTTGTTGCAGGTTTAGCAAGCTATGGATTAGCAACCGTTGCTTTGGTTGAACTTCTTAACTGACTAAAATCAACTCTATCCCCTCACCCATCCTCCTACTGATCCTTCTGTCCCCCACAATCGCATTCGGGGAGACGATGAAGGACTTGGTGAAACGGGAGGGCCTCTACTACCAGAAGTTCAGTGACAGCCCGTTCACGAGCAAAGTCGAGGGGCACGTGCAGGGCTCATTTAAGAATGGTCGCAAAGTGGCAAGATGCGTGGCTATAAACCATTGGTTTTCTGGTGTTTTTGCGAGACAAAAAAGCGTGGTATCCCGTAGGGGAGTCGAACCCCTGTTTCCGGCGTGAGAGGCCAGCGTCCTAGGCCACTAGACGAACGGGACAACGTGGCTTGTCAAAATCTGGATGGACGGAATAGCCGAACCGGCGCGCCATTTCAAGGCACTGTTGTGCCACGTGCTGTCCGGGTTTCTATCATGCGGTAGTCGAAACATGGCCCCGTATCGCACTGACGAGGGCGTCGACATCAACATCGGTCACACTCCACGGTACAACTAAGCGGATCGTACCATCGCCACCCACTCGGTAAAAACCAAAACCGTCAACCTCAAGTGCATCAAGGACCGGCAGCGGCAATTGAACAAAAACAATGTTAGCTTCTGGCGGCCGTACGAGGGCTGCACCCTTGATCCCAGCGAGCTCTGTCGCAAGCCGGGCTGCGCCGGCATTCGCCGCTCGCGCGGCGCGCAGCCAAGCGTCGTCAGCGAGATAGCCATCGAGCTGGGCCGAAACAAATCGCATCTTCGAGACCAGGTGTCCGCCGCGTTTGCGCCGCTCACCGAACGCCGCGGCGAGTTCCTTACGAAAGAAGATAACCGCCTCCGCTGCCATCGCTCCACCCTTGGTAGCCCCAAAGGACAGGACGTCAATCCCGCGCCGCCAAGTGGCCTCAGCTGCGGTAACATCCAGCGCTGCTAGCGCATTCGCAAACCGCGCACCATCCATATGCAGGGCTAGGCCGTGAGCCTTCGCGATCGAGGCGATGGCATCCACATGATCCGCCGAATACACCGTGCCTGCTTCACTCTCTTGAGTGATAGTAATCGCTGCCGGTGGCATGTTGTGTACCCCGTGCGGACGCGCTGTCACGATCGCCTGATCGAGTGCAGCCGGGTCGATTCTCCCATCCGGTCCGCCGACAAGCTGGAGCTTGGCGCCACCGGTGTAGAATTCCGGCGCTCCGCATTCATCGGTATTTGCATGGCTCATCGGATGGCATAGGACCGTTCCAAAGGGCGGGCAGATCGCCGATAGCGCCAGCGCGTTCGCGGCCGTGCCCGTGGCGACCGGAAAGGCCCACAGATTGCATTCGAAGACCTCACGCAGCCGCACGGAAACACGCTCAGTCCAGGGGTCGCTGCCATAGGGCATGGCGCCAACCGATGCCGCCTCGGTAACGGCCGCTACTACCTCAGGCAGCGCACCAGCCACATTGTCTGACGCGAAGTTAGCAGTCGAGGTCTCGGTCACAGCCCGATTTCCATCTGGACTCTACCGCTAGATAACTGGATCACGAACACCCGGTGACAGTCGGGCAGGCTCGGCGGTCCGGCGGTGATGATGGTCAAGCGACCCGCATCAGTGCTTGCCGTTGTAATCACGCAGTCGGGCGAGGATAGACCCAGTGATAGCCGATCGGGTGCGGGTTGGGTATTCTCACCGCCGACATTCGGGCTCGAGCCCCGCGGCCCCTCGAACGCTGTCCAGATGACGGCGCCGAGAACGACTAGGATAAGAACACCCAGGACGATGACAATCGTGCGTAAAATCTGTATGGCCAATGGACCCTCCGAATTGCATAGCGCAGTCTAGGGACATGACGCAAAAAGACAAAGATACCCTGAAACACGTGACTGTCGGCGCCAATCAGACCGATGCGCGCCTGGACCGCGTGCTCGCCACTGCGCTCGACGGCATGTCTCGCTCTCGCCTGAAAAAGCTGATCGAGGGTGGACACGTCACCCGTGACGGCAATGCGGTGGTGTCGCCATCTACAAAAGCAGCCGCGGGTCAGACATTTGAAGTCACGATTCCCGCTCCTATCAACCCGACCCATCGTGGGCAGGCCATCCCATTAGACATTCTCTACGAAGATGAGGAGCTGATCGTCATAAACAAGCCGGCCGGACTGGTAGTGCACCCTGCCCCGGGTAACCCTGACCGCACGCTTGTGAACGCATTAATTGCCCATTGCGGAAAGAGCCTGGCGGGGATTGGAGGCGTAAAACGGCCCGGCATTGTCCACCGCCTCGACAAAGAAACCAGCGGCGTCATGGTTGCCGCTAAGACCGCTTCAACCCACGCCGGTCTTGTCGCACAATTCTCCGCCCGCAGCGTCGACCGAGCCTACCACGCAATCGTCTGGGGTCGTATAAATCCGCCCACCGGCGAGATCGAAGGTGCAATCGGGCGCCATCCGAAGAACCGAAAAAAGATGGCCGTCCGCCAGACCGGGGGGAAACCCGCCCTGACCCGCTACAAAACGCTGGCGTCATATGGTGACGGGCTGGCCTCACTGGTCGAGTGCCGCCTCGCCACTGGCCGAACTCATCAGATCCGCGTGCATCTGGGCCACCGCGGCAATCCGCTAGTAGGCGATCCGCAATATGGTCGCACAACCGCAAGACGCAGCTCGTTGGCCAGCCTTGATTCCAACACTAAACAGCATATTGTCGCCTTCTCACGCCAGGCACTGCACGCCCACACCCTCGGGTTTACACATCCAAAAACGGACCAACGTATTGATTTCAATACAGACTTTCCCAGAGATATCGCCGTTCTTATACGAATATTAGAATCTCTCTAAAATATTGCAGACCGACAAAGAAACACCATATTTAGGTTGCACGCTGATAACACTGCGTTACACAGCAGGGTGCATTCGTATCTGCAGATGATGGGAGAAACTAACATGGCAACGCCACAGCTTCCCTCGCTTACGCCTGAAGGTAACCTTTCGCGCTACCTGCACGAAATTCGTAAGTTCCCCATGCTCGAGCATGAGCAGGAGTTCATGGCCGCCAAGCGCTGGATTGAGCATGACGATGTTGATGCTGCCCATCAGCTCGTCACCAGCCATCTGCGCCTGGTCGCCAAGATCGCGATGGGCTATCGCGGCTACGGCCTGCCGGTCGCCGAGCTGATTTCCGAGGGAAATGTTGGCCTGATGCAAGCGGTCAAGAAATTCGATCCAGACCGCGGTTTCCGCCTGTCGACCTATGCGATGTGGTGGATTCGCGCCGCGATCCAGGAATACATCCTGCATTCATGGAGCCTCGTAAAAATGGGCACCACCGCAGCCCAGAAAAAGCTTTTCTTTAACCTTCGTCGTATGAAGGGTCAGCTTAAAGCGTTTGATGAAGGCGATCTGCCCCCCGAACAAGTCCAGCACATCGCCAAGGAGCTGAGCGTCACCGAGAATGACGTAGTTCAGATGAACCGCCGCCTAGCCGGACCTGACGGATCACTAAACGCGCCTCTGCGCAAGGATGGAGAAAGCGATGGGGAGTGGATGGATTGGCTCGTCGACGAATCCGACTCTCACGAGATCGAACTCGCCGAACAGGACGAACTCGAAAAGCGCCGTGACCTGCTTAACCAAGCAATGAAGAGCCTCAATGAGCGCGAGCGTCACATTCTGACGGAACGCCGGCTTCGCGATGATCCAGTCACGCTCGAAGGTCTGTCACAAGAGTATGACATCAGCCGCGAGCGGGTGCGGCAGATTGAGGTTCGGGCGTTCGAGAAGCTGCAGAAAGCGATGAAGAACCTCACCATCGAACAGCAGGTAGCTGCACCGAAATAGGCCCCGGTCCGGGAGCCTGGGGTGGATGCCAGACGGCACCTTAACATCCTCACCTCATTCCTAGATGAAGTAATTCTGCGCAAAGCGCGTCACCCTGTTCTTCATCTCGCTAGACATAAACAGCGGCCAACGTGGGTATACAGACTACGAGCAGGTAGCCTACCTTAGCCACCCCGTGCATCACCGCTAATTCATCAATTTCAGTAGGATGAGGGAAAAAAAATTGGCACGGTTCAGTCAGCAAAGGGATCGCGAACAAGGATCGTATCTAGCCGTTCCGGGCTAGTTGATAGCATCGACACCGGTGCGCCTATTAGCTCCTCAATCCGGCGGACATACTTGATGGCGGTGGCAGGCAGATCGGCCCAGCTGCGGGCACCATGGGTGCTGGTCTGCCAACCTTCCATCGACTCATAGACGGGTGTGACACTCGATTGGTCTCGAATACCGGCTGGAAAGCGCGGCACCTCGACGCCGTCGATCGTGTAGCCAACACAGACCTTCAGCTCGTCGATTCCATCTAGAACGTCGAGCTTCGTGAGCGCGATTCCGTTGATGCCACCCACACACAACGCCTGACGGACCATAACCGCATCAAACCAGCCGCAGCGCCGTCGGCGCCCCGTCACGGTGCCAAATTCGTGACCGCGCTCACCCAGAAGTTCGCCGATCTCGTTCTGCTGTTCGGTCGGGAACGGACCGCTACCGACCCGGGTCGTATAGGCCTTTGTTATGCCGAGAACATACCCAATCGCCGCTGGCGAGATGCCCGCTCCCGCCGCCGCTTGACCCGCAACGGTATTCGACGAAGTGACAAACGGATACGTGCCGTGATCAACATCGAGCATGGCTCCCTGCGCACCCTCGAAAAGGATTCGTTTGCCGGCCTTACGGGCGTCATTGAGAAAATCCCAAACCGGCGCTGCAAAGGGCAGCAAACGATCGGTGATCTCATCGATCCGCGCAATCAATTCAACCTTATCGACCTCACCCGCACCTAAGCCACGCAAAAGAGCATTATGGTGAAACAGCAAATGGTCAATCCGTGCATCGAGCGTTCCCCGATCCGCTAGGTCACAAACCCGAATGGCACGGCGTCCTACCTTGTCCTCATAGGCGGGACCTATCCCACGTCCGGTCGTACCTATCTTATCTGCGCCCCGTGCCTCCTCGACCGCCTGGTCGAGATAGGGATGCAGGGGTAGTATCAGACTTGCATTGTCCGCAATCTTGAGTGTCGCCGGCGAAACGTCCACGCCCATTTTCGCTACCTCATCGATCTCACCGAGCAATGCCCACGGATCGACGACCACACCATTTCCGATAATTCCAATCTTACCCGGGCGCACTACACCCGAAGGCAGCAGGCTGAGCTTGTAAACCTTGTCGCCGATGACGAGCGTGTGTCCGGCATTGTGACCGCCCTGAAAACGCACAACGACATCTGCACGCTCCGACAGCCAATCAACAATCTTGCCCTTACCTTCATCGCCCCATTGGGAGCCCACAACCGCTACATTCGCCATCGAGTCATTCCATCAAGTGTCGCTACCAACGCAAGTCGGCTCGCCATCGATAAGTAGATGGCTGCATCCTAGGCGGCACGCATCTGCTACCGGATCATCAACCGACGCCAAGGCCGCAATGGTAATCCATCCTGCCGAACGACACGCCGCACCATCACGAAACACTGTTCCGTATGGCAGGTAGAGCCGATCTCTGGGCTCTGGTGCAGGCAATGCCCGGAGAATCGAGTCCATGTAAAGGGAGACCCCAGTGGCTGCCTCTCCTGCACCGGTAATATAGCGCCCACCGCGGCCGAGTTCACCACGCACGCCTTCGGCGAATAGGGTGAAGCTTATACCAGTATGGTATTCGAAGCCGCGATATTCGACGGGGTCGAGCGTCAACGGAAGGTCAGGCATCGCTGCATGCAGCCCAGCCACAACGGCAGAAAGCCTTGCAACTTCGTCACGCGCACCCAACGGCAGTGCAATATCGCTCAGTTTGCCGATGACCTCGTCGGCGGGGCCGACAGTTTCGATCAAAGCACATAAGGCCTTGGCTGAATCCGAGAACGCAACCTCTTTCCCAAGCAGAATTTCACCCGCCGCATCTTTGTCCTTGCGGTCGAGAGCGGCTCTAAGGTCGACGACCGTCATATCGTCAAGCTCAAGATTCTCGAGAATGCTAGCCACCAGCGCAGGCGAATTCAGATCAACGGTCGGACGAAGCACCCCGGCAGCAGACAGTGCATCGGCCGCAAGCGACACGACCTCAACGTCAGCGGCAACGCCCTCAGCCCCGATCAACTCGAGGCCAACTTGGGCGAATTGCCGCTCAGGACGAAGCTGGTTACCTCGCACGCGAAGAATCTGGCCGGCATATGACAAGCGCAACGGGCGTGGTTCATCAGCAAGTCGCGCTTCCGCAATGCGGGCAACCTGGAGAGTAATATCCGCCCGAACCGCCATCATGCGTTGGCTGACCGGGTCCATCACCCGGAACATCTGACCCGCCAGACTGCCACCACCATTGGTGCCATTGCCGACGAGCGTGGATTCAAATTCGACCAACGGTGGCTTGACCTGCTCATAACCGCTTGCGCGGAATGCTTCCATTACCCCGGATATGGTCGATGCCTCCTGCGCCGCACGTGGCGGCAGGAGGTCGTGGAGACCAGCGGGCAGTAACGCCCTGTTTTCATCTGAATCAGTCATAATCGCGCGGGGTTTAAACGGTTTGCGGAGTGTCGGCAATGATAAGTCCATGCAGACGGGGTTTAAGATTATATCATTTCTCGGAATTCGGCCTCACCGCAACGATTCTATCGTCCGCCAGCTCTTAACCTCATATACCCGAGCGCACCATAGCTCTACCTATGCGGGCGATTTCTATGCTGCCACACACGGTTAACAAACCGAAGACACCTGCGTTTAACGACCACACTGGCAAAACGCCATAATGGCTGCCTCGAGGTATTCGGCGACCCGACTGGCGATCAGAAGTTAAGTGCCTTTGCCTGCACGACGTTCGGCAGCGCGGCAACCGCAGCCAATACGTCTGCTGGAACCTCCTGATCTACCTCAACCAATGCTATTGCATCGTCACCCGCAGCGGTTCGGCCTAACTGGAACGTAGCAATATTCAGCTCAGCATTACCAAGTACCGTGCCGAGAAGACCAATCAGGCCCGGCTTGTCCTCATTGTTAACGTAGAGCATGTGGCTGCCCAGCTCGGCCTCCATTGGGACCCCTTTGACTTCAACCACCCGCGGACGGTCGCCGCCAAACAAGGTGCCTGCAATAGAGCGAGTATGATTCTCGGTGACTACGGTCAGGCGCACAAGCGTTTGATAGTCGCTTTCCCGCGCCGTCCGCACCTCCGATACATCAATGCCCCGCTCCTGAGCCATAATAGGCGCATTGACCATGTTCACACTGTCGAGCACAGGCGATAGAAGTCCCTTTAAAGCCGCTGCGCTGACGGGCTTGGTATTCAATTCTGCCGCATGTCCCTCATATTCAATGGTCACACTTTTGAGACTGGATTCGACGAGCTGGCCGGCGAAGCTGCCGAGAAGTTCCGCGAGCCTCATATACGGCATCAACCGCGGCGCATCCTCCGCCGAGACCGACGGCATATTCAGCGCGTTTACGACTGCACCCGTCAGGAGGTAGTCAGCCATCTGCTCGGCAACCTGGATCGCGACGTTGACCTGCGCCTCGGTCGTGCTCGCACCCAAATGCGGGGTGCAGACAAGGTTTTCCAATCCGAATAGGTCGTTATCCGTGGCCGGCTCCTCCTCGAACACATCGAGAGCTGCACCGGCCACATGGCCGGATTCGAGAGCTACCTTGAGGTCTGCCTCGACGACGAGGCCGCCACGCGCGCAATTGACAATACGAACACCCGGTTTTGTTTTCGCCAGCGCACTAGCATCGATGATGCCCCGGGTTTGATCCGTCAACGGCGTGTGCAGGGTGATAAAGTCAGCACGCCGAAGGAGCGCATCAAGTTCCGTCTTCTCAACACCCAGTTCAAGGGCACGTTCGTCGCTGAGATAAGGATCGAAGGCCACAACCTTCATCTTCAGTCCAAGCGCGCGCTCGGCGACTATCGAACCGATATTGCCGCAACCGACCAGTCCGAGGGTCTTAGCCGTTAGTTCTACCCCCATAAACCGCGATTTCTCCCACTTGCCTTCCTGAGTGGACTTATTGGCCTCCGGAATCTGGCGCGCGAGAGCCATCATCATCGCGATGGCATGTTCCGCTGTGGTAATTGCGTTCCCAAAGGGCGTGTTCATAATCACAATTCCGCGCGCAGTGGCAGCATTCCGATCGATATTGTCCACGCCAATGCCGGCGCGACCGATAACTTTCATGCGCGTCGCCGCTTCGAGAACTTTCGCGTTTGCCTTGGTGGCCGACCGGATGGCAAGCCCGTCATAGTCATCAATAATGGCGACCAGCTCTTCCTCTGATAGGCCAGTTTTTACATCAACCTCGATGCCGCGTTCTGCGAAAATCTCCTTCGCACGGTCACTCATCTCGTCGGAAACCAGAACTTTAGGCATGGGATCTTCCTTCCGCATTTCGCGGGTTTGGGATATGTGTGGGAGGTTTATCGACGCCAATCAAGGTTGGGTTCGTCCGGCTTTCACCGTCTCAAAAGCCCAATCGAGCCAAGGCATGAGGGTCGCTAGATCTGATTTCTCTACCGTCGCGCCAGCCCATATCCTTAGACCGGGGGGCGCATCGCGATATCCGCCAATATCATACGCAACGCCTTCCGTGTCGAGCAGTCCAGCCACCGCTTTCGCGATCGCCGCCTGCTCGTCGAGCGAAAGCGCGGTGAACCATTCGTCTACAATCTTCAGGCACACGCTCGTTGTCGACCGGAGCGCCGGATCGTCTGCCAGAAAGGCTGCCCAACCTGATTGGGAAATCCAAGTATCGATGACGCCGAAGTTTTCGTTCGACCGTCCTATCAGGGCATCGATGCCGCCGATATCTCGTGACCAATCGAGGGCATCCAGATGATCTTCCACGCAAATCATCGACGGGGTGTTGATCGTGCTGCCTCTGAAGATATCCTCATTGAGTTTGCCGCCCTTGGTGAGGCGGAAAATTTTTGGCATCGGCCAGGGTGGTTCATAGCTATCCAGCCGCTCGACGGCCCGCGGGCTCAGGACCAGCATGCCGTGCTGCGCCTCACCACCCAGCACCTTCTGCCATGACCAAGTGACGATATCCAGCTTGCTCCAAGGCAACTCCATAGCGAAGGCCGCAGATGTGGCATCACAAAGGGTGAGCCCAGCGCGGTCTTCAGGAATCCAGTTCGCGTTCGGAACACGAACGCCTGAAGTAGTGCCGTTCCAGGTAAATACGACATCACGCGCGAAATCGACCGCATCAAGGTCCGGCAGCGCACCATACTCGGCGTCAAGAACACGAACATCATCGATCTTTAGATGATCAACCACGTCAGTCACCCAGCCTTGCCCAAAACTCTCCCAGGCCAGAATGTCGATCGGGCGAGCACCCAGAACTGACCACATAGCCATCTCAAACGCACCGGTATCCGAACCTGGTACGATGCCAATCCGGTATTCTTCGGGAATTCCAAGGATCGCGCGGCTGTCCTCTATGACACGTTGTAGTTTAGCCTTGGGACCCTTGGCGCGGTGCGACTGCCCAATGTTGGCATCGGCTAAGGCGTCCAGCGACCAACCAGGTCGCTTGGCGCAGGGGCCAGAGGAAAATAAGGGCGAAGCCGGACGCGTCCCCGGCTTTGTGATTGGTTGCGTCATTTTACGCGCTCCTTGCAGAACGCCGCACCTCGTTGGGAAGGTGTGGCCCACCACCGAAAGTAGTTGTATTTTTCCTGACGTCAAGCGCCGCTTTGTCGCAGCCTGCACGCCGCGAGTGCCGGCGATCACGTGCAACTTTAATACCAAACGGGAAAGAGGTTGAAGACTAGTCAGTCAATGTCAGCAATCGGCAGAAACCCTAACAAAGCCCGCACACCGATATTTGCCCGGCGCAATAACAAATAAGTTGGCCACTTATCTTAATAGCCAAGCAAAGGAAGTGAGATCAAAAATAACCACCTAAAAGGTTTAGATGAACAATGAAAAAAATCGCGGAGAAAATTAGCCATATCTTTAGCTAGGTGGCATCGATCCCGGCGAGCACGCCCGTCTGTCTTCACCAGCTGAAGTTAGGTCAGTCTCGAGCCATAATCGATTACACACGCGATTACGCTATGTTTTCGCCCGACCGGTCTCGCACGAAGATCGTGGCCTCGAACTTCAGGACCGGACCGGATCCCGTCGCTACGTCAAATCCGAGCGTGACTACGCCGCGACCGGGATACGAGCGCGTCCGTCGAGCCTGCAGAACCTCGACACGGGTCGACAGGATATCGCCGGGGCGGACCGGCGCCGTCCAGCGGACCTTATCCATACCCGGACCGCCAAGGCCCGTGCCATCCACCGCACCGGTGCGAATGAACTGGCCGGTCGCGATCGCAACCGTCTGGAATCCGCTCGCCACATGCTCACCGAACGCCGTATCCTTCGCACCCGCTGGGTTGGTATGAAAGATTTGAGGGTCATGCCGTTCGGCAAACCAGATGATCTCGTCGGCCTCAAGTGTTACGGGCACGGTCTCAAACACGCGGCCCACCTTATAGTCCTCAAGATAAAGGCCACTCATTCCGCGCCCTCCGTCGGCCGGCAGCGCACAAACGTCGTTGTGACATAGCGGGAGACCTCCTGGTCGCCGACGCGGGTCGAGAGACAGATGCGAACAATGCCGCGATCGGTCCGCGATTTTGACGCACGCAGCTCCACGATCTCGGCAGAGGTGTGAAGCGTGTCTCCCGGACGGACCGGCGCTGACCACTGAATATCATCCATCCCCGGGCCGCCGAGCCCATTCTCGCCAAACAGGCCAAGGCGCACGAACTGAGCAAAGGCGAGCCCGATGGTCTGGTGCCCGCTGGCAATCAGGCCTCCATAAAAACTGTCCTTCGCCGCTTTAGGGTCCGTATGGAAGATCTGCGGATCATATTTTTCAGCGAAGGCAATGATAGACTCTTGCGAGACCGTGACCGGTTCGGTTTCGAACACCTCGCCAAGCGTATAATCGTCCCAATATCGTGCTGTCATGGGTTCCTTCTCGAAAGTCCAAGCCCGGACCCTACCCCGATAGATCGCTGGAAGAAAGCAGTCTCAGCAACCCCTCAGGGACAACGCCAACCTCTGCGCACGCACTTTCCCAAGCCATGGTACCTGCTTCTTGTGGGAATGCCATCGGTACCTGCTAATCGTCCTCATTCCAAACCACAAGATAGCAGAAGATCACCCGCGCTCTCTCTGGATAAGAACGACGCCTGCAAGAATAATGGATGTCGCCACCAGCAAAGTCGGGGTCAGTGGTTCACCGAGAATGACAGGAGCAAAAACAATACCAATCACGGGTTGCAGCAACTGCAAGGCCCCGATCCGCGCTACACCGCCGTCGGCCAGAGCTCGGTTCCAGAACAGATAGGCAAGTACAGTAGTCCCCCAAGCGAGTGAGCAGATTGCCATCCAGCCCGCTGGTTGGATTTCTATCAGGGCCGCGACACCAGCATGAAACACGACCACCGGAAGGAGAAACGTGGCAGCTATCAAAACCGACCACATGGTGACGGTCAACGCCCCCAGTCGTATGGTCAGCCGCGCCCCCGCCACATATCCTATAACACCTAGAAACATACCTAAAAATACAAGCGCATCACCCTGCCAGCTCGCACCAGTAACGGAGAGGCCGAGCGCTTCCCAGATAAGCAACAGCGCCCCAAGAGTTCCGACCATAACGCCGATCCACCAAGGCCAACCCGGCAGCCGACGGTTCAAGACCGCCATGATCGCGCCGGCCATCACTGCCCCAGCGGCAGTCCCGGCAGCCGCATGGCCTGCCGTAGTGAACTGCACACCCCAGCTAAAGAAGACTGGGAACAGCACCAAGCCGCCAACCCCAGAGACAAAGACCAGGAAAATATCTTCTACTCGTAACGGTATTCTGCATCCGACAATCGCAATTACCGAGGCTGCGACAGGCGCAGCGACGACCGCGCGCAAGGCTCCAACCGTGATACCGTCCGCCGACAACGTCGCAACCTTGGTGAAGACCGGGGTCACGCCATAAATAAAGACCGCGATCAGTGCGAAGAAATAAAGCCGGGTGCGGTTGACTTCGGACATCGGTCCTCCCGCGACTTCAGCGTCGTTGCACGAGCCCAACACCGAAAAGTATGATCACCGTGGCCGCTATAAGAAGTGGCGTCAACGGCTCATTAAGAAAGATCGCTGCACCCGCGACGCCAACCACCGGCAGGGCAAATTGCCACACGCTCATGCGGCCAATGCCACCGCGGGATAGAGCATAGATCCAAGTGATGTAGGCTACGATCGTGGACCCAACTGAGAGATACACAATGGCGGTCCAGCCAAGCGGCTCTACCGCAGCCCACGCCTCCACACCCATACGCGTTACCAGGAATGGTAACAGAAACACGGATGCAATAACCACGCTCCACATAGTCGCCCCGATCGCGCCATAACGCGGCGTCAGTCGTGCCCCGATGACAAAGCTCGCGGCCGCCGAAAAACCGCCCAACGCTGCAAGCAGATCGCCCTGCCAGGTGGCGTCCACTGAATCCAGACCAACAGATTCACCAATTAGAACCAAAGCACCGACGAAGGCCACGGAGACGCCTATCCACCAACGCGGTGGCGGAAACTTGCGGCTAACAATCGACTCGAGGAACCCGACGAAGACGGGTGTCGCCGCTGTCACGACCGCGGCATGGCCCGCTGATGTCAACCCGACCCCTAACGTAAACAGGACCGGAAAACCGATCACACCTGTTACCCCGAAGGCGAGTACCAGCCACTTGTCCTGACCCCGCCAAGGCAATGGGCAACGCAACGCGGCTAGAATCACCACTGCGAGCGGAAGCGCCGCAACCGTTCGTAGAAGCGCTAGCGACAAGACGTCCACAGATTCGATGCCAAACTTGGTGATGATCGGAGTGCCTCCCCAAGTGAGAATCGTTACCAAGGCGCCAGCAGTCGCCAGAGAAAAGAACCCGACTGCACTCGGGCGCGGGGGCGCAGCTTTGCTCATGAAAACACCTAAGCTTAGTCAGCTATCAAGACGGCCGGGATCAAACGTTACCCCGTGATCGAGGGGACCATACCCCCGACCATATCCCGGTGCCGAGGCTATCGCCGCGCGCACATAGGTTCGCGCACGCGCCACGGCATCAGCCAACGCAAGCCCCTGTGCAATCCCCACCGCGATCGACGAGGCAAGCGTGCAACCGGTCCCATGCGTATGGCGTGTATCAATACGTGGATCGGCAAACCGGATGGCCTCGTCAGGCGTCACCAGAAAGTCCACAACCTCTGGGCCGTCGATGTGTCCACCCTTCACAAGCACCGCAGCAGCACCCTGTTCAACGAGCTTTTCTGCAGCGCGACGTTGTCCATCCTCATCTGCAACGGTCAGCCCAGTCAGCGCGGCGGCTTCAGGCGCATTAGGTGTCAGAACCCGGGCAAGCGGGACCAGTAGTGAAACCAACGCCGCATTCGCCCCGGCATCTAACAAACGGGCACCCCCTTTTGCGACCATGACCGGATCGGCAACGAGTGGAATGTCGGCGTTCGCATCCGCCAGATTCCTGACCACCGTCTCAATCACCTCGACGCTGTGAAGCATACCTGTCTTTATGCAATCCGCACCAAGGTCATCGAGCACCACTCGCATCTGCTGAGCAATAAAGTCCGTCTCAATGCCGAAGACCCCATGGACGCCTTCGCTATTCTGAGCGGTCAGCGCCGTAACCGCCGTCATCGCAAACCCGCCCAGCGCGGTCACAGCTTTGATATCTGCCTGAATTCCCGCGCCGCCACCGGAATCCGAACCCGCAACAATCAAGACCCGTCCATCCATATCTCAAGGTGCCCCGGAGCTATGCAGCGGCAGCATCAGCGATCGCACCAGCAATGTCATCGACCACAGACGTGACTACCTGCAGGTCAAGGCCCTCGGCCATCACCCGTATGACCGGTTCCGTGCCCGACGGGCGCACCAGGACCCGGCCGTCGTCACCGAGCCGAGCCTCCGCGGCGGTGATCGCCGACTTGACGCCAACATTCTCCATCTCACCAGCCCCGTTGGTGGGGACATTGCGCAGCAACTGCGGATAAGATTCAAACACATTGGCAAGCTCACTTATCGAAGAGCTTGTTTCCACTTGCGCAGCTAGTACCTGCAGCGCGGCTATCAAACCGTCGCCCGTGGTTGAATAATCGCTCAGAATGATATGGCCAGACTGCTCGCCACCGAGATTATAGCCGCCTACACGCATCTTCTCGAGAACGTAGCGGTCGCCCACTATCGCCCTTTCCAATTCTAACCCAAGACCCTGAAGATATCGTTCAAGGCCAAGATTTGACATCACGGTCGCGACGACCTTACCCCCCCGCAAGCGCTCTGCGGCCTGCCAAGCGCGGGCGATCACTGCCATCACCTGATCGCCGTCAATAACTTGACCATTCTCGTCACACAGCATCACCCGATCGGCATCACCGTCGAGTGCAACCCCAAGGTTCGCACCATGGGCCACAACCTGCTCCTGCAATGTCTGCGGCGCCGTGGCGCCACAGTTGCGATTGATGTTGGTGCCGTCCGGTTCTATGGCCATGGGGATTACATCGGCCCCGAGCTCATGAAATACGCTAGGGGCGACCTTGTAGGCCGCACCGTTCGCACAATCGACCACAACTTTGAGGCCGTCCAGGCGCAACCTTCGCGGAAAGGTATGTTTGACAAACTCAATATAGCGTCCGGGCGCATCCTCAAGGCGACGCGCGCGACCGAGACTAGCGGCATCCGCGAGATGGTCCTCCAAACCGTTCTCGACCAGTGCCTCGATCTCTTCCTCCACTGAATCCGAGAGCTTGAATCCATCGGGACCAAATAACTTTATTCCATTGTCCTCATAGGGATTATGGGAGGCCGACAGCACCACCCCTAAGTCGGCGCGCAGCGTGCGCGTGAGCATTGCAACCGCCGGGGTTGGCATCGGCCCGACCAGGACCACATCCATGCCCATGGCCGTGAATCCTGACTGCATGGCAGATTCGAGCATATAATTGCTGAGCCGCGTATCCTTGCCGATGATGACAAGGTGGCGATGCTCGCCGTGCGTAAACCTATGCCCAGCCGCCATGGCAACGCGCAACGCGATTTCCGCAGTTATCGGCTCTTGGTTAGCCTTTCCGCGGATACCATCGGTTCCGAAGAGTTTTCGTGCCATCGTGAATTCCTCGGCGTGACAAGTTCCCGACTTATAACACCCTGTCCGCGAACGTTAACAATGATGTCATACCTAGATCAGAGAGACGCTCGCCAGACATCCAGCGCTTGGCTAGTTTCTACAACATCATGGACACGAACAATATGCACACCGCGATCAATCGCTAGCAACGCTGCAGCCACAGAACCTAATACGCGCTGGCCTGGATCTTCCTCGCCGGTAGCGGTTCCAATAAAACTCTTGCGCGAAAGACCAACCACCACTGGACAGCCAAGACCGTGAAACTGAGCTAACCCGGCCAAAAGCTCAAAGTTGTGGGCCACCGACTTGCCAAAACCGAAGCCTGGGTCGACCATAATTCGCTCTGCCGCGATCCCCGCAGCCACGCAGGCATCAATCCGCTCCGCAAGCAGATGGTAGACCTCGCCAACGACATCATCGTATTGCGGGTTATCCTGCATGTCACGCGGCTGCCCCCGTTTATGCATCAGAATCACCGGCACATTCGCGGTCGCAACTACCGCCATAGAATTAGGGTCATCGCCGAGTGCGCTAACATCGTTGACAAGCGACGCTCCTGCGGCGATCGCCGCCTGCATGACAAGGGCGCGCCGCGTATCAATCGAAACCGGAATGCCCGAAGAAACGAGGCACTCAATTACGGGCAACACTCGGGCCAGCTCTGTACTGGGATCGACTGGCTCGGACCCCGGTCGCGTTGATTCACCGCCTACATCAATGATATCGGCACCTGCCGCCATCATCGCCCGGGCGAATAGTAGCGCATCATCAGGCAAAACATGTGCGCCTCCATCAGAGAAACTGTCGGAGGTGACGTTGCACACACCCAATATCCGCGGCCGCGCGCCGGCGCCACTCAGGGTAAGGTTGGCTACGTCCTGGCGCTGTGCACAGGCCCGCTCGACAAGCTCCGCCGGCCCATTATCACCCCCGCGCGCAGCGCCTGTCGCCCAATGCAATAGCGCCGGGACCGCGAGCGGTGAAGCCTGATCACTACTCAGAGGGTCATCCAGAACATGGACGCACGCGTGAGTAAACGCGAAAGGCCCGCCGGCCAGCGCCAGAGCGTCACCGGACTTGCAAAGCGCCAACGCAGCGGCACCGGACACCAGCCCAGTCGGCGAAAGGCGCAGACCACTGGAGCGCCTAGACGAATTCAACAAAGCCACGCGCGTCGCCGCGAAAGCCCCAAGGTCTTTTGTGTCTGTCGGGCCGCTTGAAATTGGCCGGTCCTTCACGAAGGCCTAGCCCTGGGGCTGGGGCTCCGGCTCCATACCGCCGCTTGGTCGGTCCTTCTTTTTTGCGGTGCCGCTAGTCGGTACGGAGGACCGTGCATTGCCAGCCGAATCTTCCTCGTCATCAGGACGATCGATGGAATCGCCTCTCAACAATGCGTCCACTTCTTCGGCGGACAACGTCTCGTATTCGAGAAGCCCATTCGAAATCGTATGGAGATCGTCGAGGCGCTGGGTCAGAATTCGAACCGCGTCAGATTCCGCAGATTCGATGAGCGCCCGGATTTCCTCGTCGATCACCTTGGCCGTGGCGTCAGACACATTCTTGTGCTGGGATACAGAGTGACCGAGGAAAACCTCCTCCTGATTATCCTCGTAGCGCAGCGGACCGAGCTTGTCGCTAAAACCATATTCTGTGATCATCCGGCGCGCCAAATTGGTCGCTTCCTTGATGTCATTACCCGCGCCCGTTGTGACGTGCTCCTTGCCAAAGATGATTTCTTCGGCCGCCCGACCACCGAACATCATGGCCAACTTAGCTTTCAGTTCATAGATCGAGTAGGTGTAACGATCGCGTTCGGGCAGAGACATCGTCACGCCGAGCGCACGGCCGCGGGGGATAATAGTGACCTTGTGGAGTGGGTCGCAACCGTCCATCTCCAAACCGACCAACGCATGCCCCGCCTCGTGATAGGCGGTTAGACGCTTCTCTTCCTCGGTCATCACCATAGACCGGCGTTCGGCGCCCATAAGGACCTTGTCCTTAGCATCCTCAAACTCAGCCATCGTAACCATTCGCCGGCTCTTACGTGCCGCTATCAAAGCCGCCTCATTCACCAAGTTCGCTAAATCGGCACCCGAGAAACCCGGCGTGCCGCGAGCGATAGTTTTGGCATTTACGTCAGGTGCCAACGGCACTTTCCGCATGTGCACCTTCAGGATCTTTTCACGACCAATGATGTCCGGATTTGGAACAACCACCTGGCGATCGAAGCGCCCCGGTCTCAGCAGCGCCGGATCAAGTACATCAGGACGGTTGGTTGCGGCGACCAAGATCACGCCCTCATTGGTTTCGAAACCATCCATCTCTACTAGTAGCTGGTTGAGGGTCTGCTCACGCTCGTCATTGCCTCCGCCCAGTCCGGCACCGCGATGTCGGCCCACAGCGTCGAGCTCATCAATAAAGATGATGCAGGGCGCATTTTTCTTACCTTGTTCGAACATATCACGCACGCGGCTAGCACCGACGCCAACGAACATCTCTACAAAGTCCGAACCTGAAATGGTAAAGAACGGCACATTCGCCTCTCCGGCGATCGCACGCGCCAGCAGCGTTTTGCCAGTTCCCGGCGGCCCCACCAAAAGCACGCCTTTAGGAATTTGGCCGCCGAGACGCTGGAACTTCTGCGGATCGCGCAAAAATTCAACAACCTCCTCGACCTCCTGCTTGGCCTCCTCCACACCGGCAACGTCCTCAAAGGTTATGCGACCGGTCTTCTCCGTGAGCATTTTGGCTCGCGACTTACCAAAACCCATCGCGCGACCGCCACCGCCTTGCATCTGGCGCATGAAGAAAACCCAAATACCAACAATGACGATGAACGGCAGCCAACTAAGAAGCGTTCGGACCAGAAAGTTCGCTTCCTCCTGCGGCACTGCGGAGATACGAACACCGTGTTCAGACAATGTCGAGACGAGGCTCGGGTCGTTCGGCGCATAAGTTGTGAAGCTGGTCCCATTACGCAGCGTGCCCTTAACATCGCTGCCCTGGATGGTGACGTCGACGACTTGATCGGTTTCCACCTGCCCAATGAAATCTGAGAAGGCAAGCTTCTGTTCGGCACCCTGGCGATTGGAACTCTGGAACAGGTTATACAACGCCACGATTAGCAAGGCGATGATTAGCCACAGCGCGATGTTTCTGCCAAAATTGTTCAAGGACTTTCTCCGATCGACCAACCATCTGGACCAGCGCCGCCGGCACCAACCGACCGCTGCGTGCAATGCTCAAATTTTTTAGACCCTTTACAACTCTAACATGGTGATCCGAGCGTCTTAGGGCAATGCGAAAATCGTGCCCGCAACCGCGAAAGCCGGCGCAAAATGAGCTTTTGGTCTGCTTTTAACCTTTCCCGGCATATCAGGCAGCGCGCAAACCCGAAAACGATCGCACAAGCCAACTGCCGGCAGCGACATTCGCACAGCGTGCGGCAATACACCATATCCTAAGAGACTGTCTTCCTCCTTAGCTCCGCCATGGATGAATTGGCCGACCGCACCCAGCAGCGGTCCTGCGTTGGAAACGCTAACCCGAAACCGACCGTCCCATAAGACCGAACTTGCGTTGCCTTCGGTGACGGTAATGGCCTTCGGCGGCGCAATACCGGCCAGTTCGCGTGCAAACAAGATTCGACCAACCGGGCCGGACCGGATCACACAACCACCAAGTGTCAAACCTCTGCCTACAAGGCCATCCATAACCAGACTGCAAAGTCGTGTTAGACTTGCGCCGCGCGGCGGATAGACGGCGCCGCCTACGCAGGTAACAAGATTCGATATCAATTGCTTGGCAAGCCCGGACTTCACACCGAGCAAAAAACCGGGGTCGAGGAGTGCAAACCCGGCTGGATGGAGCATCACGGCGCGAGCCGCGAGCGCTGCCAGTTCTCGTTCGAACCCCTGTCGCGCTGTTGCTGCAGATATGTCGATGTCCGGAGTGCCGCTATGGTCCAGTCGCATGCGTGCGCGAGTAAATCGCGGGTCCACATTGCTCGGATCATCGATCCATGGCTGATCACGCGCCACGAGCGTCGCAGTAGTTCGTTTGCGCGCAAATGAAAGCAGCGGCCGCAGGATCCGTACATGTCCCAATTCCCGTACCGCAGGCATCCCAGCACTCCCAATCACGCCGCTTCCCCGTGCGCGCCGCATCGCCTGTGTCTCCGCCTGATCGTCTCGATGGTGCCCAATCAGAAGATGCAGAATGCCTCGTTCTCTGCAGAATTCCTCCAGGAGTGTATAGCGCACCTCTCGCGCGGTAGCCTCACTCGCCCCCATGCCTAATACGCCCGGACCGGGTGTGCCGGTCCAGGTAAGAGTGTGATGCATGATACCGTGAGAAGCGAGCCATTTGGAGACCTGTGCCGCCTCCCAGGGCGATCCTTCGCGCAAACCGTGGTCGACCGACACCGCTACCATCTCTCCACCGAGGGCTTGCGCCCAGCCGGCGGTCAACAGGGTCAACGCCATACTGTCTCGACCACCGGAAACAGCAACCGCCAACCGGGGACGTTTTTCGAACGGTCCGAGACGCGACAGAACGTTTGCGAACTCATCCGCGCCGATGGGAGTGGAGGCCATTTCCGGAGTCGAAGCGTCCGAACGTTCGATCGCCGGATTAGCTATTTCGGGCACTGCAGCCGCCCGATCTCCCGGTCGGCACGCTGTATAATACTGGTCGGAGCGTCGGGATACTCAACACGCAGTTTCTTCAGCGTGATGCAAGCATCGGAGGTCTGCTGAAGTTTCGTCAGCGACATGCCGAGCTTAAGCAAGTTGTCAGGCGCTTTCGCGCTGTCCGGGTAACGCTGGAAGCCCTCAGCGAAAGCGCGTGCCGCGACCGTATAGTCGCCGCGCACATAGAAAGTTTCACCAAGCCAATACTGGGCATTGCCCGCCAACGTATCTTCCGGATTGGCGATGACGAAGGCACTAAAAGCCATTTCGGCTCCCTCGAAATCACGCTGCAGAAGGAAATTGTAGGCAAAGTCATACTGGTCACGCGGGCTGCCCATCGGCAGAGTGACGCGCGCAACGTTGGTTGGCTGACCGTCAGGGTCCCCGCTGGCCGCCCTAGTTCCAGCCAACGCAGTCGTCTCATTCGCATTGCGGAGCTGTGTTTCTGTCAAAGTCCCAATGACACGCGGTGCACCTGCGCCTCCAGCTGGCTCAACCATAACCGTTCCAGACGCGCGCGGAACGTTGGGCAAAACAGGCTGAGTTGCATTAGGCGGGGCAGTCGCACCGGCGCTCTGTTCGAGGGCCCGGAGCCTAAAATCGACATCCGAGACCAAGCGATCCATGCGTTGGTTCATTTGCCGCACCTGAAAGTCGATTTCTTCCACCTGCCCGGTCAACCGACGCATTTGTTCCTCAAGACCGTCAGCTATGGCCTGGAGGTTGGAAACTGCAGAACTTCTTGGCTGTGCGCTCGATGACGGCGTAGCGGTGCTCAAAGCAGGTGGTGGGGCGCCCCGATAGACGGTTCGTTCAAGTGTCTGCAGCTGACGCTCCAAGCGTGAAATTGTGTCAGCAAGGCCCCGGCCATCACCCGATTGAGCGAAAGCTAAACCGCTGGTTATCATTACCAGAAGTGACAGCCCGACTGGGATAAAAACCCGAAGAGAGTTCAACATATCGGCGCTATCCGCAGCAATTCTTGAATGATCTTCATCCGCAGTGTTCATGCTGGCACGGACCTGGTGCGCCATTAAGGAGGAGTATCCAAGTTAGATTTGCCAAGCTTTTCGGCAAAACTATGGCAAAGCAGACGAATTCGCGAAAACGCCCCGGATTATCCGGGGCGCATCGTCATGGCTTCTTTACATGGTCAGTGCTAGTTGGCGCTAACCACTAGGACCGCACGGCGATTCATCGCCCAAGCGCGATCATTCGAACCAACAACCGCCGGACGCTCCTTACCGAAACTGACAATCTTGAGACGATTGGGGTTAATGCCCAATGAAATGAGATAGTCGCGTGCCGAGTCTGCGCGGCGCTCGCCAAGAGCCAAGTTGTACTCGCGCGTACCACGCTCGTCCGTGTTGCCCTGAATGACTACCTTGTTCGCAGGATATGTTTTGAGCCAAGCTCCCCAGCGTTCAACAGTGGTGCGCGCTTCTGTAGACAGGTTCGACTTGTCAAAGTCGAAGAAAACACGATCACCAACATTGACCTTGAGGTCTTCTTGGGTGCCGGGCCTAGGACCGGCGGGTGCAGCGGCCTTTTGCCCGACGCCAGAACTGGATACGGCGCCTGAACTTGATGCACCGCTGCTACCGGAATTGGCGCTATCGTCACCGGTTGAGGAACAGGCAGCCAGCACGAATGCCGCTACTACCAAGCTGGGAATATTAAGTCGCATGGATGACTCCTTAAATTCGAATAGTGACGATTTCAAGCCACCCATGGCTGAACCCTGAATTCCGGGATGACCTGTTATCGTGCCTCACACCGAACGGTGCCATTTTTGCATTCATCCGCCGACAGGCTACAAAGAACCCATCAGCAATCCATAGAACTATACGTTGGGGGTTTTGGGGAATCAAGCGCCTGCTCGCTGATATTCTGGCAAATTGGCAAGTATTTTCAGTCACTTTCATGGTTCTGAGACTATTGATGGATAGGTCCCGGAGACCACGCAGGATCGGAACCGCCGAACGGAGTTCCTAATTCGCGCTCGTTGAACCCGGTCAGGTCAATCGAAAACAGTCGCGGGTCACCGCCGCGCCCCTGCGCATCGCTCTTCTCCTGCCGGAAGAACATGAGCACACGACCGTTAGGTGCCCAGGTCGGCCCCTCGACGAGAAAGCCCTGTGTCAGCAGACGCTCATCACTGCCATCGGGACGCATAACGCCTATGTGGAACGTACCCCGAAAGATTTTTGTGAACGCAATCAGATCGCCGCGTGGCGACCAGACGGGCGTGCCATAACGGCCTTTCTCGAAACTGATTCGCCTCTGTCCACTTCCATCGGCATTCATCACATAGAGTTGCTGGCTACCACCGCGATCTGATTCGAAGACGATCTTATTGGCGTCCGGCGCATATGACGGTCCAGTGTCTATCGACGGGCTGTCGGTGAGACGTCGTACCCGCCGCGTCCGGAGATCCATGACATGGATGTCTGAATTGCCGTCCTTTGCAAAACTCATCACAACATTGTTGCCGTCTGGAGAAAAACGGGGTGCGAATGTCATACCTGGAAAGTCGCCCAGAAGTTCCTGCTCGCCGGTATCAATGTTGAAGAGATAGACCCGAGGTTGATCATTATAATATGCGAGATAAGTGATTTCCTGCTGTGTCGGCGAGAAACGAGGCGTCAGAACCAGCGTTTTCCCATCGGTCAGCAACCGGTGGTTCGCACCATCCTGATCCATAATCGCCAGGCGTTTGACTCGTCGGTCTGAAGGGCCGCTCTCGGAAATATAGACGATCCGGGTATCAAAATAGCCCGCCTCGCCGGTAATCCGCTCGTAGATTGTGTCCGAAATTATATGCGCGACGCGACGCCAATTGGCTTGGGTGGTGGTCAGGCTCAGTCCCGTCATCTGGCCTTCAGCAAATACGTCCCAGAGCCGAAACGAAGCTCGCAACGCACCATTGGCCTCAATATTAACTGCACCTACAACGAGCGCCTGTGCGTTCAGCGGCTTCCAGTTGGCGAAGCGCGGGTTAACGCCCAAACTCTGCGGCTGGGAGATGAAGGCCTTCTTGTCGATGGGTCTGAACAAGCCGGTACGTTGAAGGTTAGCCGAAATAACCTCCGCAATTTCGATGCTAAGTTTCCGCTCCACATCGTCCCCCGCGATGAAGTCAGGCACGGCGATCGGTAAGGGTTCGATATTGCCCTGAGTGATATCTACGGTCAGCTCGGCCCGTGCTGGCAAAACCGCCAAAACAGAAAGGAGCAACACCACAAGAAGGGCGGGGGTACTTCGAAACGAGGGGACGGTCATCATCATTTAGCTCAGCATTTTACTGGGGTCGAAGTTAAACCGGATTTCTTTCCAGATATCGTACTTATCAGCCGGCAACTGCAGTGGTTGACATCTTGGGTTGAGCACGGTCCTACGGGCCGCTTCAGCGGCAGCCTGAAAATAGCTATCAAGCCCCATCAAGGGAGCGTCCACAACCGTCGCCTCGCGCACTACGCCCTTGGGGTCAACGCGGATCAGCACTGTTACAATCAAATCCTCGGCATCACGTGCGCCGGTGGGAGGGTTCCAACATTTGCTAATCTTCTGTCGGATCATCTGTCGCAGTAAATCAAGCTCGGCGATCGTAGCATGTTCTGCTATTCGCGACTGCTGCGGCGCCTCCTTGCCCTTGTCGCGTGCTGTCTCAGGCTTGTGCGCCCGCTCTGCGGTCTTAATCGGCTCCTGATCAGCAGCGAGGTCTTTAAGGATGTTGTCGAAGCTGCGTGTCGGTGCGGGCGGCTTCGGCTTGCTCTTCGGCTGTACCTTAGCGATTTGCGGCGCGGGTTCCGGCTTCGGTTCGGGAGCCTTTTCCTTTGGTGGAGCCGGTTTGATTTCTGGGCGGGCGGGCTCCGGGCGGGCCAACGGTTTCTCCGGTGTCACCTTCGGTGACGGCTCGGCCATCGGCTGCGGCGGAGCCGGCGGGGGCTGAGGCGATGCTGTGCGGGTTGGTTCCGGATCGGGCTCGGGGGTCGCGGGCGCCGGCGGCTGAGTTACATCGTCGATGCGCACCACTTCCACCGGTATAACCGTCGCGGTCACCTGGGGCGACGAAAACAGGAAGGGTAATCCAAATTGAGCAATGACTACCAGCGACAGATGCCCTGATGCCGACATCGCGCCTCCCGTCCTGAATTGTGCCCACATGCTCCGCATAATTGATCGCCAATCCGGACCGCTACTGGGTCTCTGCCTGCGGGATCGGCACCTCGGCGATCAGCGCAACCTTGGCAAAACCCGCCTCGGAAACTAGGCCCATAACCTCCATTACGCGCCCGTAGTTGATGGCTCGGTCCCCCCGCACGAACACCCGCAGTTCTGGGTTCGCCTCGGACACCGCCAATAGGCGCGGGACTAGGGCATCCTCCTCGATCTCGGCCTCTTGCAGATACAACAGCCCCTCTGAGTCAACGGTGATAATCAGGGGTTCCTTCTCGTCATTCAGCGGATCAACCGCCGCTTTTGGTAGGTCGACTGGAACGCCCACGGTCAGCAGCGGCGCCGCAATCATGAAGATAACAACCAGCACCAGCATCACGTCTACGAATGGGGCGACATTAATCTCGGTCATCGGCCCCCCGCGCAAACGCCGGCGCAGCCGCATACTGTCTGAACTGAGCGCCATGTCTACTTCGACTCCTCGAGCTGACGCGACAGGATCGCGCTAAACTCGGCGGCAAATCCCTCGAGCCGCTGCGAATAGCGGGTCATATCGGCGCTGAACTTGTTGTACGCAGCGACCGACGGGATCGCGACGATCAGGCCCATCGCTGTAGTAAACAAAGCTTCAGCCAACCCGGGTGCAACTACGGCCAGATTGGTGTCCCTGGCAACAGCGATAGCCTGAAAACTGTTCATGATTCCCCAGACCGTCCCGAACAGGCCGATGAAAGGCGCCGTGGCACCTGCTGACGCAAGGAAAACCATGTAGCGCTCGATGCGTTCCATCTCGCGGGTCAGGGATACCTCCATCACACGTTCGATGCGCTCGCGCAAATTTGCGCGCAACGCATCGGTCGCTGCAAGCCCGCGCGAGGAGCTTCGTCGCCATTCCGACATGGCCGCTGAAAATACCGCTACCATGGGATCTGCCGGCTTGTTGCCGAGGCGTTCGTAGAGTTCCTCCAGCGAACCGCCCGACCAGAAATTCTCCTCGAACCTGCCGGCGTCCGATACAAGACGGCGCATTTTCAACCATTTGTCGATAATGATAGTCCAGGACCAGAAGGAAGCGACGAACAGGATTATCATAACAATCTTGATCACCACATCTGACCGGAGAAAAAGCCCCCAGACCGAAAAATCGGCAACCGCGGCACCCCCGGCGACTGAGATGGTTTCAACAATATTGGATTCCATGGCAAGAAATGCCTCTCTTTATTGTTAGATCATGTGAGAGCACTTCCAGGCCGACGTGCGCTCAGTGATCCCTCACCAGTTCTTGCAGCGCAGTACGAACTGCCTTCGGCATACGCGCCGGCCGCAAACTCGAATCAATACAGGCCAAACGAACTGACATCCGCACCAGTAGAACCGAAGGAACCGATTTTGCTGCGGAACCCAGGACGCTTTGCGTCAAACGCATGCTAGCGCCTCCAACCTCTTCAACCCCCGTCTCTACCGTCAGGGGATCATCCAAGCGCGCTGGCAGACAAAAATCGGCGTTTGCACTGCGCACAGCAAAAGCAACGCCCTCGTTCCAAATCAGCGCCCGACGCTTGGCACCTAAACAGCGCATCATTTCCGTCCGGGCTCGCTCCGCGAACCGGAGATAATTCGCGTGATAGACAATTCCTGCCGCGTCCGTGTCTTCGTAGTAGACACGCACCGGATAGACATGCCGCACACCCTCAAACCACCCGGAAACATTCACATTCCCCGCCGTCAACTCATTCATGACACTACGAACCGTCATTGTCAGGATTGGCAGTCTGCGGGCCATTTGTGGCAAGCTTATGGCCGTACATGAGGTCACCCTGCGTATCCGCCTGCGCAACTATGCCAAGATGGCCATAAGCGTGCGGTGTCAGCATCCGGCCACGCGGCGTGCGTTGGATAAACCCCTGTTGAATCAGATAGGGTTCGACTACGTCTTCGAGTGTGTCCCGCTCCTCCGACAGCGCGGCTGCAAGGGTGTCGATGCCCACGGGCCCCCCCAAATGGACCTCGGCTATATGCCGCAGATACCGGCAGTCCATCGAGTCCAAGCCAAGGTCATCAACGTCGAGACGCGATAGTGCGTGGTCGGCGACCTTGCGATCCACAGGCAGACTAGCTTCCACCAGGGCAAAATCACGCACCCGGCGCAATAGTCGGCCAGCGATGCGCGGTGTACCACGAGCACGGCGGGCAATTTCAGTCGCGCCATCGTCGCTCACTTCCAGTTCGAGTAACGCAGCGCCCCGGCGCACAATCGTCGTTAAGTCCTCCGGTGAATAGAATTCAAGCCGGAGGTTAATACCGAAGCGTTCGCGCAGTGGCGTCGTCAGCAGGCCCAAACGGGTTGTGGCACCCACTAAGGTAAAGGGCGGCAACTCAATGCGCACAGAACGCGCTGCCGGCCCCTCACCAATGATCAGGTCAAGTTCACCATCCTCCATCGCTGGATACAGGACCTCCTCGACCGCAGGATTGAGACGATGAATTTCGTCGATAAAAAGCACATCGCGGGGCTGCAGGTTGGTTAAAACAGCAGCAAGGTCACCCGCCTTGGTGATGATCGGACCCGAAGTAGCACGGAAACCGACCCCCAGCTCCTGCGAGACAATACGCGCGAGTGTCGTTTTGCCGAGTCCCGGGGGGCCGTGAAACAGCACATGATCAATAGCCTCCCCGCGCTGACGCGCGGCGGCAATAAACACGGAAAGATTCTCGCGCACAGCCACCTGACCGATAAATCCGTCCAGTTCCCGGGGCCTGAGCGCCATGTCGACCCGATCATCGCCTTGGACCGCAGGGTCCAACAGGCGATTCTCGTAAGAAGAGGAGCCAACGTCACTCACTGACTGAGCTCCTTCAGAGCCACCAGGATCAAATTATCAAGGCTCGATGCGTCATCCACCGCCTGCGCAGCGCGACCCACAGCACTGAAGGCTTCCACACGACCGTAACCGAGATTTACCAAGGCCGAAACCGCATCCGCGGCAACCATATTGTCGTCGCCCTCTGTGCCATCAGCCCTAGCGGGCGCCGGCGCAGCGTTGGCGACACCGGGCGCGAACCCACCATTTAACGATATGATTTTGTCCTTGAGCTCAGTCATAAGGCGCGCCGCCAGACGCGGCCCAACGCCATCGGCTCGAGTCAGTAGTGTCTTGTCCCCAGCAACAATAGCGTTCGTTAGGTCTTCTACAGACAGGGTACCGAGAATCCCCAGGCCAACCTTGGCTCCCACCCCCTGGACCGTTGTCAGCATCCGGAAACACTCGCGCTCCTTTGCGCTAGCGAAGCCGAAAAGATGGATGTGATCTTCACGGACATGGGTCTCGATATGCAACGACAGGGGTTCGCCGATAGCCGGCAACGCGGATACAACTATCGCCGAACAAAACACCTGGTAACCAACCCCAGCGACATCGATGACAATCCAGTCAAGGCCAACCTCGTCAAGAGTGCCCTTGAGACGCGCAATCATGGTGCGGCCCCATAGACCGCTTGTGCACTCACATGGTGCGCATGACAAACAGCTATAGCGAGTGCGTCCGCCGCATCCGGGGACTCCACCGCTACCCCAGGCAACAGAACGCCGATCATGTGACCTACCTGGCCCTTGTCAGCATGACCGTAACCCACAACGGACTTCTTGACCGAGTTCGCAGCATATTCCGAAACCGGGATACCGGCTAGCGCCGGCACCAACAATGCTATGCCGCGCGCCTGCCCAAGCTTCAGGGGCGATTGACCATCACGATTGACGAAGGTCTCCTCGACCGCGGCGCTATCAGGCCGATGGGCTTCAATGACCTCCTCGAGCCCCCGATGCAAGCGCACGAGCCGATGAGCGAGTTCACCTTTACCCGACCTCACGACGCCGTTGGCGACATGACGCAGCCGGTTACCATCCATGTCAACCACCCCCCAACCGGTAAAGCGCAGGCCCGGATCGACTCCTAACAGCCGCATACTAAAATCCGCCGCTGGTCTTTCATTGCCCATCTCAGCTCGTTAGCTCAGCCATGATTTCGTCGCTGACCTCGAAATTCGCGGAGACACGCTGCACATCGTCACTTTCATCGAGCGTGTCGATCAACTTGAGTAGCGTTCGAGCTGAATCCGCGTCGAGATCGACTGACGTTTGAGGTTTCCAAGTCAGACTAGCGGACTCCGGGGCGCCGAAACGCGCGACCAGCGCCTCAACCACTTGGCCAAAATCTCCCGGCGCGCAGGTGATATCGTGACTGCTATCGCTGCTGGCGACATCCTCGGCGCCCGCTTCGAGCGCAGCCTCGAACATATCGTCGGTGGTAGCAGTGGCGACTGAATAAACGATCAGGCCCACCTGATCGAACATGAAGGCAACGCTGTTGGTTTCGCCAAGATTGCCACCATGCTTGGAAAAGGCGGACCGGATTTCCGACGCGGCCCGGTTACGGTTGTCAGTCAGCGCCTCAACAATCAAGGCTACACCCGCAGGACCGTAACCCTCATAGCGAACCTCTTCGTAACTGTCCGCTTCGCCACTGCCGGTCGCCTTCTCGATCGCGCGTTTAATACGATCATTGGGCATGTTGGCACCGCGGGCTGCCGCGATCGCCGTGCGCAGGCGCGGATTCTGATCAGGGTCAGGGCCGCCGCGTGCAGCGACCTCTATCTCACGCGCCAGCTTAGCGAATGCCTTGGCCCGCTTGGCGTCCTGCGCACCTTTGCGGTGCATGATGTTCTT
>PBMH01000011.1 GCA_002722515.1 Alphaproteobacteria bacterium | reverse complement strand
GTGACGTCGTCGCTGTCGACCTTCGCGTTCCTGATCGGTTGATCGTACGCGTTGGTCGTAATGGCGCTCCCCGACCAAAGTCCGAAGGAAAAGATACATGAGTATGGATTGGGGGAACGGCGGCTTGCCGAAGAAACTCATAAAGCCGCGGACCGGTATATTCGCAGTTCTAGACATCGGCACCAGCAAGGTTTGCTGCCTGATTGCGCGCGCCGGACGGCCCTCGGCCGACGGCAGTCCCACGCCAAGCGCCCAGCCGCACGTAATCGGCGCAGGTCATCAGCTTAGCCGAGGCCTAAAGAACGGAACAATCATAGACATCGATGCCGCCGAAGATGCAGTTCGCAAAGCGGTCCACATGGCTGAGCAGATGGCCCAAGAAACCATCAGTGCGGTCACGGTCAATCTCAGCACCGGTGCTCCACAATCGGAAATTCTTGGCGTGGATGTAGATATTGGTGGCCAGCAGATCGACGAAATGGACCTGCACCGCGTTTTTCAGCGCACCCACACCGTCCAGCAGGATAGTGCCGACAGCTGCGCCAATGGGCGCGAGCTAATCCACTCGATCCCGGTTAGCTTCGCTATCGACGGGCAGAAGGGAATTGATGATCCGCGCGGAATGTTTGGGCAGAAGCTGTCCGTCAACATGCACCTTGTTTCTGCGTCCGCGAACGCAGTGCGCAATATTCGTTCGGCGGTGGAACGCTGCCATCTCGATATCGAGGGTTTTGTATTGTCGCCTTATGCGGCGGGCCTGTCGACGCTAGTCGAAGACGAGGCCGACCTCGGCGTCACCGTCGTCGACATGGGCGGTGGTACCACTTGCCTCGCGATCTTCTATGACGGCCAGATGATGTTCGCCGACACTATTCCGGTAGGGGGCAACCATGTGACATCGGACGTAGCGCGCGGCCTTTCAACCAGCTTGGCGAATGCCGAGCGCCTAAAGACTTTCCATGGTAACGCACTGGCGACAGAATCTGACGAACACGATCTGCTCGACGTGCCACAGGTCGGCGAGGAAGACCAAAACGCCACAGTTCAGATGCCGAGGTCGTTGCTGAATGGAATCATTCAGCCGCGAATCGAGGAAACATTCGAGCTGGTGCGTGCACGCCTCGACGATAGCGGCTTCGGTCCGCTGGCAGGACGCCGCGTTGTCCTGACGGGTGGCGCCAGCCAGCTTCAGGGGGTTCGTGACCTCGCAGCACGCATTCTCGACAAACAGGTTCGCATGGGGCGGCCCCTGCGCGTTCGCGGTCTCGCGGATGCTATTGCCGGCCCTGCTTTCGCCACCGGTGCGGGACTCATCGCCCATGCGGTAGAAAATTCGTCTTCGTTGACGATGCCGACACCGGCAAGCCAAAGGGAACCAGGCCGCTTCACGGGGCGGTTTGGTAAGTGGTTCCGTGAACATTTCTAAACATCACGCTCACACGTTCCCGGCCCCGGGTTTCGGCGTATGCCGGAACACCGGGTCACCGTTCCGGCCCTATTTGGTCGTCCTTCCCATAAGTTCAATTCTGTACAACTGGAGGCAACAATGACACTCAATCTCACCGCTCCCCCACCTGAATCACAACTCAAACCACGGATCGTCGTGGTCGGAGTTGGTGGCGCCGGTTCGAACGCCGTCAATAACATGATCGCGTCCAATCTCGAGGGCGTGGAGTTTGTTGTCGCAAACACCGACGCGCAGTCGCTAGCCATGAACGCATCCGAAAGACGTATTCAGCTAGGTGCAAACATCACCAACGGCCTCGGTGCCGGCGCGCGCCCTGACATAGGCCGGGCAGCGGCGGAAGAAGCGCTGGACGAGATCATCGATCACCTCCAGGGCAGCCACATGGCATTCATCGCCGCCGGAATGGGTGGTGGCACCGGAACAGGAGCGGCTCCCGTGATCGCACGCGCAGCGCGCGAACAGGGGATTCTAACCGTCGGCGTCGTGACTAAACCGTTCCAGTTTGAAGGGCGCCATCGCGCTACACTTGCCGATGAGGGAATTGAGGAGTTGCAGCATTTTGTCGACACGTTGATTGTAATACCGAATCAAAATTTGTTTAGGATCTGCAACGAGAACACAACCTTTGCGGATGCGTTCTGCATGGCCGACAACGTGCTGCATTCCGGCGTGCGTGGAGTGACCGACTTGATGATCATGCCGGGCCTCATCAACCTCGATTTCGCCGACATTCGTACGGTGATGAGCGAGATGGGCAAGGCGATGATGGGCACCGGCGAGTCGAGTGGTGACACACGCGCCATCGAATCCGCAGAATCGGCCATCGCCAACCCGTTGCTAGACGACGTATCGATGCGCGGCGCACGCGGTGTCTTGATTAACATCACAGGCGGCCCCGACATGACCCTATTTGAGGTTGACGAAGCAGCCAACCGCATTCGTGAGGAAGTGGACACCGATGCAAATATAATCTTTGGATCGACCTTCGATGAGAAACTAGAGGGCACGATGCGCGTCTCGATTGTTGCCACTGGCATCGATGCAAATGCTGATGCAGTTCCGCATTCGCCGATAATCTCGCTGGTCCATGATGCCGATCAGTCGAAGGTCAAACAGGCCGAAACTAAACCGGAGGCAGAACCCGCCATGGATCTGACGTCGCCGGCAGCCGAAGCAGACCTAATGGTAGAAGTCCCCGCCGTGGTGCAGGCCAAGCCTGCGACACCGCAACTGGCTGCATCCGTCAGCGAGCCGGCGTCTTCGACATCACCGTTCATCCCCCCAAAGCCGGTCGTCGAGGAACGCCACCCTGAAACGCGCGCTGAGGCCCAGCGCCCCGATGCCTTTGCCGAGGCAGCAATCACCAACGCCGGTGCTCAGGCCGAACGCCGTCGCGGGCGAAGCTTGTTTCAGAAAATGACCGGTGCCGTTAACCGTGCTATGGCCGAAGAACTGGATGACAACGCGCCAAAGCCCGAGGAACGCCGCGAGCCCGCGGCGACCAAACCGGTCGCACCGGAGGTTGCTTCGGCAACACTCCAGCCAGCCGCTGTACGGACAGAGGAACTCGTTGTCAAACAGACCGCGGTCCATCCAACAACACAGCCAACCGCGGCACTAGCTGTCGAACCAAAGACCGCCTCGGTCGCGGACAACACAGCTGAAACCGCCCCCAAGGCAGGCGTTGAAAAAACGGTCGAGCCCGCCTTGGCAGCTGCCCCGGAAACCGTCGTCGAAGACACTCCGGTACCAGTCACTGAGAAAGCCGTGAAACCCACACCGGAGAATATCTCGGTGCCGGCGGCAACCACCATAGCGCCGAGCCAACCGACCCTGGCCAACATCGAGCCCGCTGCACCTCGTGAGGCGACTCGCGAGGACGAAGAAATGCTCGAGATTCCGGCATTTTTGCGCCGACAGGCCAACTGATCACGCATAAGGTCGGAGGTCGCGGGTTTCTCCAGTTATCCGCGGCTTCCGACCGCAACAAACTGTAACAAAGAGTGATTTGTGATGACCTGCGGCGGCTTGTTAAACCCAATGCTAGAAACTGCATTGTCACGTTTGTTGCGTGACCAAAATGGAAGCACAAAATCGGATGACACCATCTCCGAAAATTGAAGCGGGCCTGCAGCACACGATCAAAAGCGAAATCGGCTGCAGCGGCACCGGACTGCACACAGGTGAGACCGTGTCGATACTGCTCAAGCCCGCGCCTGCAAATACCGGAATTGTGTTCCGCCGTACCGATCAAATCGGCAACGGTACTGAAATACCCGCGCTCGTCGAAAATGTCGTCGAAGCGACCCTCTGTACCACTCTCGGCGATAAAGATGGTGTCACTATTGCCACGGTCGAGCATCTCCTCGCCGCGCTGGCTGGATGCCTGATCGATAATGCGATTGTCGAGGTCGACGGCTCGGAGGTCCCGATCATGGATGGCAGTGCCGCGCCGTTCGTCTTCCTCATTGAGTGCGCCGGTACGATTGCACAGGATACACCGCGGCGTACCATCGAAGTGCTAAAACATGTCGATGTCGAACTTGATGGTCGCCAGGTATCCCTGTCCCCCGGAAACGGCTTTTCCGTCGGCTTTGAAATCGACTTTGATTCCAATGTAATCGGCCGCCAAGACATGAATGTTCGACTCGTGAATGGCACCTTCAAGGGACAAATCTCCCGCGCCCGCACCTTCGGCTTCGTCGAGGAAGTTGATCAACTGCGGCGCATGGGGCTGGCGCTCGGCGGAAGCTTGGACAACGCCGTCGTTGTTAGCGGAGATGAGATACTCAACGACGAGGGGTTGCGTTACGAGGACGAGTTTGTCCGTCATAAGATTCTCGACTGCGTCGGAGATCTTTACCTGGCGGGTGCGCCAATCTCGGGTCATTTCGAGGGCTATCGGTCGGGCCATGCAATGAACCATGAGATCGTTCGCGCGCTATTCGCGGATCCGAGCGCATGGCGATACACTGAGATGTCTGCGGTCACCGAGTCAGGAATAGAACCGCAACCTCTCGCTGCAACCGCTTAAAACACCCAGCATTTTAAATTTGCCTGCCTAGTCGCCGCGCGCGACACCTTCGCGTCTAGGGTCGGCGCCGCCGCGCAGGGTGCCCTCGACAATCTCGATGCCGTGTAGGCCGCTGTTAAGGTCCCGGATGCGGGTCGCATGGCCGAGTGCCGTGAAAGCGGGCACGAGCCTCTCGGCCTCGGTTCCGGCCTCGAAATCCGTTGCACCGTTGCGATTTACAACATGGCCAAGGTCGATCGCTGACTGAATATCCATATCCCAATCGAGATTTGCGACTAGAGTCTTTGCTACATAGCCGATGATCCGGCTACCTCCCGGTGACCCAATAACGAGTCGCAATGTGCCGTCGGCATTGAAGACGAGTGTAGGAGCCATCGAGCTGCGTGGACGCTTGCGCGGCTCTACGCGGTTCGCGACAGCTAGTCCGTTCCGGGCTGGCAGGAACGAAAAATCCGAGAGCTCGTTGTTAAGCAGGAAACCCCGGACCATCACCTGAGAACCGAATGCTCCCTCGATGGTGGTGGTCATCGAGATGGCGTTGCCGGCGGCGTCGACGATCGAGATATGGCTGGTTCCCGGTCGGCTCTTCTGAGCATTGGGCGCGTATATAGTTTGGTTTATGCCCGGCGGAAGGCCGTTCGCCGCAGGTGTCAGGATTGAAGTTTCTCGTCTGATTAATTCACTCCGCTTCGTCAGATATGTAGGGTTGAGAAGCCCCTTTTCGGGGACTGGAACGAAGTCTGTGTCGGCTATGAATTGATTACGGTCGGCGAAGGCTAGTTTTGAGGCCTCCGCCAGTAAATGCCAGCTCTGCGGATTATCGGCCCCCATGCTAGGCAGGTCGAAATGGGCCAGCATGCCCAATATTTGGCCGACGGTCAGGCCTCCGGAACTCGGGGGTCCCATGCCGCAGATAAGATAAGCTCTATAGCTGTGACATACTGGTGCACGCTCGATGATTTCATAGGTGGCGAGATCGGTAAGCGATAACTGGCCCGGGTTTTTAGGTGTTTTGCGGATGGCGTCGATGATGTCATGTGCAATTGGGCCGGTGTAGAATGCAGAAGGGCCGTGTTCGGAGATTGCGATTAGGGTTTCGGCGAACTCTGGGTTGGTCTTGCGGCTCCCAGCCCGCAATGGTTCGCCGCCCGGGTAAAAATAGTCGCGTGCGGTAGCAAAACTTCGCAGTCTTTTAGCCCGATCACCGGCGAGCAACTTTGCGAGCCTTGGGCCGACTATGAATCCATCCTGTGCGAGGCGAATGGCCGGCGTGAAAAGCTCCGACCAGGTCAATTTACCTTGTGCTTGGAACAATCGTGCCAGCAGCGCTAACGTGCCTGGTGCTCCGACTGCTCGGCCGCCGATGGTTGCATCTTCGAACTTCATCGGGGTCCCGTCCGACATCATAAATAGGTTGGGTGTAACTCTGATTGGCGCCGTCTCGCGCCCGTCGAAGGCGATGGTGCGATCCGTGGCCGCGTCATGAAAAAGTGCAAAAGCACCCCCGCCAATACCTGAACTTTGTGGCTCGACTAAATTCAACACCAGCTGGACAGCGATGGCGGCGTCTGCCGCGCTGCCGCCGAGTCTCAGAATTTCTAGACCGGCTGCTACCGCGTCCGGGGGTGCAGCGGCGACCATTTGCTGCTTGGCAATGGTCAACGTGTTCTGGGCGCGGCCTGTCGAGTCCTCGGGTTGTTGCTGCGCGCAGGCGGGGGAGCCGACCGTGGCACCAACAAGTGCGAGGCAGCCAACGATATTGCAACGAATACGAGTCATGCTGACAGGCTGCCATGGATCGGGGGCAGACCCAACTGCGCACTTAACCCACCTTCGATCTAGAAAAAAGCCCGCAGACCAGTTTCGTAATCTTCTGAAAGGCCTGATTCGCGCACGCTAGTTTTGTAAGTCATCGAGGACGAAAACGCGAATGGCGCTCGACAGGCTGCCGTCCCGATCACGATCGATCTTGGTGACCAGTTCGTTGACCGATATACGACGGTCCTCGGCGATCTTGCGCAGGTGATCCCAGAACACATTCTCGAGCGAGATGCTCGTGCGATGTCCAGCGACAACGACGGAGCGCTTTTTATTAGCGGAATGGCGCGACAATGTATCAACGACGTCGTTGATCATGATGGCTCGATCATGTTCTCCGGTTTGACCCATTCATCATACTGCTCTGAGGTCAGCAAGCCCAAGCTGATTGCTGCTTCTTTTAGGGTGTTGCCCTCTGAAAAGGCCTTTTTTGCTACCTTTGCGGCGTTATCATACCCAATATGCGGGTTAAGTGCGGTGACCAGCATGAGCGACTGTGCCATCAGCTCGGAGATCCGTTCATGGTTTGCTGCGATGCCATTTACGCATCGGTCCGTGAAGCTTCGGCACGCATCACCGAGCAGTCGTGCCGAACGCAGTACGTTGAAAATAATGACGGGCTTGAACACGTTGAGCTCAAAGTGTCCGTTTGAGCCAGCAACCGTGACCGCGACGTGGTTGCCCATTATCTCGGCTGCAACCATCGTCAACGCCTCGCACTGGGTTGGATTGATTTTGCCTGGCATGATCGAGGACCCGGGCTCGTTAGCAGGCAGGGCGAGCTCGCCGATGCCGCTCCGCGGGCCAGAACCTAGGAACCGGATGTCGTTAGCAATCTTCATTGCTGCTGTAGCGCCTACATTCAGCGCGCCCGATGCGGCGACCATGGCGTCATGCGCTGCGAGCCCGGCGAACTTGTTTGGCATTGTCTCGAACCGCTTGCCGGTGATGGCCGCCACTTCCTTTGCGAACTTCTCCGCAAACCCTTTCGGCGCGTTGAGCCCGGTGCCGACGGCTGTGCCACCCTGGGCTAATTGGAGTAGGTCGGGCGTTGCGCGCTCGACCCCTGCGATCACGGCCTCTATCTGCGCGGCATAACCGGAGAATTCTTGGCCGAGGGTAAGCGGGGTTGCATCTTGGGTGTGGGTACGTCCGATCTTAATGATGCTGTCGAATTCCTTAGCCTTGGTGTCGAGCGCATCCTTCAGGTGGGTTAGTCTTGGCACTAGCCGGTCTTGGAATTCGATAGCGGCGGCAATATGCATCGCGGCAGGGAAGGTGTCGTTCGAAGACTGACTTCGGTTGACGTGATCATTGGGGTGAACCGGCGACTTATCGCCCGGCTTGCCGCCGAGAATCTCGTTTGCGCGGTTTGCGATGACCTCGTTGGCATTCATGTTCGACTGGGTCCCGGAGCCGGTTTGCCAGACGACGAGCGGGAAGTTGTCATCGAACTTTCCATCTATTACGTCCTGGGACGCCTCGATGATGGCATGTGCTACGTTAGTATCCAGTTGCGCGAGTGCCAGATTGGCCTTTGCGGCAGCCTGTTTCTGTATGCCAAGCGCCCGGACTAGGGCGATAGGCATGTGGTCATCACCAATCGGGAAATTCTCGATGCTGCGCTGGGTCTGGGCGCCCCAATATTTATCAGCCGGGACGTTGACTTCGCCCATCGTGTCGCTTTCGGTTCGGGTCTTGTTAGTCATGATTTTCTCCGGGTTCGGCGCGCATTATCGTCGTCGGAGGTTATAGGTAAAGGCCTAACGTGTTTACCGCATCAGGATTTGCGTATTTTCTACTTGTACTGCACGCATTTTGGCCCGGGGGAAACACCGCGGGTGCTTATTCGCAGTTACTTGCGGCTATCAGTGCTGTCGCCAAGGATAATCAGATAAGACAGTGCGGACAGCTAGCCGAAATTCTCCGAGAGAACTGTGCGCCTTGGCAAATCAGCAGGGCAAGCACCTGATCGGTGAACTTCTAGCCTAGTGGTAAGCGCCTGCCGATCTACTTTTTGCGGAACTGATCGAGGCTGACGACATCAGCACCATCACCATCACCATCACCATCACCATCACCATCATCCTCGTGGGTGTCGGAGGGGGGGTCTCCTCCTGACCTGTCGTCTGTCTTGCCCATATTGTTGGGCACTGGCGTTAATTCGCTCTCGGAACGCACGGCAGGAACCATGACACTGCTGCCAGTTTCAACGTTGAACTGGAGACCGAACTTGACTGACGGATCCACAAAAGCGGACAGCGCGGCATAGGGTACACGGAGCTCCGCCGGGCGGTTTTTGAAGCTGAGTGTCACGGCGAAGAACGTGTCCTCGACTATTAGGTCCCAGAACTGATGTTGCATGACGATTGTCATTTCTTCGGGATACTGGTCATGAAGATAGTCGGGTATAGACACGCCCGGCACTTGGGTGTGGAACGTCAGATAGAAATGATGTTCGCTAGGAAGTCCTTCATTGAGGGCCTTCATCAATGCATTGCGCACGACCCCTCTCAGGGCAGTGTCCACCATTTGGTCATATCGCATCTGGTCGTCTGTCATGGTCGCTAACTTCAATGGCCCCCGCAGGTGCCAGTTTAAAGGCTTAGGATGATGAATATCGTGCACCTCACGTTGAAGAGCAACGGTTTGCCGCATGAGTTCCATCTCAAATATGTGGGTGTAATCCTAGTGTTGAGAAGACTGCGCGGTTTAAGTGGGGGGCTTCTGTTGCCCGGTGCCCCCCGAACCGCGCTTGTTACCGGTTATTAAGCGGCAATAGCAGAGGTTTCAACATTATCGTTGGCACCTATGAATATGGCCCGATGTCGGTGGTACCATGCCGGGCAAAAGTTGAGCCTTTACGCGCCCGTCGATCCTGTTTCGCCCCCATTCCGGTCGCGGCTACGACCGCGGAAACGCCGATAAAATGGTGGAGGCGCCGGGTACTGCCCCCGGGTCCGAACGTTTATTACGCAAAACGTTTATTGCCATAGTCGGGCGGACCCGACGCCCCATTATATAGGCGCGATTGGGCAATTACGAAAGACCATGACGGGTTATCCCCGAATACACTGCTTTCCACAGGCTCTCGCTGATATCCGCGACTCGCGTTGCGGACTAGGTTTATGAACTTAATTATGCCCCAGCCGAGGCTACGGATACGATGCACCAATATCTTGATCTAATGCGATATGTTCGCGACCATGGTGCCGAGCGGACGGACCGTACCGGCACCGGGACCCTATCCGTGTTCGGCCATCAGATGCGTTACGATCTGAATGACGGGTTCCCGCTCGTCACGACGAAGAAGATCCATATGAAGTCGGTGATCTACGAGTTACTCTGGTTCCTGCGGGGTGACACCAACATCGGCTATTTGAACAAGAATGGCGTCTCTATCTGGAATGAATGGGCCGATCCTGACGGAGATCTGGGGCCGGTCTACGGCCATCAGTGGCGCTCATGGCCGGCGCCAGATGGTAACCGGATTGACCAGATCGCAGGCCTTCTCGAGCAGATCCGGAACCGACCGGATTCGCGCCGGCTTATCGTGTCCGCATGGAACGTGGCGGAGGTTGACAGCATGGCGCTGCCGCCCTGCCATTGCCTGTTCCAGTTCTACGTGGCTGACGGCAAGCTGTCCTGCCAGCTGTATCAGCGCAGCGCCGATATTTTCCTGGGCGTGCCGTTCAACATCGCGTCCTACGCCCTGCTGACGATGATGGTCGCTCAGGTGACCAGGCTTGTGCCGGGCGAGTTTATTCACACCCTCGGCGACGCGCATCTCTATCTGAACCATCTCAAGCAGGTCGATGCGCAACTCGAGCGCGAACCCTATTCGCTGCCGCAGATGTCTCTGAACACGGCCGTAGACGATTTGTTTGCATTTGATTTCAAGGATTTCACCCTCGATGGGTATCGGTTCCACCCGCATATCCCGGCAAAGGTTGCGGTCTGAGGCTGTGCGGATCTCGCTGATCGTTGCGGTTGCCGCGAACGGGGTCATCGGCCGAGACGGAGGTCTACCTTGGCGCATCCCGGCGGACCTTAGGTTTTTCAAGGAGACAACGATTGGCAAACCCATCGTGATGGGCCGAAAGACCTATCAGTCGATAGGCCGCGCGCTGCCGGGGCGTCATAACATCGTCTTGACCCGCGCTGGTAACTTTAGTCACGAAGGGGTTTCGGTAGTTGAAAACCTTGACGCGGCGCTGCTGGTTGGTGGCGATGCCGAAGAAGTCATGGTGATTGGCGGCGCCGAGATCTACGCGCTGGCGTTGCCTCGGGCCGACCGGATCTACTTGACGGAGGTGCACATGAAACCTGAAGGAAATGTGCATTTCCCGTCCCTCAATCAGGACAGCTGGCTTGAGACGGCGCGCGAGTATCACCCGGTCGGGGATAACGTTCCGGCCTTTAGTTTCGTCAGGCTCGACCGACTTGATAGCTCCCCTAGTCGTCGCGAAGCCTCAGTCAGTGCTTCGTCCTAGACGATATAGTTGGCGTGACGGCTGAACGAGGGCGCAGGGGGACGTCAGTCCAGCGATATGCTGGGAGCAGGCCGGCTGGAACCCTCTGAAATCTTCGCCAGTACTGCTGAAGCTACGTCGCGATAGGCTGCCGCGTGCGGGCCGCCGGGTTCACTGGCAGTGATTGGCTGGCCAGCATCTGAGGTCACGCGGATTGCTACATCTAGCGGAATCTCTCCAAGGAAATCGCAGCCGAGACGTGCAGCTTCAGCCTGTGCGCCGCCATGGCCGAATATATCGGTATGTTCGCCGCAGTTAGGACAGATAAAGGTGCTCATGTTCTCTACGATACCGAGCACGGGGACGTTCACCTTGGTGAACATGCTCATGCCTTTGCGTGCGTCAATTAACGCAATATCCTGAGGCGTCGACACGATCACCGCACCCGCCAATGGAACACGCTGGGCCATGGTCAACTGTGCATCTCCGGTACCCGGCGGCATGTCGACCACGAGCACGTCAAGCGCTCCCCACTCGACCTCGCGCATCATCTGCTCGAGCGCGCCGATGACCATGGGGCCGCGCCACACCATCGCCGTGTCCTCTGGCACCATTAGCCCCATCGACATGATTTTGAGCCCATGGGCCTCGAGTGGCGCGATCCGTTTATTAGGTAGGGCTACGGGCTTTGCAGTCACCCCCAGCATTTTGGGCAGGGAAGGACCGTACACGTCAGCGTCAAGGATACCGACGCGTTGACCCATTAGAGCGAGGGCGACTGCGAGATTAACGGCGGTCGTGGATTTTCCGACACCACCCTTGCCACTCGCCACAGCTATAATTGCGCCGATGTCGGGGAGTAGCGGCGTATTGGATGCGGGCTGGGTGCGGGGCGCCGCAGCCGCCCGTTCGGGTCGTGCAGCCGGGGCATTATTATGCGCGGTTAGAACGGCGGATACCGACGATACGCCTTCCAGCGCGAGTACGGCAGTTTCAGCAGCCTTGCGCAGCGGTTCCATGCGCTCAGCGTCCGCGGGGTCGATCTCGATTGCGAAGCCGATATTGCGATCTTTGATGACCAGACCGGACACCATACCGTTGGTAACGATATCCTGTCCGCTGATTGGGTCAATGACTGTCCTAAGCGCCAATTGAATATGGTTTTGCGAAAGCTCGGTCATGCTTGAAAATCCCAGTTTACAGACAATATCGTCAATGGCAGGTCATTTTGTCGTGATCGCGCCCTGCAGCGTATTGTGTGATATAAGCTTGAGTGATTGTTTTATAAACCCGGCGTGGCAACCGTTTGTCCTTGGTGGGCAGAATCCCGGTTTTGGCGTCATCAGCAGGCGAAGGAATTTGTTATGCCTTGGAATAGTCAAGGAGGCGGTGGTGGTCCATGGGGCAGTGCCGGCGGCGGCGGCGGTCCGTGGGGCGGACAGCGGCCACCGGGTGGCGGTAGCATGGGCAGCGGACAGCAACCAAACATTGAAGAGGTTCTCCGTCGTAGCCAGGACAAAATTCGCCGGCTCATGCCGGGTGGGTTCGGCAGCGGCCGCGGGATTGCGATCGTTGTTTTCGTCCTTTTGGTCTTATGGGGTCTCAGCGGCTTCTATAGGGTTCAAGAAAACGAGCGCGGCCTTGAGCTGGTGTTCGGTAAGTGGAATGAACAGGTCACGTCTCCGGGTTTGCGCTGGCGGTGGCCGACGCCAATAGGGGAAGTTTTGACCCCGGCGGTCACCCAGATTAATCGCCTGAATATTGGTTTCCGCGATGCCGATGATTTTGGTGGGCGATCCGTGTCGCCACGTGATATCGCTGGCGAATCGCTGATGCTAACGAGTGATCAAAACATCTCCGATGTTGATTTTACCGTCCAGTGGCGGATTGCGGATCCTGCGGACTATCTGTTTAATATCCTTGCACCAGAAGAGACAGTGAAAGCCGCTGCGGAAAGCGCTATGCGCGAAGTTGTTGGGCAGACCAAGCTTGATGACTTGCTGACAACGGCGCGCGAGGGAGTACAGGACGACACACGCGATCTTCTGCAGATGATTCTCGACAGCTATGGCGCGGGTATTAGTGTCGAACGCGTCCAGCTGCAAAAGACCGAAGCACCAGCTCCTGTGATTGATGCGTTTAACGACGTACAGCGTGCACGCCAAGATCAGGAGCGCCTGCAGAATAAGGCGGAGGCCTATCGGAACCGGATAGTCCCAACTGCGCGGGGTGAGGCAGCCGGTCTGCTTGAAGAGGCTGCCGCCTATCGCGAGAGGGTTATCAAAGAAGCTCAGGGTGAGGCGGCACGCTTTGACCAGATCTTCGAGACATATCAGACAGCGCCTGAAGTCACGCGCCGGCGTCTATACATCGAGACCCTGCGTGACGTCCTAGAGGGAGCGAACAAGGTAATCATCGATGAGGGTGCGGGCGGCGGTCAGGGTGTCGTGCCATACCTGCCCCTGAACGAACTCAATCGTAACCGGTCTGGAAACTCGGGAGACCAGCAATGAGCCGCGCTAAACTCGCCATTTTTGGCGGCTTCATAATTATTATCGGGATTCTTTTGAATTCGGGTCTGTTCACAGTTCGCGAGACCGACCAAGTTCTGGTGCTACAGCTCGGTGAGCATAAACGCACAGTTAGGGATCCTGGGCTTCACGTGAAAATCCCGTTCATTCAGAACGTGGTTAGCTACGACAAAAGGGTCTTGAGTGTTGACCCTTCAGCCGAGGAGATGCTCCTTAGTGATCAAAAGCGAATCTTGGTCGATGCGTTTGCGCGCTACCGGATCACCGATCCTTTGAAGTTTTTCCAGACGGTGCGGGATGAGCAGATTTTTAATAATCGCTTCGGCAACATCCTCACTTCTACAGTCAAGGAATTCGTGGCCCAACGGCGACTGGAAGATCTGCTGTCTGACAAGCGTAATTTAATTATGGAATCCATCCGCGACGGTGTCGCAAGCGAGTCCGAGGGTTTTGGTATTGAGGTAGTCGATATTCGCATTGGTCGCTCTGAACTTCCCGAGGCGGTGTCGCAGACTGTTTATGAGCGGATGCGGACGGAGCGCGAACGTCAGGCCAACCTGCTTCGCGCCGAGGGTCAGGAGAACGCGAGGCGGATTGAGGCCGAGGCTGACCGTCAGCAGGTGGAGATCATCGCCGAAGCTCAGCGCGAGGCGCAGTCTCTGCGCGGAGGTGGCGATGCCACCCGCAATGCGATCCTTGGTGAATCCTATGGCAAGGATCCGGAGTTCTTCGAATTCTTCAGGTCGCTCGAGGCCTATAAAGAGACATTTGCACAAGATGGCACCACCATGGTCCTCTCGCCCGACAGCGACTTCTTTAAGTATTTTGGGGATCTCCAGGGCGGACGGGACCGCGTCACGGACCGCCAAGGAAGGTAGTATATGACTGCGCAACTATTGCTCTGCGGCAGTTTTCTCCTGATCGGCTTCGCGTTGGTCCTGCTGGTGGAGGGGTTGTTGTGTGCTATGTTTCCGAACCTGATAAAGCGTTTTCTGAATCAGGTGACTGCCATGCCTGAGGCGATTCTGCGGTCGGGCGGCATGGTCGCGGCTGGGGTGGGGTGCGGGCTGCTATTCCTAACTGAAGGTCGTCTAGGCGTAGTTGCTGCTTGGTTTTTGCACTAGTTGGTGCGAACGGCATGGGTTGGCCCAAATGCCCCAAATGCGCCGAGCGGGTGCCCGATTCCGGACATGATTTTCCCTCATACCAGATACCGGTGACACTGGTGTCGCCATGTTGTTCGTACCCCTCTTGAAGCTCCGGTCCAGGGTTAACATATCGAATGGACTGTTAGCCCTGAGTTCGGCGGACGGCACAGATTGCTTGGAACGGGAGTATTGAAGAATATGAACGCGACGCAAAAATCTTTCTCACGTGCAATGATCGGCTGGACGACCGGGCGCGTCAATTCGGTCGTAGGCTTCCTTGTCGGTATGCTGCTGGCCCTTGCATTCATCTTGTCGATCCAGCCGGCAGGAGCAAAACCCCCTCCTGGCTCATTCGCCGACCTCGCCGCCGGGCTGCTGCCGACTGTAGTCAATATCTCCACTACTCAGGTGGTTAACCAAGGCCAGGAGCGTGGACCGGATATTCCCCAAGCGCCGCCGGGGTCGCCGTTTGGTGACATGTTCCGCGATTTCTTCGACCGCAATCAGCAGGGCGCGCCGCGTCGTGCAACGTCGCTAGGTTCCGGTTTCATCATTGATCCCAGCGGCCTCGTAGTCACGAATAACCATGTGATAGACGGCGCCGACGAAATCACAGTGACACTGTCCGATGATACCCAACTCAATGCTGAGCTTCTAGGTCGTGATCCGAAGACTGATCTGGCGCTGCTACGTGTTGATACGGATCGTGAGCTACCATTCGTCCCCTGGGGTGATTCGACCGGTGCGCGGGTGGGCGACTGGGTTGTCGCCATCGGCAACCCATTCGGCCTCGGCGGCACGGTCACCGCCGGCATCATTTCAGCTCGCCAACGCGATATTCGCCAGGGACCGTATGATAGCTTCCTGCAGACTGATGCATCGATCAATCGTGGTAACTCCGGCGGTCCGATGTTCAATATTGACGGCGAAGTAATAGGCGTGAACACAGCCATTTTCTCGCCGACGGGTGGCAGTGTAGGTGTTGGGTTTGCCATTCCGTCCTCCATTGCCGCCCGGGTTATCGACCAACTGCGTGATTTTGGCCAAACTCGTCGTGGTTGGCTGGGGGTCCGCATACAGTCGGTCACCGATGAGATCGCCGAGAGTATCGGCCTTGCAGGTATTGCACGTGGTGCCCTGGTATCGTCCGTGGCAGAGGCTGGCCCGGCCGAGGAAGGTGGTATTGCCGCTGGCGATGTCATTCTGACCTTCGACGGCAAGCCGGTCGCAAGTATGCGTGACCTTCCGCGTATCGTTGCGGAAACGGATATCGGTAAGAGTGTCCCGGTTGAGGTTTGGCGCAACGAGCGCGTGTTTTCCGTCGGCGTTAAAATTGGTCAGCTCGAGGAGGAAGTTCCGGTTCTTGCCTCGGCTAGCCCTAAGGGCAAGGCGATCAAGCCGGCGGAAGCCACCATAGACGAAATCGGTATCACCGTTACGGCGATTACCGATCAGATGCGCTCGCAGTTCACGTTGCCCGACGATCTTCACGGTGTTGTGATCACGGGCGTTGAAGCTGATAGCGCCGCTTCGAAGAAGAGCCTGCGCCCCGGCGACGTTATCGTCGAGGTTAGCCAGGAAGAGGTGCGCGCGCCCGGTCAGATCGCGGAGAAGATCCGCGCCGCGCGTGATGCGGACCGTAGTTCCGTTCTGCTCAAGATTAATCGTAACGGCGACCGTCGTTTTGTCGCAGTTCGCATCAAGGATTCCTGATCCGATCCCGTACCGGTTTTACTGAAAGATAAATGCGGCGGCACTCTTGGGTGCCGCCGTTTTTTCATCCGTGGCGTTTGAGATAAGAAGAGGCGCTTTCTCTCGGGCGGACAATATGCGAAGAGGACGCGCTTAGCCAATTCTGTCTTTCAATGTGAACAAGCGAGTTCCCGAAATGTGCGAACGCCTGCTGCACCCTTTTCCTGCCTTGCGCCCAGCGCTCGGTGCCGCCCAAGATGTTGCTGCTCCGCCATATGATGTTGTGTCCTTCGAGGAAGCGAAGGCTCTGGCGGAGGGCCATCCATGGAGTTTCCTGCATGTATCTCGGCCGGAGATCGACATGCCGCCCGGTACAGACCCGCATGCGGACGCGGTCTATGCTAAGGGCGCGTCGAACCTAGCGGCAATGATTGGGGCCGGCAAGCTAATCCGTGATGGCTCACCCTGTTTCTATGTTTACCGCATTATCATGGGTGATCACATCCAGACCGGGCTTGTTGCGGCCACGCCGGTCGCCGCGTATCTCAAGAACATCGTTCGCAAGCACGAGTTTACGCGCCCCGAAAAGGAAGATGACCGGGTGCGTCAGATTGACGAGGTCAATGCGCAGACCGGCCCGGTTCTGGTGGTCCATCAACCAAATAAGGCGGTCGCGGCGGTACTCGCCGATATCACCTCGGGCGATGTGACATACGATGTTACCCAACCAGACGGAGTACGCCATATCGTCTGGGCCGTTACCGAGACGGTGGACGTGCAGCGTGTGGCTGCCGCTTATGCGCCGGTGGATGTCCTTTATATAGCGGATGGCCATCACCGCTCGGCCGCTGCAGCGCGCGTGTCGGCTCTGCGAGAAGGCCGGGACGGCGTCTCCGATGCTCATGAGCGATTTCTGGTTGTAGCCTTCCCGACCGACGAGTTGAAAATTTTTGATTACAATCGCGTAATCCGGGATCTCAATGGTCTGACTGCGAAGGAATTTCTGGCCCGTGTGGGTGAGGCGTTCGTAGTAGTACCCTCATCGGGCCCTGCAAGACCGGCGTGTCAGCACGCCTTTGGCATGTATCTTGCCGGCGCCTGGTATGCCCTCAAGACAAAGCTCGTGCCGGGGCCCGAGACTTCGCCGCTCGACAGGCTGGATGTGAAGTTACTTTCCGATCGCTTGCTTGAGCCGGTGCTTGGGATAACGGATCCTCGAATAGATCCACGAATCGATTTTGTCGGGGGCATTCGAGGCCTTGAGGCGCTAGAGGCACGGGTCGACAGTGGCGACTGGGCAGTGGCTTTTGCGCTGTTTGCCACCAGCATCGAGGATTTGATGTGTGTGGCCGACGCCGACGAGGTAATGCCCCCGAAGTCAACATGGTTTGAGCCAAAGCTGGCGGATGGCCTAGTGTCATACCCGCTCGACGTTTAAGCGCGGTTGCTTTGACAGACCAGCCGGTCATCGTGATAGCTGGGCCAACAGCGGGGGGTAAATCCGGTCTAGGGATGGACCTAGCTGAGCGCCTCGACGGTGTGATCATAAATGCAGATTCCATGCAGGTATATCGCGACCTTGCTATCCTCACTGCGCGACCGACCGCTGCGGATGAAGCGCGCGTGCCGCATTGCTTGTATGGAGATCGCGACGCCGCTGCGGCCGGTTCGGCGGCCGAATGGGTGAAGCGCGCTGAGGCCGCAATTGCGGCGGCCTTCGCGGACAGTAAGCGTGCGATCGTGGTGGGTGGAACGGGGTTTTATCTAAAGGCGCTTATGGAGGGGATTGTACCTATTCCCTTGATCCCGGCTGACGTCCGGACCCGTTCGCGATCGCGGCGCCGCGAGATTGGCGATATTGCCTTTCACGATGAACTGGCGTCGCGCGATCCCGAGATGGCCGCGCGGCTGAATCCTGGCGACAGCCAGCGTGTACTGCGCGCTTGGGAAGTGGTCGAGGCTAGGGGGCGGGCATTGTCTGATTGGCAACGTGATCCGACGCGAGCGCCGGAGACACGTTTCCGGGTACTCGTTGTCGCGCCCCCCCGCGAGGAACTTTACCGTAACTGCGACCGCAGGTTTATTGACATGCTTGAGGCGGGGGCCGTCGAGGAAGTTATGCTCCTGGCTGATCGCGCCGATGCGGAGGGGTTCGATCCGGCCTTGCCTATTCTTAAGGCGCTGGGGTACCGCCAGCTGCTTGCGTATTCGCGCGATGAAATGTCCCTAGATAGTGCGATCGCCGCGGCCCAGCAGGAGACCCGCAACTATGCGAAACGCCAGTTAACATGGTTGCGCCATCAGCTTCCGAATGACACTGACCCCCATCCACGAATTGCAGTCAAGCAATATAATTACGTAATAGATGACGAATTGTTTTCATTTATGAGTTGACTATCAAAAAATCTTTTCGTAAATTGCTATATTGTATAATGTCGTGGGTACACAATCCTGCTTGACGGGTACCAACCAATGGTGGACCGGGCTGGCCAAGGGCGGCTAATTAATTTATTCAGCTCCACGTATGTGCAGTGCAACATGGTGCAGGCGCCGATCCCGTTTGTTTAGGATCGGGCCAAAAGAGGATGAAAGGTAGACGAGCGATGTCAAGCAATCGCATGACCGGTGCAGAAATGGTGATCAAGGCCTTGGCGGACCAGGGTGTTGAGGTCGTCTTCGGTTATCCCGGCGGCGCCGTACTCCCGATGTATGATGCACTATTCAAGCAGAACTCAGTGCGCCACATCCTCGTTCGTCATGAGCAAGGCGCAGTCCACATGGCTGAAGGGTATGCTCGTTCGACTGGCAAGGTGGGCGTGGTCCTCGTGACGTCCGGTCCTGGCGCCACGAATGCCGTGACCGGGTTGACCGATGCGCTGATGGATAGCATCCCAGTGGTCTGCTTGACCGGGCAAGTGCCGACCCACCTGATCGGTAACGATGCTTTTCAGGAAGCGGACACGACGGGCATCACGCGACCTTGCACAAAACACAATTACCTAGTGAAGAACGTTGATGACCTCAGTACGGTTATGCATGAGGCGTTCTATGTGGCGGCGGCTGGACGGCCCGGCCCGGTGGTGATCGATCTGCCTAAGGACGTGCAGTTCGCCGAAGGCGAGTATCGTGCACCGGAAAATGTCACCCACCGCCACTATAAGCCACAGCGCGAAGGTGCCGATGCCGCCATTGAAGAGGCTGTCGAACTCATCGCCAAGGCAAAGAAGCCTATTTTCTATATTGGCGGTGGTTGCATCAATTCGGGTCCGCGGGCGTGTGAGTTGGTGACTGAATTGGTCACGGCTACAGGCTATCCGGCGACCACAACCATTATGGGGCTGGGTGCGTTCCCGAGTTCGTCACCTCAGTGGCTCGGGATGCTGGGCATGCACGGGACCTATGAATCCAACCTTGCTATGCATGATTGCGACGTGATGATCGCGATCGGCGCGCGTTTTGACGATCGCGTAACCGGTCGAACCGACGCCTTCTCGCCCAATTCGAAGAAGATCCATATCGATATCGACCCTAGTTCTATCAACAAGAACATCACGGTTGATGTACCAATCGTCGGCGACGTTGAGAATGTCGTCGAGGAAATGCTTGAGAAGTGGAGAGCCCGCCAGGCCGAGCCCGACGGCAATGCGCTCGAGGCTTGGTGGAAGGAAATTGAGGATTGGCGCGCTGTGGACTGTCTCAGATTTGAGCAGGATACCGGCCCGAAAGATGAGATCAAACCGCAATACGCGATCAAGCGCCTCTACGAGCTCACGAAAGACATGGACGCACTGGTGACTACCGAGGTCGGACAGCATCAGATGTGGGCGGCTCAGTATTATCACTTCGACAAGCCTAACCGCTGGATGACCTCCGGCGGTTTGGGGACTATGGGCTATGGCCTGCCGGCTGCCGTAGGGGTCCAAGTGGGACACCCGGATTCGCTCGTCATTGACATTGCGGGTGAAGCCTCGACGATGATGAACATCCAGGAGCTCGGCACGATCGCTCAGTATAAGCTCCCCGTGAAGGTCTTCATCCTCAACAACTACTGGCTCGGAATGGTTCGGCAGTGGCAGGAGCTGCTCCACGGTGCGCGCTACTCGGAATCGTATTCCGATGGCCTTCCGGATTTTATCAAGCTGGCCGAGAGCTATGGTATCGCCGGCTTACGGGCGACCCATCCTGACGAGGTCGACGATGTCATCAAGCAAATGATCGAGATCCCGGGTCCGGTGCTCGTCGACATGGTCGTTACTAAGGAGGAGAATTGCTTCCCGATGATTCCTGGTGGTGCAGCTCATAACGAGATATTGCTGGGTATTGAGGATCAACAGGAACAAAAGCAGTCAGAAGACGGTATGGTCTTGGTCTAGGATCGGTCACACGGATGGAGGTCGTGCGAGCGAGCGCCCCTACCAACCATGATTTTTCATTGAGAGACGCGTGATGGCGAATATAAACGACGCCGAAGAACGGCATGTCTTGGCAGTTCTGGTGGACAACGAACCCGGCGTTCTGGCGCGGGTGGTGGGGCTGTTCTCTGGGCGCGGCTACAATATAGAGACCCTGACGGTTGCGGCTGTGAGTGAGGATGAGACGTCCTCACGAATCAACCTGGTCACGACCGGAACGCCGATGATTATTGAGCAAATCAAGGCGCAGCTCGAACGTCTCGTGCCGGTCCGTGAAGTGCATGACCTGACCGGGGAGGGTCCTCATGTTGCCCATGAGCTAGCGTTGGTGAAGATCGGAAATGAAGGCGCGGAACGGCGTGAAGCGCTGCGCATTGCGGACATTTTCCGCGCGCGTGTCGTAGATACGGGTGCCGATTCATTTGTTTTTTCGCTGACAGGAGCGCCCGAGAAGATCGACAGCTTTCTGCAGTTGATGCGCAACCTGGGCCGGACCGAAATTTCTCGCTCAGGAGTGGTTGCGCTTCAGCGCAGCCCGAAGGATGGCGTCCCCAATCTGGGTGCCGGAGCAGACAACGATTAGGAGCCGCTACGACGGGGTCATTGCCCGACGGCCATCAGCACTGTAAAACCGCGCCACACCGGGCGCGGAAACGCTAAATTAAAACACAGTACGACTTACGCAGAACAGGGAACGAGAGATATGCGCGTTTACTATGACCGCGACGCGGACGTGAATCTGATCAAAGGCAAGAAGGTCGCTATCATTGGTTATGGAAGCCAGGGCCACGCTCATGCCATGAACCTCCGTGACAGCGGTGCAACGAATGTCGTAATTGCCTTGAGACCGGGCTCCGCAAGCGCGGCGAAGGCCGAAGCGGCTGGGTTCGAGGTGAAATCCTCCGCTGACGCGGCTGCTTGGGCTGACGTTGTCATGCTGGCCGTTCCTGACGAACTGCAGCGCGACCTCTACTATGATCACCTGCATGACAATCTTCAGGAGAATGCGGCTATCGCATTCGCCCACGGCCTGAATGTACACTTTAACCTGATTGAGCCGCGCGCCGACCTAGACGTCTTCATGCTCGCGCCAAAGGGTCCAGGGCACACCGTGCGTTCGGAGTATGAGCGCGGTGCTGGGGTGCCAAGCCTGCTCGCGGTGCATCAGGATTCCAGTGGTAACTGCCACGATATCGCGCTCAGCTATGGTTCCGCCATCGGCGGCGGCCGGGCTGGGATCATTGAAACCACGTTTAAGGAAGAGTGTGAGACAGACCTGTTCGGTGAGCAGACCGTACTTTGCGGTGGCCTGTCGGCGCTAATTCAAGCGGGATTCGAGACACTCGTCGAGGCGGGTTATGCNCCGGAGATGGCCTACTTCGAATGTGTTCACGAGGTGAAGCTGATCGTCGATCTTATTTATGAGGGTGGGCNCGCCAACATGCGTTACTCAATCTCTAACACTGCTGAGTTCGGTGACTATACGCGAGGCCCGCGTCTTGTGACCGACGAGACCCGCGCGGAGATGCGCAAGATCCTTAAGGAAATCCAGGACGGCGACTTCGCGCGCGAATGGATGCTTGAAAATCAAGTGGGCCAGGCGTCGTTCAAGACTGTTCGTCGCCTTCAGGCCGATCAGCAGCTGGAAGAGACTGGTGCCAAGCTGCGTGGCATGATGCCGTGGATTGCAGAGAACGCCATGGTTGATAAGTCCAAGAATTAAGGCAGTACGAATTCGTTTGGTCTGTGCGCCGAAATAAGGTGCCCCGGTCCAAACCAACTGGATTGGTTAACAAAATCGTTGCGGTCGAACGTAAAATCGCTCTAAAAAAAGGGTGTTAAGGCACTTTCTTGGCATTCTGGTGAACCGATTGTTCATCTATTATTAATTACCTTGGGTCGATTCTTCGCATTCGAAGTTCGGTCGGGGACGTTGGGGAGAATCCGGGCGTGGCGACAGTCCGCAGGTTAGTCCGACTATTAGCGCATGCCGTTCGTGGCTTGCCGACTGGTGATCTTTGCCTGAACATGCGGGATCTCGGCGCGCTTCTTATTGGCGGTTCGGCCCTGCGACTTAGGTGCCCCTGAGCATAAACAGGTCGAACCCGGCCTGTGTTGTTCAGGGGAAGCATTCAAAACCCTGAGTCAGCAATCAAGATTTGAGACAGGACCAATGACCGTCACCGACACTGACACACAAGGCGATGTTTTTCCGGTCGACAAGAGCGACCCGAATTACGTTCGTATTTTCGACACTACTTTGCGCGACGGCGAGCAATCGCCCGGTTGTTCGATGAACCTTGAGGAAAAGACGCGGGTCGCACTTATCCTCGAAGAACTGGGTGTGGATATCATCGAGGCCGGTTTTCCGATCGCGTCCAACGGCGACTTCGAGGCCGTTCGCGAGGTCGCGAGAAATATCAGGGCTTCGACCGTGGCTGGGCTGGCGCGCGCGGCGCACCAGGACATCGACCGTGCTTGGGAAGCTGTGAGGGTTGCCGAACTGCCGCGCATTCATACTTTCCTCTCGACCAGCCCTCTGCATATGAAGTTCAAGCTTCAGATGGATCCAGACGAGGTGCACGAAGCGGTCATTGACAGCGTTAGCTATGCTCGCAACCTCTGCCCGGACGTTGAGTGGTCGCCGGAGGACGGATCTCGGACGGAGCATGATTTCCTCTGCAGGACAGTGGAGAGCGCGATCCGTGCTGGAGCCTCGACGATCAATATTCCTGATACGGTGGGCTATGCGGTTCCAGAAGAATTCGCTGCGCTAATCGAGATGCTCTTCAACCGCGTGCCGAACATCGACAAGGCTGTGATCTCAGTTCATTGCCACAATGATCTTGGGTTGGCGGTCGCTAATTCTCTGGCCGCGGTCGGTGCTGGTGCTCGACAGGTCGAATGCACCATCAATGGTATCGGCGAACGAGCGGGCAATTGCGCACTTGAGGAAATTATCATGGCGCTGCGCACTCGGCAGGATGCGATGCCATTTGTGACGGGTTTGGATTCGACTGTAATCACCCGCGCGAGTCATCTCGTGTCGACGATAACGGGTTTCAGCGTGCAGCCAAACAAGGCGATCGTTGGAGCCAACGCGTTTGCGCATGAGTCTGGCATTCACCAGGACGGCGTCCTAAAGAATGCTCAGACTTATGAGATTATGACACCGGAATCGGTTGGTCTTAACGAGTCCAACCTTGTGATGGGCAAGCATTCGGGTAGCCACGCGTTCCGCGAGAAGCTAAAGGACCTTGGCTATGGCGATCTAGGCGATAACGCCGTCCGTGATGCCTTCCAGCGGTTCAAGGACCTGGCAGATAAGAAGAAGGAGCTTTTCGACGAGGACCTAATCGCGCTCGTCGACGACACCATTCAGCACGACAATGTGAGAGTTAAATTTGTTTCCCTTCAGGTTCGTGCGGGTTCCAAAGGGCCGCAGGAGGCCAATCTGGAACTTGAGATAGATGGGGAGCTAGTGAAAACGACGGCGCGCGGCAACGGGCCCGTCGATGCCACCTTTAATGCGATCGGTGAATTGTTTCCGCATGAAGCCAAGCTGCAGCTCTACCAAGTGCATGCGGTTACGGGCGGTACGGACGCGCAGGCGGAGGTCACAGTTCGACTGGACGAGAATGGCAAGACCGTTAACGGGCAGGGTGCCGATGCGGACACACTAGTCGCGTCAGCACGTGCGTATCTGCACGGGTTGAACAAACTTCTTGTTAAACGAGAAAAAACCGCGCCGGCGGCATTGTCGGCGTAGTCGATAACTGGGGGGAGCTCTGGCGCTCCGCCCGACCCCGACTTTGGGGTCNAACACTAACGGGCGAGGCACAACATCATGTTTTCGCGAATCATGGGAGCGCTTTCCGCTGATATGGCGATTGACCTTGGGACTGCGAACACCCTGGTCTACGTCATGGGCCGGGATATAGTTTTGAATGAACCTTCGGTAGTGGCCATTGCCGAGTCCAAGGGTAAGAAGAAGGTTCTAGCTGTAGGCAACGAGGCCAAACAGATGCTCGGTCGCACCCCGGGTAATATCCGGGCAATCCGGCCGTTGCGCGACGGAGTGATAGCGGACTTTGAGGTTGCAGAGGAGATGATCAAGGAATTTATACGCAAGGTACATAACCGGCGTGGGTTTCACAGTCCGCAGATTGTCGTTTGCGTTCCCTCGGGCTCGACTGCGGTCGAGCGCCGGGCGATTCAGGAATCGGCCGAGAGTGCCGGCGCACGTCGCGTTTGGCTGATAGAGGAACCGATGGCCGCCGCCATTGGCGCCGGCCTACCGGTGACGGAACCGACGGGCTCGATGGTCGTCGATATTGGCGGTGGTACAACCGAGGTGGCGGTTCTCTCTCTGGGCGGGATAGTCTATGCACGCAGCGTTCGGGTTGGTGGCGACAAGATGGACGAAGCCATCATCGGCTATATCCGCCGCAACCATAATCTGTTGGTTGGTGAATCGAGTGCTGAACGGATTAAGAAGGAAATCGCGTCGGCTTGTCCGCCGGAGGAAGGCGAAGGCATGACAATGNAGATTAAGGGCCGCGACTTGATGAACGGCGTCCCGAAGGAAATCATCATTACAGAGCGGCAGATCGCAGAGAGCCTCGCGGAGCCGGTCAGCGCTATCATTGATGCGGTTAAGGTCGCGCTAGAACATACAGCGCCGGAATTGGCAGCGGACATTGTCGACAAGGGTATCGTCTTGACCGGCGNCGGCGCGCTTCTCGGAAATATGGATTATGTGCTGCGTCATGCGACGGGGCTTCCGGTCTCGATCGCCGATGATCCGCTCACCTGCGTGGTCCACGGGACGGGCCGTGCGCTCGAGGAATTCAAGAGACTTAAGGATGTCCTGGTCAGCATGTACTAACCTGTCAGCGGCTGGAAACTGGACGATGGAATAGTCTGGTGGCTAAACGAAATGTGAGTGTGTCGGTTGCCGGCCTAGTGATGCCCGTCCGGGTTTGGGGACAGCGTTTTGCGTTCCTCGCACTAATCGCGCTGTCGTTTGCACTGATGTTTCTTAACAAGGCGGAGCCCGAGGCGTTCGAACGTGCACGGACAGTCGTCGTAGATGCTGTCACCCCGGTCCTCAATATGATGTCGCGGCCGGTCGAAGCAGGCCAGGCCGCCATAATTTCAGTTGAAAGCTTCTTTCTTGTGCGAACAGAGAATGCACGCCTGCAGGAAGAGAACGCTAGGCTACTGCACTGGGTTCAGGTGGCTCGTCAGCTTGGAGTCGAGAATGCGACCTT
>PBMH01000010.1 GCA_002722515.1 Alphaproteobacteria bacterium | reverse complement strand
TCCAGACAGTCACGATAAGATCACCGGCGAACCCAACGAACCACGCATCACGAAAATTCTGACTAGTGCCTGATTTCCCGGCCGCAGGTCGCCCTATCCCCGCATTCCTGCCAGTGCCCCATTCGACCACAGCACTCAGCATGTCGGTCATATGCGCGACCACATCCGGCTCAATAACCCGGCGTGGAGAGCGGACTGGCCGCCTAAACACGACGTCACCGCCCTGGCGAACCTCATATACCCCATAGGGCTCCACCGCAAACCCGCCATTAGCAAACACCGCATAGGCGGCGGTAAGCTCGAGCGGCGTAACCTCGGCCGCACCCAACGCGATCGACGGATGCGGCGTCAGCGGCGCCGTGATTCCCAGACGGCGTGCCGCTTGGATGACCCGTGCGCGGCCAATATCCTCCGAAACCCAAACCGCAACAGTATTCAAAGAACGGGCCACTGCTTCACGCAGAGTCACCTCACCGCGGAAGCCGTCAGAAAAATTCTTCGGCGTCCAACCGTCGACCGTGACCGCGGCATCACGTACTTTACTACTTGGCGTCATGCCGGATTCGAGTGCCGGTAGATAGACGATAGGCTTGAACGCCGAGCCAGGCTGGCGCAACGCCCGGGTCACGCGATTAAACTGGCTCTCTGCATAATTGCGGCCGCCAACCATAGCCAGCACCGCACCGTCGCTGCGCATCGCAACCAGCGCTACCTGGGCCCCGCGGGTGTCCGCACGCTTAATGGCCGCCTCTGCCCGCGCCTGCAAGGCGGGATCGAGTGTTGTCTCAACCGCTAGGTCAACCGCCGTGTTCCCGGCATATCCCGCGGCGCGTTCGAGCGCCCAATCAGCAAAATAACGTCGTGCCTCACCGGTCACCCGGGGTCGGGGGAGTGCTATATTTCCACGTCCGGGACGGCGCGTGGCGGCAATACTTTCGGCTTCCTGCGCAGTCAAGAAGCCCACATCTGCCATTGCCTGGAGCACCGTTCGTGCGCGGGCGTGTGCCGCCACCTCACTGTTGTCGGGATTCAACCTAGACGGTGCACGCAGCAGTCCGGCGAGGACTGCCGCCTGATAGGTATCGATATCTCTCGCGGAGATTCCAAAATAGCGTTGCGCAGCGGCTTCAACACCGTAGGTGCCCGCACCTAGATAAACCCGATTCAGGTAGATTGTAAGCAGCTCATCCTTCTCGAACCGTCGCTCGAGATTGAGCGCCAAGATCAGCTCACGTATCTTACGTTCAAAAGATCGCTCTGGGGTCAAGAACAGGTTCTTAGCCAACTGCTGGGTAAGGGTTGAGCCGCCCTGAACGACACCACCAGCGCGCATGTTCGCTACGGCGGCTCTCAGAATCCCTCGAATATCAACGCCCGAGTGTTCAAAGAACCGACGGTCCTCGATCGCAACTACCGCCTGGATCAACCGGGACGGGAGCTCATTGACTGTCAGACGCGCGCCGTAAAGATCGCCATAGCTGCCGACCAACGAACCATCGGTCGCAATGATTGTCACACCAGGGCGCCGCGCCTTGTCATTACCCGAACCCAGAGCATCGGCCACCGGCTGGTCCCACGTGAACCAGACGAGCATCCCAACGAGCGCAAGCCCACTCCAGATGCCAAGCACCAGAGACCATTTCGTAATCCGCCAGAGCAGGCCGGACGGCGTAACCTTCGGCACCGTTCGTGCACCCGGCTTCTTCATCATATGCTGGCGGAATTGCCGGGGATTCTTTCCGGACGACTTGTTCATGGGAACATAGCCTCGCGCAAGGGCTTGGCCGAATTAAGGCAAAGCGGACACGATGTCCTAAACGTCGAGATTCGCAACCTTTAATGCATTGTCCTGGATGAAGTTCCGGCGTGGCTCGACCTCGTCGCCCATCAGGGTCTCAAAGATATTGCCGGCGGCATCCGCCTGGGCAACACGCACCTGGAGCAGCGCACGGGCATTCTGATCCAGCGTGGTCTCCCAAAGCTGGTCTGGGTTCATCTCACCGAGGCCCTTGTAACGCTGCATCGAAATGCCCTTACGGCCGGTCTCAAAAACCGCCTGAAGAAGTGCTAGCGGTCCGGTTATAGTCTGCTCCTGGTCCTTGGCAACCAAACGGGAATGCTCAACATAGGCGTCACGAAGTTCGTTCCACAGCTCATTAAGGCGCCGAGCCTCGGACGAATTGATGATTCGCTCATCAATCACCAGCGTTTCTGTCACACCGCGGAGCTTGCGCGTAAACACCAGTGCGCCATCCTCACGTTGCGTTCCTTCCCAACCACGCTCCAGACGGTCTGACAACCGGTCGAGCATCCAGGCGATCGCCTGGGCCGCTTCCGAGGCGCGCCCGCGATCCGCGATCAGATCGGGGTTGAGAGCGCCGGCGATCGCCGCCTGCTCCACGACTGTCTCGTTTGGCAAATACACCGTCAGAGGCTGGATCAACTTACGAACCTCCAACGCAATATCGAGCATCGTACGTAGATCCGCACCCGAGCGCTGGCTGCCATCACTAAGTTTGAGGACTGCGTCGCCAAGGCCGGTATCCATCAGATAATCTTCCATGGCCCGGTCGTCCTTGAGGTAAACTGCCGACTGACCGCGCTGAACCCGATATAGCGGTGGCTGGGCTATATACAAATGCCCACCCTCGACAATTTCCGGCATCTGTCGATAGAAGAAGGTCAGCAGCAGCGTCCGGATGTGCGAGCCGTCGACATCCGCATCGGTCATAATAATGATTTTGTGGTAGCGCAGCTTCTCGATGTCGAAATCATCGCGGATGCCAGTCCCCAGCGCCGTGATGAGTGTGCCAATTTCGGCCGACGACAGCATCTTGTCGAAGCGCGCACGTTCTACGTTTAGAATTTTTCCGCGCAACGGCAGGATCGCCTGGAAGCGGCGGTCGCGGCCCTGCTTGGCAGAGCCGCCAGCGCTGTCACCCTCTACGATGAAGAGTTCGGCCTTCTGGGGATCACGCTCCTGGCAATCTGCAAGCTTGCCCGGAAGAGATGCCATATCCAGCGCACCCTTGCGGCGGGTCAGCTCACGGGCCTTGCGGGCCGCCTCGCGGGCCGCAGCGGCCTCTATGATTTTATCAATGACCGCACGGGCTTCATTGGGGTGCTCCTCGAACCACTGGCCTAGCCGGTCACCAACTATCGATTCCACTATCGGCCGCACCTCGGAGGAGACCAGCTTATCCTTGGTCTGGGAGGAGAATTTTGGGTCTGGTACTTTTACCGACAACACACACGTCAGCCCCTCACGGGCGTCATCTCCCGTGATCGCGAGTTTTGCCTTCTTTGCTAAACCGCTCTCGTTAGCATAGTTGTTGATCGTCCGCGTCAGCGCTCCACGAAACCCCGCTAGATGCGTGCCCCCATCGCGCTGGGGAATGTTGTTCGTAAAACACAACATCGTCTCGTGATAACTGTCGTTCCACTGCAGGGCGACCTCGACGACGACGCCGTCCTTTTCGTCAGTAATGTGCATCACTTCGCCAGCAAGACCCTGACGGTTGCGGTCGACATATTCCACGAACGCCTTTAGGCCACCCTCATAGAACATTTCCGACCGGACAGGCTCGACGCCACGGGCATCAGTCAGCACTAGGGTTACGCCAGAATTTAGGAATGCGAGCTCTCTCAGCCGGTGCTCCAACGTATCGCGGTCGAAATCGACCATTGTGAAGGTTCCGGATGAAGGCTGGAAAGTAATCTCTGTACCGGTCAGCGATTTCCCCTTGGCGTCCACAGCGTCACCGGTTATCTCGAGCGCACCCTCTGCGTCGCCATGAGCAAAGCGGAGCTTATGCTCCTTGCCGTCGCGCCAGATACGCATTTCGAGCCATTCAGACAGTGCATTCACAACCGAGACACCGACACCATGGAGGCCGCCAGAGACCTTGTAGGAATTCTGATCGAACTTCCCGCCTGCATGTAGCTGGGTCATGATGACCTGGGCTGCCGAGACACCCTCCTCCTCGTGAATATCGACTGGTATGCCCCGCCCGTTGTCAACAACTGTGACAGAGCCGTCCGGGTTAAGGGTTACGTCGACCGTATCGCAATGCCCAGCGAGCGCCTCGTCAATTGCGTTATCGACCACCTCATAGACCATGTGGTGAAGCCCCGAACCATCGTCGGTGTCGCCAATATACATACCTGGTCGCTTGCGCACCGCGTCGAGACCGCGGAGAACTTTGATTGAATCTGCGCCATATTCAGCACCCTCGACATCGGCCACAACTTCAACTTCGGTTGATTGGGGGGTATCGCTCATCGCGGGTCTCCTGTAACTGACGCCACCGCGCCGGCATTCACTTCGAAAATCTGGGCTCTGGAACCGAAAGCCTCGAAGAGATGGCGGTCAGTTCCCGTCAACCACGCCTGAGCGCCGAGCGAAACGATCCGCTCAGCCAACGCAGCTCGTCGATCCTTGTCCAGATGCGCCGCCACTTCATCTAACAAAAGAACTGGCACGGCACGGCGGGCAAGCCCCAGCAAATATGCGTACGCCAAGACAATGGCGATAAGAAGGGCTTTCTGCTCACCCGTCGAACACAAGGCCGCAGCCATACCCTTGTCATTATTATGGACCTCCAAATCGCTGCGATGTGGCCCATGCAACGCACGCCCGGCATCAGCATCACGGGCACGGCAAGCCGCGAGGCTTTTACGCAAACTATCTTCAGCCTCCAGCGCAGGGCCAGAGTCTAACCAGGTCTCTACTTCACCCTCAAACGCAAGCCCCGCAGCCGGGAAATGCCGAACCCGGGCGGCCGCCTCCGCTGCGATGGCAGCATCAAGGCGGGCAACAACATCGCGCCGTGCTGCCGCGATCGCGACACCCGTGGTCGCCATCGTCTCTTCTTCCGCTGCCAGCCAGACGCTGTCGCCGACCCCCTCTCGCAGCAACTTCTGCCGTCCGCGCATCGCCTGCTCATACACTGCGGTCCGCCGCGCATGTTCAGGGTCGAAGCCATAAACCATACGATCAAGGAATCGCCGCCGACCGCTACCGCCCTCCGTGAAAAGTCGGTCCATATCGGGCGTCAGCCAAATCATGCTGACCTGCTCAGCAAAGGCCGACTGACCCCGCGCCGGCTCGCCGTTAACTCGTACAACGCGACGGGCTGCGCCAGTCCCGTTTGCAGCCATGCCGGTCCCCAGCGAAACAGGACCAGCGGCAGATTCCACACGCGCCGCAACGGCCCAGCTAGCAGCAGCATTTCCGGCGTGGACGCGTGCTACATTGGGCAGCGCGGCGCGTCGAATCCCGCGGCCAGGTGCCAAGAAAGATAGCGCCTCAAGCAAGTTCGTCTTACCTTCGCCGTTCGCACCAATCAGGACGACCGGTGCCGGGCCGGTGTCGAGACGCAAGGCCGCATAGCTCCTAAAATTTGTTAGATCCAGGCGCGAAACATAGCCCTGCTCGCGGGCAACCCCATGGGCCACGGCATCGCCCACACTATCCGAAGCTGCATCGAGGGTCATCGTCCCCATACGCGGCTAGACGCGCATCGGCATGAGGACATAAAGCGCGCTTTCGTCGGCGCCGTCGCGCACGATCGTCGGCGAGGACGCGTCCGCAAGCAAGAACTCGGCATTTTCGCTTTCTATCTGGGCGGTGATATCAAGCAGATAACGCGAGTTGAATCCGATCTCAATCTCGGTCTCGCCATAAACAACCTCCAGTTCCTCGGAAGCGCTGCCATTCTCTGCGCTAGTAGCCGATAGCTTTAGCTGCCCCGGCGCTACCGCCAGCTTGATGGCGCGGCTTTTCTCCGAGGAAATGGTCGATACACGATCCACGGCCTGGGCGAAAACCCCACGATCAACCGTAAGAACCTTATCATTGCCCTTAGGGATAACCCGCTCGTAGTCAGGGAAGGTTCCGTCTATTAGTTTCGACGTCAGCACGGCATTGTCGAATGTCATGCAGGCGCGCGTATCAGATAGTGCAATCTCGATCGGATCGGTCGTCTCTTCAATCAGCTTGCGCAGCTCACCAATCGCCTTGCGCGGCACGATCACCCCGGGGATTCCGTCGCCGCCCTCGGGCATAGGCAGCTGCACTCGGGCCAAGCGGTGTCCGTCCGTTGCCACAGCGCGCAGCACGCTCGTGCCGTCATGGTCCGCGGCATGAAGAAAGATACCGTTGAGGTAATATCGCGTCTCCTCGGTGGAGACTGCGAAACGCGTTCGGTCGACGAGGGTGCGCAGCTCTTCGGCATCGATAACAAAGGTATGAGGCATGTCACCGCCGCTCATGGTCGGAAAATCCTCGACCGGGAGGGTAGCAAGGTTGAAGTTCGAGCGGCCCGCGCGGACCAGCATCTGGTCTGCCGCTGCATCTGTCTCGATCTCCACCTGGGAGCCATCAGGAAGCTTGCGCACGATGTCGTAAAGTGTATGAGCTGGCGCGGTGGTCGCGCCCTCCTGTGAGGTGTCCGCGGGGACGGTCTCATTGATTGCGAGGTCCATGTCGGTCGCGCTGAGCGTCAAACTTCCGTTTTTCCCGTCGAGCAGAACATTTGCCAGGATGGGAATGGTGTTGCGCCGCTCAACGACACTCTGGACATGGGCCAATGCCTTCAGGAAAGTCGCACGCTCGATTGTGAGTTTCATTCTTCGTCAGTCCTTTTTGCCCCGGGAGGGGGTGAAACGCATCGCGCGACGTCGCTTGGCTGACCTGTCGCGAGCGCCCGGTAATCCGGTAATCGTGAGCAGAATCTGAAGTTGTTGAAGTTTAGCAAACCCGACCCGATTCGACACGCAAATCGGTAGCCTGCCGCTACCACGGGCCACTAGATTTATGATTAGGTTTCAATGGTCCGGAGGTGCAGTTACCGCACGAACGCAATCAAATTTCTAACATTCGGCGTAACAGCTCAACATCTTCGTTGAATCCAGCATCCGCCCCGCGCAATTCTTCAACTTTGCGGACTGCGTGCATGACCGTCGTATGGTCACGACCGCCGAACTTACGCCCAATCTCAGGCAGTGAACGCGACGTCAGCTGCTTGGCCAAATACATCGCCACCTGGCGTGGGCGGGCCACCGCCCGCGCGCGCCGCGCCGAATGCATATCCGCCAACCGAATATTAAAATGCTCCGCCACGCGTTTCTGAATTTCTTCAATCGTTACACGCCGATCGTTAGCGCGCAGAAGATCGTGCAACACTTCCTGGGTTGTCTCAAGAGTGACAGGACGGCCCACCAGGGTCGCGTGAGCGACAATGCGATTCAGCGCTCCCTCGAGTTCACGGATATTCGAGGTGATCTTATGTGCTAAAAACTCCAACACCTTGTCGGGAATCTCAGCGCCAATTTGATCGCCCTTGGCCTGCAAAATCCCCAAGCGCAGCTCATAGTCGGTAGGATGAATATCCGCCACAAGGCCGCAGCCGAGGCGCGACTTGAGGCGCTCCTCCATGCCCTCCAGATCGGATGGAGACTTGTCGGCCGAGACGATGATTTGGCGGTTCTGGTCAACCAGAGCGTTAAAGGTATGAAAGAACTCCTCCTGGGTTGAATCCTTGCCCGCGATGAACTGGATATCGTCGATCATCAAAACATCAACGGAGCGAAACTGCTCCTTGAAGTCCATGATGGTCCGGTATCGGAGCGCCCGGATGAACTGGTACATGAACTTTTCAGCGGACATGTAGAGCACGCGCCGGAGCGGCTCGCGCTCGGGGATATGCCACGCGATCGCGTGCATCAGATGGGTCTTACCAAGCCCAACCCCGCCATACAGAAACAACGGGTTAAAGGGAACAGACTTAGACTCCGCAACACGGCGAGCTGCGGCGTGGGCCAGCTCATTCGAACGGCCGACTACGAAATTCCCGAACTTGAAACGCTCATCAAGGAAGGCCCGGACTTCACCAAACCCGGGCTCGCCGGGCGCCCCTAGAGTTGTCTCAGCATTTCCGGCGGCTCCGGAATCCTGCGGTGCGGCCTCGGATTCGATTCGCTGGGCCAGTGGTTGGCGCGGCGGCGCGCCGGCAGGCTGAATCACAGTCTGGGACGGCTGGACAATAATTTCTACTGACTCGACAGAATCGTTTTCGTCAGTCCACAGCTCAGTCAAGCGCGCGCCGTAATTCTGATCAATCCAGTCACGCATGAACCGCGTCGGCACCGCCACCCGCAGGCGGCCTGCATTAAAATCTCCGAGCGTCAAAGGCTTCAGCCAGCTGTTGAATGCTGCCTCCCCGACATCGGTCCGCAACCGCGCACGCACACGGGTCCACTGCTCCGTCAGCGTTCCGTCACTCTGCCCCAACTGCTCAGCCATCTGGCGAATATCCCCATCAACTTGCACATCTGAAAACAACCACTCACCCTCCGCCAGGAACGGATTAGCGGCACTCGACGGCGCAGAAACACACCACCCGAAAAATTCAATGGACAAGCTGTTTTTATGGGCGAATTGCCCGAAGCACACACTGTCCACTCCCTTGCCGCCCGAGCGCCATGGAAAGTACCGGATAGAAGCGTCAAATTGACGATGGCATCGAGAGAAGAAGTCGCAGCTAAACGCCAAACGACTATACTCATGTGCTAAACCGGTTTTACTTACTTTTTTTTTGTTAATCCGGCTTTTTACTCAAATTATGCACAAACGACCCTCGTGAGACTCAGTTGCTTTTGCATCAACTTGGTCCCTTGAAAACCTCTTCTGTATTTGTCCGATAATTCCACGACCGATTATTATTTTTTACTGCTTCATCGACCCCAGAAGGCATGAAGAACATAACGTGAGAGAGTGGGACTAGCAACTGGTCAAAACGTCGATTCTATAAAAAAACACGAAAATTTCGCGGGCAAATCAAATGACATATAGGAAAACAAAAACCGCGCCACAGGGGCGCGGTTTACAAAAATCCTGTTACAGTGGTCGGTTACGACAAAGCCTTTATACGCGCCGACAAGCGCGATAGCTTCCGCGACACCGTATTAGCATGGATCACACCTTTTTGTGCACCACGATGCATTTCAGGCTGTGCGGCCCGAAGTGCTGCCTCCGCAGCAGGCTTATTGCCCTCTGCGATGGCAGCCTCAACCTGCTTCACGCGCGTGCGAATACGCCCAATTCGGTTGCCATTGATCGCGGCACGCCGATCGTTGCGCCGAATACGAACTTTTGCAGAATGGTGATTGGCCATAAATTGAGTCTCAAAATCGTTTAAATGTCCAAGCGCGGTGTATAATCGGGGGCCGGAGGCCCGTCAAGCGCCCAGAGGCCTTCAAAATACAGGGATTTAGCTGAATGCGTTGTCCCCGCAGCCCGCCGTGCTAATTATTTTTAAAGTTAGGATGGCGCTTTTCAACAAACGCCGCCATGCCTTCCTTCTGATCATCGGTCGCAAAGGTCGAATGAAACAACCGTCGTTCGAAGCGGACGCCCTCAGACAGAGTAGTCTCATACGCGCGGTCAACAGATTCCTTGGCCATCATGACGACCGGTCGCGACAATCCAGCAATCGTGTCAGCCGCCTGCATCGCCTCATCCATTAACGAATCTAGAGGCACCACCCGGCTCACTAGGCCTGCGCGCTCGGCCTCATCGGCATCCATCATGCGACCGGTGAGAACCATCTCCATCGCCTTCGACTTGCCCACGAACCTGGCCAGACGCTGGGTCCCTCCGGCACCCGGGATTGTACCGATAGTGATCTCCGGCTGACCAAACTTCGCGTTGTCTGCAGCGATGATGAAGTCACACATCATCGCAAGCTCACAGCCACCACCCAACGCGTACCCGGCGACGGCCGCAACGACCGGCTTGCGGCAGGTCACCAACCGCTCCCAACCCACGGTGATGAAATCGGCGAGATAGGCGTCCATATAGGTCTTCTCGGCCATTTCCTTGATATCGGCTCCGGCCGCGAATGCCGTCTCAGACCCAGTCAACAGTATGCAGCCGATATCGTCGTCAGCTTCGAATTCATCAAGTGCCTGTCCGAGTTCCGCAATCAACGCATCGCACAGAGCGTTCAGTGCCTTAGGGCGATTTAGTTTAATCACACCAACATGGCCGTTAATTTCTGCCTCGATATTTTTATAGGCCATGATGGCCTCCCTTAATCTAAAGATTCATTCATTTGATGCCATTGCGGGCGGGTGCACTCGCGCAGTCTATCGGGTGCCCGCAGGCGCAATGGCGAAGCGAACAACAACACCGCCACTAGCAGATTCAAAGCTTACGCTCAGCATTTCACTGCCCCGCGTCCATGACCCACTAGGACCCAACTGCCAGCCCAGTTCCGGCAAAGTTTCGGTATAGAAAGTGCGCACCGCAGCCGGGGCGACCGGTCCGCTGGCGAGGGCCTGGACAATCCGTCCCCCTGGCTTGTCAAAGGCCATGCGCGACCCCGCATCCTCAATAAGGCCGGGCGCCAGAGGCAGGTCGTCAACATCTGCTAGAAACGCCGTTGCCTGGGCAACCCTAGGCGCCGAAAGCACCAACAGTAGCACCAATATAATACCGGCACCCCTCCGGAAGGTTATTGTGCAAAGCAACATGAGGTCGCTCATAGCTTACCGTTGCTGCCGAGAGCAATAGAAAGTGGAGCGGCCAGACTGGACAATCCTAGCAATACTGCAACCTCCCTCGCCTTCCGCCACGCATTTCGTGCAGGGCTTTCCGGCCCGGTCGTAGACCTCCCAGTGGTGCTGAAAATATCCGAGCTCACCATCAGTTTGCACATAGTCTCGCAGCGACGACCCACCAGCCTCAATCGCCTCGGACAGAACATCTTTGACGGCATATACCAAGCGCACGGCGCGAGCGCCCACGATCGTGTATGCACTACGCCGAGGACTGATACCCGCGCGCCACAATGCCTCGCAGGCATAAATATTGCCAATGCCCGCGACAACCCGCTGATCCAGCAGCATCGCCTTGATTGGCGCCCGCCTACCACGCAGCGCGATGGCTAGGCTGACGGGAGAAAAATCATTGGATAGCGGTTCTGGACCAAGCGCCCGAAGATGTCGATTTCCAGCTTCGCCACCCGGCGCAATCAGGTCCATGAAGCCAAATCGGCGGGTGTCATTGTAGACGATGCGTCCGCCATCATCCGTCTCAACTAAGACATGGTCGTGTTTCTCCGCAAGTGCCCAAACAGAATTTCGTCCAGCCTGACCTGCGCGAGCTGTTGCCTCGGGCATCACCGTGAAGCGGCCCGACATACCTAGATGTGCCAACCAAGTAGTGCCGTCGTCGAGACGGATCAGAATATATTTTCCTCGCCGCGCAACACTGGTCACCGTGCGGTTCTTCAGCCGGTTGGCAAACCGCTCCGGAAACGGAAACCGCAGATCGGAGCGCCGCAACTCGATCCTGGCGAGGCGCTGCCCCTCAAGCGTCGGCCGTAATCCCCGAACAACGGTTTCTACTTCGGGCAGCTCTGGCATTCGGTGATCCGCTGGTTGTAATAAAGCGGTTCTCTCATATCATGCAGATCGTCGCAGGGCGGCTTTTCTTTTGCCGCTCGAGGCCCCACTCCGATATGTTCGCCCAGCTATGCGCAAAATTGGCCAGAAACTAAAGCACGACACTACCCATTTTGGGTTCGAGAATATCCCGCGCTCCGAGAAGAGCGAGCGCGTACGCGATGTCTTCTCGTCAGTGGCCAGCAATTACGACCTTATGAACGACCTAATGAGCTTTGGCGTACACCGGTTCTGGAAATCGGTGTTTGTAGAAATGATCACCCGGCGCCCAAACCTAAGGGTACTAGATGTAGCAGGCGGCACCGGTGATATCGCATTTCGTATCCAAACCAAGGCCCGGCCGGGCACCCGAATCACGATCTGCGATATCAACGCCGAGATGCTCACCGTCGGTCGGAAGCGGGCCCTCGATCGCGGGATTCTCGGGAGGGAAGACGGGGTTCGTTGGGTCTGCGGAGACGCGGAAGCGATCCCGGTACCCGACGCAAGCTTCGATGTCTATGCGATCGCATTCGGCATGCGTAACGTGACCAACATCCCCGCCGCGCTATCCGAGGCGCGCCGAATCCTAAGGCCCGGCGGGCAGTTCCTCTGTCTAGAGTTCAGTCGGGTGGTCTTGCCAATTCTGGACCAGCTATATGATCGCTATTCTTTCTCCGTCCTGCCTTGGCTCGGCAAGCGCGTGGCCCGAAACGAGAGCGCCTATCGCTATCTGGCCGAAAGTATCCGCAAATTCCCCGATCAGGGCCATTATGCCAACCTAATCGGCGCGGCAGGTCTCGATCAGGTATGTGTCCGCAACCTATCTGGTGGGATCGCCGCCATTCACAGTGCGCGCCGGATCTGATCAGCTATGCTGAGGGCACCGCGCAACATACTAAGGCTGATCGGGATTGCCCGCACACTGGCGCGCTATGACGCACTCTTCCCAGCCGACTGGCTGCCAGCCACCGGCGGCTTGGTGTTCGCCGCCCGAATTTTATCTGGCTTCCGGACAGCTCCAGGAATTCGTACAATGCGTCCCGGCGAGCGCCTCGCCCGCGCGCTGCAGGACCTCGGACCAAGTTTCATCAAGTTTGGCCAAATGCTCAGCACCCGTCCAGATCTCGTAGGCGAAAACATTGCCAACGATCTGTCGAGCCTGCAAGACAGATTGCCGCCCTTCACCAGCGCCGAAGCCCGCTCCGCAATCGAGAACGAATTCGAGCGCAGCGTGGAAGATATTTTTGAGCATTTTGAGGACACACCGATCGCGGCTGCATCAATCGCCCAGGTCCATTTCGCCCGGGTTCTTGTCCAGGCAGAAGGTGAAGCGCCGGCGGAAACACACGAGGTAGCAGTCAAGGTCCTGCGACCAGGCATAGAGCGCGCCATTGAGAGAGACCTGGATCTGTTCCGGTGGATTGCGGATGTCGTCGAGGGCACCCAGCCACGCCTGCGCCGGCTGAAGCCGGTGGACGCGGTTGAGACATTCGCAGAGAGCCTTCGCTGGGAAATGGACCTGCGCATGGAGGGAGCCGCAGCCTCGGAGCTGCGGGGAAATTTTAATAACGACCCTATGTATGTCGTACCGGCGGTCGATTGGGAGCGCACGGGACGCCGGGTGCTAACTACCGAATGGATCGAGGGCACCCCGGTGCATAACGTCGACGAGCTTCTTGCGGCCGGACATGACCTTGAGGCTGTCGTGGCTAAAGCTTCGCAATCCTTCTTTCTACAAGTTTTCCGTGATGGATTTTTCCACGCCGACATGCATCCGGGAAACGCATTCGTGCGTGCAGACGGGGCACTGTGTGTAGTCGATTTTGGCATCATGGGGCGGCTCGACCAGCCGACCCGCTACTTTCTGGCAGACATGCTGCTCGGCTTCGTCACTGGCGATTACGAGCGGGTTGCCGATGTACATTTCCAAGCTAATTACGTACCGGCTACCACAGATCGGCAGGTTTTTCACCAGGCTATCCGCGCGATTGGAGAACCGATCTTTGATCGGCCCCCTAGCGAGATTTCTATCGCACGTCTGCTAGCGCAACTCTTCCAAGTGTCAGAACGCTTCCACATGGAGGCACAGCCGGAGTTGTTGCTGCTGCAAAAGACAATGCTTCTAGCCGAGGGGGTGGGGCGCCGCCTCGCGCCTGAACTCAACATGTGGCAGTTGGCCCTACCCATGGTTGAAGAGTGGATGCGAGAGAATCGCGGCCCCGAGGCGCGACTTGCTGAGGTCACTGCGGACGTCATCCATGCAGCCACCCGCCTACCTAAGGCCGTCGAGGCGGTGGAACAGGCAGCCTCGCGTATTGCAGATGGGGAGGTTCGACTAAACTTGGGCCACTCTGGCACCCCTCAATGGCCACTTTGGGTTACCCTCGGAATCCTTGCCGCCTTGATTCTCTCGGAGATTCTCCGCTGATCGACTAAGCAGGAGGCAATTTCCAATCCGACGGGAAAACCCTATCTATCTACATTTGTTTTCCGTAAATTAATTGTTCGTTCCAAATTGCGTAGCGCGCTTGGAGATTCGTCCGATGTTGCATGAAAAACGAATCTTACTGATTGTTAGCGGCGGCATCGCCGCATACAAGAGCCTCGAGCTTGTGCGTCGGCTGCGCGAACGCGGCGCGGCGGTGCGCTGCGTGCTGACCCGCGGCGGTTCACAATTTGTCACACCCCTGTCTCTGTCTGCGCTTAGCGGAGACAAGGTCTACACCGACTTATTTTCACTAACCGATGAGGCTGAGATGGGCCATATCCAGCTATCACGCGACGCCGACCTGCTGGTCGTGGCGCCCGCAACGGCTGATATCCTAGCCAAGATGACCCACGGACAGGCCGACGATCTAGCCTCAACAGTTCTGCTCGCTACCGACAAGGAGGTGATGGTAGCCCCAGCGATGAATGTCCGCATGTGGGAGCATGCTGCTACCCAAAATAATCTCGCGACGCTGCTCGCGCGCGGCGTGCATGTGATCGGCCCCGAGGAAGGCGATATGGCGTGCGGCGAGTATGGTCCCGGCCGCCTTTCCGAACCAGACGACATCGCCGCAGCGGTATCGGAGTTTTTTCAGTCTAGTTCGCCACTTTCTGGCAGGCATGCCCTGGTGACCAGTGGCCCGACCCATGAGCCGATCGACCCAGTGCGCTACATCGCAAACCGTTCGTCCGGGCGCCAGGGCCATGCTATCGCCGCAGCGCTCGCCAGTTCTGGCGCCAAAACTACCCTCGTCTCAGGGCCGACGAATCTGTCCGACCCACCCGGCGTGGACGTCGTACGCGTCGAGAGCGCGCACGAAATGCTTGCGGCCTGCGAGGCAGCGCTGCCGGCCGACGTGGCCATTTTTGCGGCCGCCGTGGCCGACTGGCGGGTTGCCCAAGCCGCCGAGGAAAAGCTTAAGAAGAATAGCGCCGGCCCGCCGGTTATGGAGATGACTGAGAATCCAGACATTCTGGCGACACTCGCAGCCCCGTCTAACGCCCGACCAAGCCTGGTGATCGGCTTTGCAGCCGAAACCGAAAAGGTGGTCGCGCACGCGCGTACTAAACTGGAGCGCAAGAGCTGTGACTGGATTCTCGCCAATGACGTTTCCGCCGCGGCTGGTACCTTCGACGGCAACGACAACACCATTCACCTAGTGAGCGCCGACGGTGTCGAGGATTGGCCGCGGATGTCGAAGGCAGAGGTAGCTAATCGCTTGGCCGCGCGCATCGCCGAAGCGTTGGGAACGGATTAGTGGGAAAAATTGTAGACGTGGCGATCACCCGCCTTCCCCACGGAACGGACCTCGATCTGCCGTCCTATGAAACCGATGATGCTGCCGGGATGGATCTGCGTGCCGCCGTGGCCGATGACGTCGTTTTGACACCCGGTGAGAGGGCACTAATCCCAACCGGGATGGCTATAGCACTGCCAACAGGCTATGAGGCCCAAGTGCGCCCACGCTCTGGCCTCGCAATGCGCAATGGTATCTCACTGGTAAACACTCCCGGTACCATAGATGCTGACTATCGTGGCGAGCTGGGCGTAATCTTGATCAACCATGGCCAAGAGCCCTTTACAGTCCGCCGCGGGATGCGGATTGCCCAGATGGTGATCGCGCCGGTTACCCAAGCACGTTGGCAAGAAACCGACAATTTATCCGAAACCATACGCGGCGGCGGAGGCTTCGGTTCGACCGGTACCGGGGAAGCTCAGTAGGGGCAGAACCATGTTCCGTTTGTCACGAAAGACCCTGTTTGCGATCGAAGCCGTCCTCGACATCGCCTATCACACCGGAACAGCACCCGTGCAGAGCCGCGAAATCACCCGCCGCCAAGACATCCCGCGGCGCTCTCTAGAACAGGTTCTGCAAAACCTTGTGCGCGCTGGCCTGCTGACCGGCGTGCGCGGCCCGCGAGGCGGCTATCAACTAGGGCGCGAGCGCCGCCGCATCACCCTCGCCGACATCGTTCGGGTTATCCTCGAAATGGAGGCTCGCGACGACCCGTCGGAAACCGAGGACGGCTCCCCACTAGGCATCGCAATCATCCGCCCTATGTGGCAGGAGCTAGCCGACGAATGCATGAAACAGCTAGAAAAAATCACTATCCAGGACTTGTGCGACCGGGCCCGGGATGCCGGTGTCCAGAGCGGCGAGTTCGAACGAACCGACTACACGATATAGCGCCAAAACGGCCCACGGAAACCGAATACCATGTCCACCATAAAACAGAAAAACGCCGAGTTTCGTGGCCGTATCTACGACTCCGTCGTCGACACGATTGGCGCTACGCCGCTTGTGCGTATCCCACGCTTCGCCAAATTCGAGGGCTGCAAAGCCGAACTCGTCGCCAAACTCGAATTCTTCAACCCGCTAGCGTCGGTGAAGGACCGTATCGGAAATGCGATGATCTCAGCTGCTGAAGCCGAGGGAACGGTTGGTCCGGGATCGGTGATCGTTGAGCCCACCTCGGGCAACACTGGGATCGCTCTAGCCTTCGTGTGTGCCGCGCGGGGCTATCACTGTATCTTAGTAATGCCCGACTCCATGTCCCAAGAACGCCGCAAGATGCTGTCCCTGCTCGGTGCTGAACTGATACTAACCCCGGCCGCGGACCGCATGCCGGGTGCAATCGCGCGTGCCCAGGAGATCGTCGACACGACAAACAATGCAATCATGCTGCAGCAGTTCCAAAACCCAGCAAACCCCGAGGTGCACCGAAATACCACCGCTGAGGAAATATGGACCGATACGAACGGCGACATCGACGTGTTCGTCGCCGGGGTCGGGACCGGCGGCACAATCACCGGGACCGCGGAGGTGCTCAAGGCACGCAAAGCCGCACTGCATGTAGTTGCCGCGGAACCAGAGGACAGCGCTGTTCTGTCGGGTGGCCCCGCCGGCCCTCATATGATCCAGGGTATCGGCGCCGGGTTCGTGCCCGACACCCTCAATGTCGACATCCTCGACGAGGTGCTTTCGATTGCCAACGAAACCTCCTTCGTCGCAGCGCGAAAGCTCGCAAGACTCGAGGGTATCCCGGTCGGCATATCTTCCGGAGCCGCACTCGCTGCGGCAGCCGAGGTGGGGTCACGCGAAGAAATGACCGGCAAACTCATGGTCGTACTACTCCCCTCCTTCGCCGAACGCTATCTCTCGACAGCTCTGTTTGAGGGGGTCTAAGGCGCTCCGCATGAAACTCAGCGACGAACAGTTTTACCGCTACGCGCGTCACTTGATTCTCGATGAGGTTGGCGAGGAGGGACAGGAAACACTGCTCAAGTCCCAGGTACTAGTGGTAGGTGCAGGTGGGCTGGGCGCGCCGCTACTGATGTATCTGGCAGCCGCAGGCGTGGGGACACTCGGCATCATCGATAGTGACGAGGTTGACCTTACCAATCTGCAGCGACAGATCATCCACACCACTGATGCGGTGGGCCGAAAGAAAACTGAGTCGGCAAGAGAAACCATTTTCGCCCTCAATCCGGACATCAACGTCGTTACCCACAACACACGCCTCGACGTGAAAAATGCCGCTGACATCGTGGCAGGCTACGACCTCGTGGCCGACGGATCGGACAATTTCGAGACACGATATCTCCTGAACGATCTCTGTTACAAAACTGCAACTCCCCTGGTTGCAGCGGCCATGCTCCGCTTCGAAGGACAGCTTTTCACATTCCGACGAAACAACAATATGCCTACCGCCTGCTACCGCTGCATCTTCCCCAACCCACCGCCCGAAGGGCTGGTACCGCGCTGCGAGGAAGCCGGAATTCTCGGTGCACTGGCCGGCGTCATGGGATCGCTGCAGACGACCGAGGTGCTAAAAGAACTGCTCGGTCTCGGCGAGAGCCTAGCCGGGAGGATGCTCATCTACGACGCACTCAACACAGGGTTTCACACAATCAATGTGCCCCGAAACCTTGCTTGCACGCTCTGCGGAGAATCCTGATAGGTACTCTGGCACGGCGGCATACACTTACAGCGTGGATAATCTTTAAAACATCATCTCCAGAACACGGTCGGGCGGCGTATGTCCGTCGACGAAACTTCGGATGTTGATCAGCACCTTTTCGCCCATCTCCTGCCGCCCCTCGAAAGTAGCGGAGCCCAAATGTGGTAGCAGCACCACATTGTCGGCTTCCATCAGTCGCGGGTCTACTGCGGGCTCATGCTCGAACACGTCGAGCCCAGCGCCAGCGAGCTGGCCGGCCTCGATCATATCACCGAGAGCGCGCTCGTCGATCACCTCACCGCGCGAGGTATTGACGACAAAGGCGTGGGAGCTCAGCAACGCGAGGCGACGGCGCGATAGCAGGTGGTGGGTCGCTGGGGTGCGCGGGCAATTCACCGACACAATGTCGACCTGTGCGAGCATCTGATCGAGGGAGTTCCAATAGGTAGCGTCGAGCTCAGCTTCTACGTCGGGGTGGGTTGGGCGGCGATTGTGATAATGGATTTTCAGTCCAAAACCCTGAGCCCGGCGCGCCAGCGCTGTGCCAATTCGACCCATGCCAACGATCCCTAACCTCTTGCCCCAGATTCGGCTTCCCGGCAGCAGGGTTGGTGCCCAACCCTGCCATTCGCCGGACCGAATTAGCTGGGTGCCCTCGTAAAGGCGGCGCGGCACAGCGAGGATCAGCGCCATGGTCATGTCAGCCGTGTCTTCAGTCAGGACGCCCGGCGTGTTGGTTACCGTGATGCCGCGTTCGTGCGCGGCCGGCAGGTCTATATTGTCGACGCCGTTGCCATAGTTGGCGATCAACTTCAGCCGTTCGCCGGCCGCCGCGATCAACCGGGCATTGATATGGTCGGTCACGGTCGGGACGAGCACATCGGCCTCGCTCATTGCCGCCATCAACGCGGCTTGGCTCATCGGCGCATCCGCATTGTTGAGGCGCGTGTCGAACAGCTCCTTCATGCGCGCCTCGGTCGCCGCGGGCAGCCGGCGCGTAACGATGACGATGGGCTTAATGTCTGCCATGTCCCCCTAGTCCGTGTCCTGGCATACCCGATAGATGGGCGTGTTTGCCGCGCAGTCTTTCTTAGCCTCGATTATCGCGGAAGCCGGCCTGTAAGCAAGGGCATGCAAAGCAGGCGAGATGCTTATCGGCTGCTTGACCGGGACGCGCCGCTCGGATAGAGGGCTAGGCATGATGTTTCGTTCATTTTCTGCTCTGTTCCGAGCCGATTCGCTAGCACTGGTGCTCCTGTCATTCGCCGTAACGGGGACCACCGTCGCCCAGCAGAATGCGGGCCAGCCGAGCCCACAGGTCGCGCCCGCGAATCCCTCGGGCCTGGCGATCCCGCGCTGGGTCAGCATCGGCGCGAAGAATGGGGAGGCCAACCTGCGTACCGGGCCCGGAGACCGCTACCCCATTGACTGGGTGTTGCAGCGCCGCAACCTGCCGGTCGAAGTAGTGGGGGAGTTCGAGAACTGGCGCCAGATCCAGGTCCAAGACGGCACAGTCGGCTGGGTCCATAAGTCAATGTTGTCAGGACGGCGTACGGCGACCGTTGTGGATGCCCGCGTGCGTATGCGCGAGGACCCCGACGACGACGCACCCGTCGTCGCCTTCATAGAGGCCGGCGCCGTCGTCAGCCTCCGGGACTGCGAGACGACCTGGTGCCAGGTGACCATCGCGAGCCACGGCGTGGGTGGCTGGATTCCCCGCGAGATGCTGTGGGGCCTCTATGACGGCGAGGATGTGGGCCGTTAGGCAGCTTCTGAACGCCAAACCTGTTATCTAGGCATCGAGGTCGCCCGCCAGCTCCACCCGCACGACCTCAGTCAACACAGTCATATGCGCATAGTCAGGATGGGTGAAACCGAGGGTCGCCTCGGTCCCCGCCTCGCGGAACGCCTCGGCTTGGAAGTCGGTGAACGGGAAATGGATGAACTGGACCGAGCTGGCCTTGCCGTCGACATTGGTCCGGTCAATGTCGGCCTCGGGCACACCGGCCACGGTCTCTCCGGCAAACTTCAGGAAGGCCATCTCCTCAACCCCACCCAGTTTCGATAAGACCATCCTGCGCCGGACCTCGTCGTCAATCTCGAACATCACGGTAGCAACCAGCTCGCGCCCATTCGGAATCAGTGGATTGTAGGCTGCGAGCTCGTCGTCAATCTGTTCCTCGCCGCCACGCTCAATGAATAGCATCTCGTGGACCTGTTGCCACATAGTCTCATAACATTCGAAATAGGCGGTGGCGTAGGGGCCTAGCTCGACCCGCCGATTCTTCTTACGCGCAACAAGCGCTGCACGACGTTTCTTGCGGGTGAGACCATACTCCTCCATGTCAATCAGGTCGGCGCGGGTGATTGCACGCGGGCTGGCGTATGGCATGACGAATACTCCGGATCTAGAAAGCAAATTCGGGCGCGAGGCCATAGGCGAGCGCGAACAGTTCGACGGGATGGTAGCTGCGAGACGGGACAGTCTGCCCCTCGTTCAGCTGGCGCTCGATGCCCTGCAGGATGTGGTCGGCCGCCAACGGGCATTCCGACACGATGTAGCGACTTTCCTTGGCCTGGCGAACGACAGGTCGCCCAACCTTGAGGGCCGTATCAAAATTATCCTTCATGATGCCCCAGGACCCGCCATGACCCGAGCAGCGCTCGATAACCTTGATGTCGGAATCGGGGATCAGGCGCAGCATCTCGGCGGCCTTCTGGCCCATATTCTGAGCCCTGGCATGACAGGCAAGGTGAAGGGCGACCGGCTCGGGCAACTTCGACAGGCCCTCGACCAAGCCTTCATTCTTGGCAATGTCGACTATGTATTCGGTAATGTCACGGGTCGCCGCCGACAACGCCTTCACGTCTTCATCGTCGGGCAGGATCAGCGGCCACTCGAACTTCAGCATCAGGGCGCAGGACGGCGTCAGCGCGATGATGTCCTTCCCCGCATCCACATGGGGGCGGAAGGCGGCAGCCACCGCCCGGGCCATAACGGATACCTCGCCTAGCTGGCCCTGCTCCAGCTGCGGCATGCCGCAGCAGCTAGGGTGCAGCGCCGTCGTGGCAACCCCGTTCTTCGCCAAGATTCGATGGGCTAGAACACCCATGTCAGGTTTGTTGTAGTTCACGAAGCAGGTGGCATAGAGCACCGCCTTGCGACCATGGGCCGGTGCCGCCACGTTGACCGGCGGCGGCGCATTCTCGGCATGGCGCACGAACGTCTTGGAAGCCGGCGCATATTTCGGCAGGTCCGCGTCGCGATGAACGCCGGCAATCTTCTCGATAATCGGCCGGGTCAGCTTGTTGCACCGGTCCGCGCCCCAGTTGGCCAATCCCGACATCTTGCCCGCGAGGCGGCCATTACGGTCGGTCTGAATTAGCTGCCTCTCGTTCCACGCAACGCCATCGCGCTTCGCCTCGACCGCGCGATAGCGTAGCATCAGATGCGGGAAATCCAGGTTGAACTCATGCGGCGGCACATAGGGGCACTTAGTCATAAAACACATGTCGCAGAGCGTGCAGGCATCCACGACGGGCTTGAAGTCGGCACTGTCGACGCTGTCGAGTTCGCCCGTGTCTGCCTCGTCGATCAGGTCGAACAGGCGCGGAAAGGAATCGCAAAGATTGAAACAACGGCGGCAGCCGTGACAGATATCGAAGACCCGGCGCAGCTCCGCATCGAGTTGCTCTTCATCGAAGAAGTCAACCTCCTCCCAGCCGATCGGGTGGCGAGTCGGCGCGTCGAGGCTGCCCTCCCGCGGGGCTTTGCTAGTGCCAATATCGTCGGTCATCGTGCCTGTTCCTCGCCTCGGCTACAAATCTCTTTGCCGTAGAGCGCAAGCCCACCGTTAACCGGCCGCGATCGAACACGGGTCCGGCTCGCAAATCCACGCGGACGGAAATGGAAAGCGGGGCCGGCGCGCATCACGTGCGGCCCCGGCAAAAGTCAGTCGAGTTCGTCGAGCGCCTTCTGGAAGCGGCCCGCATGGCTCCTCTCGGCCTTAGCGAGCGTCTCGAACCAGTCGGCAATCTCCTCATGACCTTCTTCACGCGCGGTGCGCGCCATACCCGGATACATGTCCGTATACTCATGGGTCTCACCGGCAACAGCCGCCTTGAGATTGTCGGACGTCGGGCCAATCGGTTCGCCGGTGGCCGGATCACCGACCTCCTCGAGAAACTCTAGATGGCCGTGTGCATGGCCAGTTTCGCCTTCGGCGGTGGAGCGGAAGACAGCGGCGACGTCGTTGTAGCCCTCGACGTCGGCCTTCTGCGCGAAATAGAGATAACGGCGGTTCGCCTGGCTTTCACCCGCGAATGCCTCCTTGAGATTTTCCTCTGTCTTGGAACCCTTAAGAGACATCATGCTCTCCCTCAATGATGATTTGTCTTCTGCCCAAAATATCAGGCGGATTTACAATTTGGGCCGTTCGAAACAAATATCACCGACGCCCCTAGACTTTCGTACAGCGCCAATATGCTAACGTTATCCGCGAGAGTCAACAGTTTGGAATAAATACAAACTATTTACTAGGTCATTGAAAAACACAGGTTATTGAGAATTATTCTCATTCGCGCGGCGGAGCCGAACAACCACGTCAATGCGGACCACTTCGGCATCCATCGGGGCCGGTGGTAATGCCGCCAAAGTTACCTGGTCGCTAGGAATATCCTGCAACGCACCATCATCCTCATAGAAAAAATGGTGATGGTCCTGAACATTGGTGTCGTAATAGGAACGGCCAGCAGCCACCACCACCTCGCGCAGCAGACCTGCCTCGGTGAACTGATTGAGGGTATTGTAGACCGTTGCCAGAGAAACCTTGATTCCCCGGGCCGTCACATCGTCATGCAACTGCTCGGCAGTAACGTGCCGGTCGCCAGAATCGAACAGAAGCTTCCCCAGCGCGAGCCGCTGGCGGGTTGGACGCAGGCCCGCATCCTTTAATCTACGTAGCGCATCGGCATAGGGCCGTTCAGGGGCAGTGTCTGTAACTTTGCTCATAGCGCCAGTATGGATATTTCTTGCATCCGGTAAAGAGGAATATTTCGAAACAACAACATAACATATTATTTTTGTTGTTTTTTTTTTGAAAAAAGCGCCATAGAGGCCGCAACCAGGCCTTTACCAACGCAAGCAACGGTGTCAGGCTCTTCTGAATACAGAGATTCCTGTAACCGCCGTGTCACCAAATTGCGGACAGTCTGCGGAACACCTGTTAGAACAACTTAAATTTCCTCTCCAGAGTTTCAGAAGCGAATCAGGCATGCGTGATTTCAGAGAGAAATCCAGTTTTACCTACGAAAACCTCATCCAGTGCGGACACGGGGATCTTTTCGGGCCAGGCAACGCCCAGCTGCCGCTGCCTCCGATGCTTATGTTCGACCGGATCACCAAGATTTCGAGCGACGGCGGTGTCCATGGCAGGGGTGTGATCGTGGCGGAACTAGATATTAAGCCGGACCTCTGGTTCTACGGCTGCCATTTCGAGGGGGACCCAATCATGCCGGGCTGCCTAGGTCTCGACGCATTGTGGCAGATGACCGGTTTCTTTCTTGGCTGGCAGGGCCTCCCGGGGCCAGGGCGAGCACTCGGTGTAGGGGAAGTCAAGTTTGCCGGCGAGGTCAAGCCCAGCGGTAAACTGCTGCGCTACCAGGTCAATGTGAAGAAACTAATCAAGCGCGGCGTCGCGCTTGCCATCGCAGATGGGCTGGCCGAACTCGACGGCGAGACCGTCTACACCACAACCGGGCTAAAGGTCGGGCTGTTTCCGCCGAGTAAGGAGGAAAGCGCATGAGCAACAACGGATTGCGCCGCGTCGCCGTAACCGGACTGGGCATCGTCTCGCCAATCGGCGCCAGCGCCGCTGAGGTCACTGACAGCCTTAAGGCCGGTCGTTCCGGCATCGTGTATTGCGATACCTATGCCGAGATGGGCTTCCGGTCACATGTCCATGGGGCGCCAAACGTCGATTTCGACGAACATATCGACCGTAAACTGCGCCGGTTTATGGGCGACGGAGCAGCCTACAATTATATCGCCATGTCCGAGGCAATAATCGACTCCGGCCTCACCGAAGCCGACATTCATGATGAGCGCACCGGCTTGGTCATGGGCTCGGGCGGGCCGTCCACATCGGCCATGGTTGAGGCCGCCGATACCGCCCGAGAAAGGAGCCCGAAACGCGTTGGCCCCTATGCCGTGCCCAAGGCGATGTGCTCGACTCTTTCGGCTAACATGTCCACCGCGTTTAAAATGCGAGGTCTCAGCTATTCGATCAGCTCCGCCTGTTCGACCAGCGCGCATTGCATCGGCAACGGTGGCGAGCTCATTCAGATGGGCAAGCAGGACATCGTCTTCGCCGGCGGCGCAGAAGAACTACACTGGTCACTGACAGTTCTGTTCGATGCGATGGGTGCCCTGTCATCGAAATATAACGCCACGCCCGAGCGCGCTTCACGCCCCTACGATGTCAACCGCGACGGTTTTGTCATCGCCGGGGGGGCGGGTGTTGTTGTGCTTGAAGAGATGGAGCGCGCCAAGGCGCGCGGTGCCAAAATATACGGCGAGTTGGTTGGCTATGGTGCCACATCGGATGGGGTTGACATGGTCGCACCGTCGGGTGAAGGCGCGGTACGCTGCATGCGGATGGCCACTGCCGGGCTGGGCAACCACGTTGTTGACTACATCAACGCCCACGGCACCTCGACCCCCGTCGGCGACATGATCGAGCTAGGGGCCATTAACGAGGTCTTCGGCGACCAGCGCCCGAAGGTTGCATCAACCAAGTCCCTCACAGGCCACTCCCAGGGCGCAACCGGCGCCCATGAAGCAATCTACTCGCTGCTGATGCTCCACAATGATTTCATCGCTGCGTCGGCCAATGTCGAGAATCTCGACCCCGATGCCGGCGACGCCAGCATCGTCACCGAGAGAATCGACAATGCAGGGCTGAACTGCGTAATGTCGAACAGCTTCGGCTTCGGCGGAACCAACGCCTCGCTGGCCTTCCAGCGGCATGGGGGCTAAGCTCATGGCTGACGTCGATACCCCAAATCGCGAGCCTTCTATCGCCGCACTGCAGCAGGCTGAAAGCATGGATGGACAGCCCTCCACCGGACGCCTAATGGCTGGCAAGCGCGGCCTCATCATGGGGGTCGCCAACGACCATTCCATCGCTTGGGGAATCGCCCGTGCAGTCGCCGCCCAGGGAGCAAAGCTCGCATTCACATATCAGTCCGACAGCTTCGCGCGTCGTGTCGGCCCGTTAGCAGAATCGGTAAATGCTGCGGCGATAGTCCAGTGCGACGCCTCGGACAAAAAAAGCCTCGATCAAGCCTTCAATGCCATCTCTAACACCTGGGAACAGATCGATTTTGTCGTCCATGCGATCGCCTATTCCGACAAAGAAGAGCTCAAGGGACGTTACGTCAACACCACCCAAGATAATTTCCTGCAGACGATGAACATCTCCTGCTACTCCTTCACCGCCGTGGCCCAGCGTGCCGCAGCGATAATGGGCGCACAGGGTTCACTGTTGACACTAACCTATCACGGGGCCCAGGCCGTCATGCCGAACTACAATGTCATGGGCGTTGCCAAAGCGGCGCTTGAAGCGAGCGTGCGATACCTCGCCTCAGACCTCGGTCCCGATGGGGTGCGGGTCAATGCCATCTCGGCCGGCCCGATGCGAACGCTCGCCGGCTCAGCCGTCGGCTCGGCTCGCCAAGTCTACAACTACAATCGCGATACCGCGCCCCTGCGGCGCAACGTGCTACTTGATGATGTTGGCGGTGCTGGCTTGTACCTACTTTCAGACCTGTCGAAGGCAGTCACCGGCGAGATTCACTATGTGGATTGTGGTTTCAACGCGATCGGTATGCCCGATCCAACGCTGGCGAACGGCACGTAGGACGCACTGCTTACCAAATTGCAAAAGAAAACGGCACCATCAGGTGCCGTTTTCATTTAGGGCTTAAACGCAGGGACTATACCACCAAAGACAACCCTAAAAAGATCAATGCAGACAGGATCGCCGCAGCCGGAACGGTGATCACCCAGGCCGCAATAATCGTCAGAAAGTGGGACCGGCGAACCAAGCGGCGATACTGCTGTACCTCAGCCGCTACAGGGTGTTCTTCCTTGCCAGACGGGTCAGCCCGCGTAACCATCTCGCGCCGCCGTTTCGAGCGCTTGGTATAATATTCGCGGAAGAACCCGACCCCAAACACCGCTCCTACAGCAATATGCGTCGAGCTGACGGGAAGACCGAGCCAAGATGCAATTATAACCGTGATCGCTGCCGACAGCGCCACACAATAGGCCCGCATCGGGTTCATTTTGGTGATCTGGTCGCCGACCATACGGATCAGTTTCGGCCCGTAGAGGAACAGGCCAAGGCTAATACCAAAGGCGCCGATCATCATGATCCAAATTGGCACCTCTACCTTGCTCGAAATCTCCCCCGACTGCACGGTTGAAAGGATGGCCGCCAGCGGGCCAATGGCATTCGCCACGTCATTCGCCCCATGGGCGAAGGAAAGGAGCGCCGCCGAGCAAATCAGGGGTATCCGAAACAGGACCCGCAGCGACTGATTGCGATTTTCCATGCCCTCGGACTGACGGCGGATCAGTGGGTGAATAATCGCCCAAACGGCCAAAAAAACAATCAGCGAGGTGACTATGACCGTCTGTATTTCAGGCCGCCAGACACGCTTGAGCCCCTTGACTGAAAGGTACCAGGAAAACGCGCCAGCCATTACAGCCACCAGAACCGGCACCCAGCGGCGAGCAGCAGCGATCTTGTCGTCTCGATAGATCACATTGGTTTTGATAAAGGCGAGGAAGCAAGCCGCGATCACCCCACCAATCAACGGTGAGATAACCCAGCTTGCTGCGATGGCTCCCATGGTGTTCCAGTTCACGAGCTGGAACCCAACGGCGGCAATACCAGCCCCCATGACCCCGCCGACGACTGAATGGGTGGTGGAAACAGGTGCCCCGATATAGGTCGCGAGATTAACCCAAAGTGCAGCTGCGAGGAGCGCCGACATCATCGCCAGGACGAAAACACTGGTATCGTCGACAAGAGAGGGGTCGATGATCCCCTTGGAGATGGTGCTAACCACATCACCGCCGGCAAGCAATGCGCCCGCGCTTTCACACACAGCCGCGATCACCAATGCTCCCAAAAGGGTCAGCGCCCGGGAACCCACTGCAGGGCCCACATTGTTGGCGACGTCGTTAGCGCCAATATTGAGCGCCATGTAGCCACCAAGAATCGCCGCGACGACAACTATCGCCGTATCGGACGAAACACCGACTAACGCGGCGGATAAAAAGGCTGCCATCACCAGAAAAATCACGGCAATACCGTGCGTCCGCAAATTACCCGCCATCGACAGCGCGGCCGCCTCAACGTGAACGATCTTTGCAAGGTCTTTATCGAGGGTTGGTTTTCTTTGAACCATCTAAATTCCTTCCAATTTAGAAGTTAGGTCCGATTTTCTGTTTCAAAATTTGTACCTAGTTCGGAAAATACGGTCTGTAGATTGCCTCCATCGGTAACTTCTGCGAGCAATCGTGCCTCGTCTTTCCCGCCGAGAATGTTGGCGGCATCTTCGAGCAGGACCCATTGGCGCGCGCGCGCCTTGTTTTCCTCCCATTTGTCTAGGATTTCGTGCACCAGCATCGGGAACACAAACACGTGGCTGCGCACAGCGTAGCCTTCAGGCATCTTCTTTCGATAGGTATATCCCCCTACGGGGGCGTGGTGGGCGCGGCCAATCACCCCAGCCTCCTCAAGCGCTTCGCGCATTGCCGCAGCGGGCAATGTTTCGTGGCGCTTCGGCCAGCCTTTCGGTAGAATCCAGCGTTTGCTCTTTCGCGATGTCACAAGAAGAACAGAAACCCCACCCTTGCGCCGGGCAAGGGGAAGAGCTGCCACCTGCTGAACCGTTCTCAAAAAACTAAACACTTTACTTTCAGGGTGCTGACTAATTTTCGCGAACTTATAATGATGGTCACGCGATGCGTACAACAAAAAATAGTGCACAGCAAAATATTGAACTGTGGCCAGAATAGCGGTTGATTTTTTGATGCTCCCGGGCTGTTCCAAACCGCCTGAGCCGTGTAGCCTTTACTTCTCTGCTACCTCTTGCTCGCACCCCTCAGGAGGTTCGGGGCAGCAGAACGGAAAAGAAACCACTTCGGAATATATGATGACAGATATCCAGTATCTGGCGCCGACGACGCTCGACGAAGCGATCCGCGCCTATGCCGCGGCCGATGGGACGGGACATATCCTAGCCGGCGGCACAGACCTCCTGGTTCAGACGCAGGCGGGTATGGTCCAGCCTGGACTGATCGTGGACATCAAGAATATCACCGACGTCACCGGCATTGAGAGGGCCGCCGACGGCGGGTTTATCGTCGGCGCCGCCGTGGCGGGCGCAGCGCTAGAGAAACACACAGACTTCGCGACGGCATGGCCCGGCGTGCTGGAAGGGTTGAACCTAATCGGATCGACCCAAATCCAGGGTCGCGCCTCGCTCGGGGGCAACCTATGTAACGGCTCACCAGCCGCCGACAGCGTGCCGGCCCTCGTGGCTGCAGGCGCCATCCTGTCGGTCCAGGGTCCCGACGGTCGCCGGGAAATTGCGGTTGAGGACGTGCCTGCAGGCCCAGGAAAGACTAACCTAAAGCCTGGTGAGATCGCTGTAAGCTTTGCCTTCCCGCCACGCACAAAGGGAGCGAGCGACGCCTATCTGCGGATGATCCCGCGTACCGAGATGGACATCGCAGTCGTGGGCTGCGGCGTCAACTTGACCATCGAAGGTGGCGTGTGCACGGCCGCCCGAGTTGGGCTTGGTGCAGTCGCCCCAACCGTCCTTCTTGTAGAGAAGGCCGCCAACGCCCTGATCGATAGCAAGCTCGATGATGACGCCATCACTGCCGCCGCGGCTGCCTGCAGCGCAGCATGCAATCCAATCGACGACAAGCGCGGCACCGTTGAATACCGGACCCGGGTCGCCGGGGTCTTGCTGAAGCGCGTGGTCGGCATCGCTGCCGAACGCGCCCAAGCCTAGGAGGCTGAACCATGGCCAAACTTCATATTTCCACCACTATTAACGGCGAGCCCGAGGAGTTCCTGTGCGCGCCCAACGAGACCATGCTCGACGTGTTGCGTAACCGCCTCGGCCTGACCGGCGCCAAGGAAGGCTGTGGCTCAGGTGACTGCGGTGCCTGCTCAATCACGCTAGACGGAACACTGGTCTGCTCCTGTCTGATGCTGGCCGCCGAGGCCGAGGACAAGGAAATCTCAACCATAGAGGGAATGGCCGACGGTGAAACACTGCATCCGCTGCAGCAGAAGTTTCTTGAGGAGGCAGCGCTCCAGTGCGGCATCTGTACGCCGGGCATGCTAGTTGCGGCCAAGGCACTCCTCGACGAAAATCCGGATCCAACCGAGACCGAGGTAAGGTTCTGGCTTGCCGGAAACCTGTGCCGGTGTACAGGCTACGACAAAATCATCCGGGCGGTGATGGACACCGCCGCCGAAATGCGAGGGGCAACCAAATGAGTTCCAACGACAATAAGTGGATTGGTGAGAGCACAATCCGTCCCGACGGTGCCGACAAAGTGACCGGCCGCGCCACATTCGCCGCGGACTCGACCATGCCTGGTATGATCTGGGGTAAGGTGCTGCGCAGCCCACACGCCCATGCCGTTATCAAGTCCGTCGACACCTCTAAGGCCGAGGCCTTTCCCGGCGTGAAGGCTGTAATAACATCCTCGGATATAGTTGACTTCCCTATCGATACACCTTTCCCACTCGGTATCCAGGATATGCGCTGGATGTGCCGCAACGTAATGGCGCGAGACAAGGTTCTGTTTCATGGTCACCCAGTCGCCGCCGTCGCGGCCATGACCGAGGCCATCGCAGCCGAGGCTTGCAAACTAATTGAAATTGACTACGAGGTCCTGCCTCACGCGATCGAGATCGACGACGCGCTCGCTGATGACGCACCCATCCTGCATGACTGGATGGAGTTTGAGGGCAAGCCATCGAACATCGCCGGAGTGCTCGAGCACACCAAGGGCGACGTCGCCAGCGGCTTTGCCGAGGCCGACGTGATCATTGAGCGCAAATTCACGACCCGCCCGGTACACCAAGGCTATATTGAGCCACATGCCTGCTTAGTCAGCGTAGCAGCTGACAACAAGACCACCATTTGGTCATCGAGCCAAGGCCAGTTCATGGTCCGCGCCATGACCGCGCTACTCACGGGCTTGTCCCAAAGCGACATCCGAGCAATCCCCGCCGAAATTGGCGGCGGCTTCGGTGGCAAGACGATCGTCTACCTCGAGCCCCTCGCCACGGCCCTATCGAAGAAGTCCGGTCGACCGGTAAAGATGGCTATGACCCGCGAAGAGGTCATGCGCGCCTCGGGCCCAACCTCTGGCTCAAAAAGCGTCGTCAAAATTGGTTGCAAGAAGGATGGCACGATTACCGCAGCCGAGGGCACCTATTGGCTGCAGGCAGGCGGACTGCCCGGTGCGCCGGTGCGCGGCGCCGTCGGTTGTGCGCTGGCACCCTATGACATCCCCAACGGCCACACCCTCGGCTACGACGTGGTTTGCAACCGATCGAAGGTTGCGGCTTATCGAGCGCCGGGGGCGCCCATCGGCTCGTTTGGCGTCGAGTGCGTGCTCGACGAGCTAGCAGAGGAACTTGGTTTAGACCCCCTCGATCTGCGGCTCAAGAACGCCGCCAAGGAGGGCACCGAAGCTGTACACGGGCCTGTATACCCTGTCATGGGCTATGTCGAATCCCTCGAATCCGCGAAGGCGCATGACCACTACAACGCCCCGCTCGGAGCTAACCAGGGCAGGGGCGTAGCAAGCGGATTCTGGTTCAACGCGGGCGGAGAATCCTCGGCCCAGGTTAACATCACAGAAGACGGTAACGTAGTCGTCACCACAGGCCATCCCGATATCGGCGGCTCGCGAGCCGGCATAGCCAACATATGCGCCGAGCTTCTCGGTATCGATTACAAGCGGGTGTCGGTTCTAATCGGTGATACGGCGACCATCGGCTTCTCGAACCTGACCGGCGGCAGCCGCGTCCTGTTCGCTTCGTCCATGGTGGTCACCGAATCTACTGGTAAGGTCATCCGCACCCTGTGCGAGCTGGCTGCCAAGATCTGGGACATAGATCCGGACGCGGTTGACTGGGAAGACGGCGCGGCCCGCCCAGCCGGAGCTAACGCAGGCCAGTTCGAACCGCTGACACTCGCGGAGCTGGCGGCCCGAGCCAACGAAACCGGAGGCCCCATCGGGGCCGGCGCGCAGGTCAACACCACGGGCGCAGAGGGGGGGTTTGGCACCCATATCTGCGACGTAGAGGTTGACCCGGAACTCGGGATCGCCCGGGTAATTCGCTACACCGTGCTTCAAGATGTTGGGCGGGCGGTGCATCCGGCCTATGTTGAGGGCCAGATGCAGGGCGGCGCGGCCCAAGCCATCGGCTGGGCACTCAACGAGGAGTATCTATACGACAAGGATGGCAAGGTCGATAATCCGGGCTTCCTAGACTACCGTATGCCAGTTGCCTCAGACCTGCCGATGCTTGACACCCACATCATCGAGATCCCTAACCCCAAGCACCCGCAAGGCGTGCGCGGAGTCGGCGAGGTGCCGCTTGTGCCCGGCCTATCGGCCGTGCGTAACGCGGTCTACAACGCTATAGGTGTCCGCTTCAACGACTTGCCCCTTTCGCCGCCACGTATCCTAGATGGGCTCAATGTACCCGAGGCTGCGGAGTAATAATCCACGGTTAAAAACCCAACACAGATCCAATAAAAAACGGCCCCGAATGGGGCCGTTTCCATATTTCCTTGTCGCGCATAANCCCGGCNCGCACCGGGGTTTTACTCGCTGCTGTCACGGCGAGGNCGGCGGCGGCGCGGGCGATCATCCCCGTTTCCGTCATCACCGCGGGGTTCACGCGGCGGGCGCGTGTCTTCTAGCTCCTCGCCAGTCTCTTGGTCGACGACCCGCATGGACAGCTTGACCTTGCCGCGGTCGTCCATGCCGATGACCTTTACCTTCACCTCGTCTCCCTCGTTGATCACATCGGTTACCTGACCCACGCGCTCGTTCTTGAGCTCGGAGATGTGAACGAGGCCGTCGCGCGAACCGAAGAAGTTCACAAACGCACCGAAGTCGACAACTTTTACGACCTTGCCGTCGTAGATCACGCCAACTTCTGGCTCGGCCACGATAGAGGTGATCCAATCGATCGCCTTCTGGGCTGCCTCGCCATCGGACGAGGCAACCTTGATCAGACCTTCGTCGTCAATGTCGACCTTACAACCGGTCACTTCGCAGATTTCTCGGATTACCTTACCACCCGTGCCAATCACTTCCCGAATCTTATCGGTCGGGATGTTCATGGTAGTGATGCGAGGCGCATGCTCGGACAACTCGACTCGACCGGAATCAATAGCCGCGGCCATCTCGCCCAGGATATGGATCCGTCCATCACGGGCCTGACCCAGAGCAATCTCCATGATCTCCTTTGTAATAGACGTGATTTTGATATCCATTTGCAGCGAAGTGATACCGTCTTCGGTGCCAGCAACCTTGAAGTCCATATCGCCGAGATGATCTTCATCACCGAGGATGTCGGACAGGACCGCATAGCCATCGTCTTCCTTAATTAGGCCCATCGCGATACCCGCAACCGGAGCTTTAAGCGGCACGCCAGCATCCATCATTGCAAGCGACGAACCACAGACGGTGGCCATCGAGGACGAGCCATTCGATTCCGTGATTTCGGAAACTACGCGGATCGTGTACGGGAAATCCTCCTTAGCCGGCAACAGAGGCCGCAGTGCGCGCCAGGCGAGCTTTCCATGACCGACTTCGCGACGCCCAGTGAAGCCGATGCGGCCGGTTTCCCCGACCGAGTAGGGCGGAAAGTTGTAGTGCAGCAAGAAATGCTCGCGATATTCGCCCTCAAGCGCGTCGATAATCTGCTCATCCTGGCCGGTGCCCAGTGTGGCAACGACCATAGCTTGGGTCTCACCCCGAGTGAACAGTGCCGAACCGTGAGAGCGCGGCAAAATCGAAATTTGGCTATCAATAGCGCGCACTGTACTGGTATCGCGACCGTCGATACGCTGGCCTGTATCGAGAATGGCGCGGCGCACCACGTCCTTCTCCAGCGTTTTAAGCGGACCGCTGGAAATCGCAGCTTCATCATCGGATAGCTGCTCTATAACGGCCCTCTTGGCGGCCGAGACCTTATCCTGACGNGCGAGCTTCTCTTTCTCGGTATAAGCCGCGCGGATGCCAGCTTCACCAAGCTCGCGAACCTTCGCTTCAAGGTCAAGAATCTCCTGCGGGGTGTCACTGACCGGGCGCGGCTCTTTCGCGGCGCGCTCAGCCATGTCTATTATGGCTTCGATCACCGGCTGGTAACCCTCATGTCCAAACATCACCGCGCCAAGCATTACCTCTTCGGTCAACTCGTTAGCCTGGGATTCAACCATCAGAACGCCTTCGCTGGTGCCCGCAACAATCAGGTCCAGTGAGGATTCTTCTAACTGGTTAGCCGTCGGGTTGAGCACATACTCACCGTCGATATAACCAACGCGCGCGGCCCCGATCGGGCCCATGAAGGGCATTCCCGAAATTGTCAAAGCCGCGGACGCACCGACAAGCGCTGCGATGTCCGGATCATTCTCCAGGTCGTGGCTGACGGTGGTACAAATCACCTGGGTTTCATTGCGATAGCTCTTGTGGAAGAGCGGGCGGATGGGGCGATCAATCAGGCGGGAGGTGAGAACCTCCTTCTCCGTCGGGCGCCCTTCGCGCTTGAAGAAGCCGCCGGGAATCTTGCCCGCCGCGTAGGTCTTTTCCTGGTAANGGACAGTGAGTGGGAAAAAATCCAGCCCCTCACGTGGCGCATGTTCGCCAACTGCGGTACAGAGCACAGAGGATTCACCATAAGTGACCAGGACGGCTCCGTCGGCCTGACGGGCGATGTGCCCGGTTTCTAGGATGAGCGGACGCCCGCCCCAGCTGATTTCTTTACGTACAATGTCAAACATCGCTTATCTCTCAACCTGCGTCGTCCACTCGGGCCAACCCCGAACGAACGCCCCGTGCCATCGGGGTCTTCGCGCCGTCACGCAATAAGAGTTTCGACGGCGTGTGCACGGACCTTCCGTGCGGGCCAGGCCGGGGACACCGGATTGCATCCGTTAGCCTGTCGTAATGGCGCCGGGCCATGCCCGCGCCGGGTAAACGGCAATCGCTCTAACGGCGGATNCCCAAACGCTCAATCAGAGTGCGATAGCGCGATTCTTCCTTGCGCCGCACGTAATCGAGCAGACGACGCCTCTGGCCTACCATCAGGAGGAGTCCGCGGCGCGAATGATGATCCTTAGCATGGGTCTGGAGGTGCCCGGTCAAGTTGTTGATGCGTTCGGTTAGGATCGCGACTTGAACCTCGGGCGAACCCGTGTCCCCAGCCTTGGTCTGGAATTCATTAATGAGTTCCGTTTTACGCTCAGGCGTAATCGACATAATAATCAAGCTCCCGGTATCAAAGATTTAAAACACGGACCGGACGGACCTGGATGCCATCAACACGCACGAGCGCTACAGGCGTCGCCGCTTCGAGGGCTAGGACGATACCGTTGTCCCCTGCCGCCGCCATCCGTTCCCTGTCCTGCGGTCGCAGGACCGGAACCGCCTGCCCATTGCGAAGCCGTTCCGCTTCCCTGTCCGATAGGGCCAGCGCCGGGATACCGTCCAGCGCGGTCTCAACCGGTAACAATATGGATGAGGCGGCCGCACTATGGCCAAGTTTTTCCAGCATTTCCAGTGAAATCGAAGCGGATTCCGCGAAGGGGCCGACGGACACACGGCGCAGTTTCGACAGGTGACCGCAGGTGCCAACAGCTGCCGCCAGATCACGCGCCAGAGCGCGCATATACGCACCCTTGCCCGATTCCACTTCGAAGCGCGCCCACTNGGTGGAGGTTGGCTCAATCAGATCGAACGCCTTGATCTCAATTGTTCGTGGCTCAAGCACCACATCCTCGCCAGCACGCGCCTTTGTATAGGCGCGCTCGCCATCAATCTTGATTGCCGAATAGGCCGGCGGAATCTGCGAGATTGATCCTCTAAAATTCGGCAAGGCCGCCTCGATAGCATCTCGATCGGGACGAACGTCTGAGGTCTCAATAACCTCCCCATCCGCGTCATCCGTATCGGTCCGTACACCCCAATTGATAGTGAAGGTATAGCGCTTCGAACTGTCGGTCACATAAGGCATGGTCTTGGTTGCCTCACCCAGCGCAATCGGCAGGATACCTGTCGCCGACGGGTCAAGGGTTCCAGCATGGCCAAGCTTCGCTGCGCCCGTGGCCAGGCGCACCGCGTTAACGCAAGCCGCCGAGGTCATACCAGCCGGTTTGTCGAGATTGATCCAGCCGTTGATTGGCAGACCCTTACGGCGACGGCCCATGGGCTAGTCCGTTTCCCTATTATTTAGCTCAATATCGCGGGCAACCTCCGGTCGATGCATNATGGCCTCGATCCGAGAGGCCTCATCAAAACTACGGTCATGGACGAAACTAAGCGCGGGCAGGTATTTCATACGCACCGCACGGCCAAGCTGGCCGCGCAGATAGGCCGACGCCCGGTTCAAGCCCGCCACCATGGGCTCCACCGCACCCTCGAGGGGCAGAACAAATACCGTCGCATTTCGCATATCCGGACTTACCCGGACTTCCGTGACAGTGATCGTCATATTCGCGAGCTCGGTATCACGAAATTCGGTCCGCCGGACAATCTCTGACAAGGCATGCCGAATTTCCTCCCCCACACGCAACTGGCGTTGTGACGGCGCCCGACCCTTGATGCCTCCCCTGCCAGAACCTTGCGATTTGCGACTCATAATATAGCTGTTCAGTTCCACTGCGACCGGTATACCGAGATCCTGCCCTGTTGTGCCCGATGGTCAAGGTTAAGGATTAGCCTGCCTCAAGCTGGCGGGCGATCTCCTGTACCTCGAAACACTCGATCACATCACCCGGTTGAATATCGTTGTAATTCTCAAGCGCAATACCGCATTCGTAGCCGTTCTGAACCTCGCGGACATCTTCCTTAAAGCGGCGCAGGGTACCAAGATTTCCCTCATGCACGATGACAGAGTCTCGCATTAGGCGGACCTTCGAATCCCGCCGAATGAGGCCGTCGATCACCATGCAGCCGGCCACCTTGCCAACCCGCGATACGCTGAAGATCTCCCGGATCTCTGCTGATCCAAGAAGGTTTTCCTCGAGCGTCGGGGCGAGTTCGCCCTCGAGCATAGCCCNCACATCATCCACCACGTTATAGATGATGTTGTAGTAGCGGATTTCGACGCCGTCGCGTTTCGCCAGGTCGCGGGCTTGAGGAATCGCACGGACGTTGAAGCCAACCACTAGACCACTGTTAACTGTTGCGAGTGCAATGTCAGACTCGGTGATACCGCCAACGCCGGCATGCAGCACCTGGGCCTTCACCTCGTTGGTCGATAGGTTGTTCAGTGCGCCGACGATTGCCTCGACCGAGCCATGCACGTCGCCCTTAACAACAAGGGGGACCTGCGTGGCCTCACCCGCCTTAATCTGTTCAAACATGTCGTCGAGGCTGCCACGTGCACCAGCAGCCGCACGCGCATCGCGCTGGATGCTCTGCCGATACTCGACAACCTCCCGCGCTCGCGCGTCGGAATCCACAACAGCAAAGTCATCGCCCGCCTGAGGGGCACCGTTGAGGCCGAGCACCTCGACCGGGGCTGACGGACCCGCTTCCTTCACATTCTCACCGCGCTCATTAACCAGCGCGCGGACGCGGCCCCATTCAGCGCCGGCGACGAAAATATCGCCCACCCGCAGAGTGCCGCCCTGCACAAGCACGGTAGCAACTGCACCACGACCGCGTTCGAGCTGGGCCTCGATCACGGCGCCGTAGGCGCTACGCTCGGGGTTAGCCGTCAATTCCAGCACCTCAGCTTGGAGCGAGATCGCCTCTGTCAGCGTGTCGATCCCGGCCTTAGTCTCAGCCGATACCTCGATAACCTGGATGTCGCCACCCATCTCCTCCGGTACAATCTCGTGAGACAGAAGTTCATTCTTAACCCGCGATGAATCGGCCGCTGGAAGGTCCATCTTGTTTACCGCAACGATAATTGGCACCTCGGCGGCACGGGCATGGTTGATCGCCTCGACCGTCTGCGGCTGAACACCGTCATCGGCGGCCACCACGAGGATGACAATATCTGTTACATGGGCCCCGCGCTGGCGCATCGAGGTAAATGCTGCATGCCCCGGTGTGTCAATAAAACTAATCTTATCACCGGACTCGAGCTCCACCTGGTAAGCGCCAATATGCTGGGTGATGCCACCGGCCTCACGGCTAACAACATCAGTTGAGCGCAGGACATCAAGTAGCGATGTCTTGCCGTGGTCGACATGACCCATGACAGTGACGACCGGTGGGCGCGGCAACTGTGCGCCGCTTTGGTCTTCGACGGTCGCGCCAAGATTGAGTTCCACATCACTCGCGGACGTCAGCTTAGCCTGATGGCCAAACTCCTCGACCACCAACTGGGCGGTTTCCTGATCGATCGTCTGGTTGATCGTCGCCATCACGCCCATCTTCATCAAGGCCTTTATGACTTCCGAGCCGCGCTCGGCCATCCGGTTACCCAATTCGCCGACGGTTATGGCATCAGGGATGCTGACCTCTCGGACCACCTTTGAGGCCTGACCGCCGCCCTTGTTGTCAGCGGTTGCCCTCTGGCGCTCTCTCTCTTGGCGGCGCCGGAATGCGGCGACCGAACGCTGCCGTGCGCCACCTTCCTCATCGAGCGCCTCAGAGATTGTGAGCTTGCCGCTACGCCTTTTGCGTTCGTTGTTGCGCGGGCGGGCGTTCGGCTTCTGGCTGGATCCATCCGCGCGTGCCGGACGACCCTTTGTGGGGGCGACCTCGTCGCTTGACTCTTCCTCAAGTTCGGCGAACTTGCGCTCAGCAGCAGCGGCGCGTTGCGCCGCCTCATCGGCCATCTTTTGGGCCTGAGCCTCCGCCTCACGACGTGCCTCCTCCTCGATCTCGCGACGCGAGCGCGTCTCAACGGGCTCAGTTTCCGTGGCCTCATCAGCCGGCTTATCTTCGGGCTCTAGCGCCGCGCCATTTTCCTCTTCAGCGACATGACGCGCATCCTCCAGCGCCTGTTTTGCCTTTTCACTCTCGACTGCAGCCTTCTCCGCCTCCTTGCGTGCCTCATCGAGAGCGCGTGCGCGCGCCGCCTGTTCGGCATCAGTTAGGGTGCGCTGCGGATTCTCCTCAGGCGCGCTCGCAACCTCGGCAGAGACCGCGGCGGCTGCCGCAGCCTCCTTTATCTCTGTCATTTCACCGGTTGCGCCCTGCTGAAAGGTTCGCTTTTTCTTGACCTCAACTGTTACGGTCTTGGTGCGGCCATGGCTAAAACTCTGGCGCACCTGCCCCCCCTCGATAGTCTTTTTCAGCTCAAGCTTGCCCGGCTTAGACAGCGTCAGCGGCTTTTTCTTCTTATCGTCGTTTTCGGTCGTATTCGACATGGTCTCAATCCATCAAGTCTATACCGGCCGACGGGGCCTCGTCGCCACGGTAGGCAGTAAACGCCCGAACCGTTTCTAATACATGCCGCGCGGCGCCGCCCGGCAACACGAGTGCGTGAATCGCATGATCCCGCCCCGCTGCAGCACCTAACTCATCCGCATTAAATTCATCGACGCGCGCAAACCTCCCGACTCGTTTGGCCTGTCGCGTAATCTTTTCGCGCCCATCATCGCCGGCATCGTTCGCGGATAACAAAACGAACTCTCCTGTATTCTCATTGCCACCCTGCGCCGCAAGGGCAGCACGTACCTTCTCAAAACCAGACACAAAGGCACCCGCCTTACGAGCCGTCGTTAACGCGGCCAAAGACCGGTCGCGCAGAACTTGCTCGACAAAAATCTCGAGGCTCTCACCGCCGGGGCCAGTCATCGGCACCACATTCCGCTTAGCGCCGCGTGCAAAGGCTCGCTTGGCGCAGGCTCGCGCGACTATATCCCTGCGCCCAACCAACCACAATCCGCGCCCGGGAAGGCGCGCATCAAGGTCGGGAACCACCTGATCATCTGGACCAACAACGAAACGCATCAACTCTTTACGGGGGCGCTCATCGCCCGTCACCAGGCACCGGCGCGTACCACATTGACTCGACTTCGCAGGCCCACCGAGGGGGGGCTTGCCGAACGGAACTATTTCAGTCTGCGCCTCTTCCACTGTATTCACCGTCTCTCGCACCGTCGCCTATTCGCCAGCCGGCTGATCGGGTACGGTCGCAAAAACCGCCTCCGCTGCCGCCAGGTTCGACGTTTCTGGCTGCACTTCAGGTTCAACCCCTTCAGGCTCAGGCTCCGACTCCGGCGCGATTACATCGTCGCCATAAACCGCAACGCGCGCGGCCATAATGATACGGTTCGCCTCATCGGCCTGCACCGGGCTCTGGCGCACCAGTCGGCTTATCTCATGGTCGGCCATGTCGAACAGGTCATCGAGTGTCACCTCAGTCTCGATTTCCATAAAAATAAAACGATATTCGTCCGGCATTAGGCCGGCGAGATCCTCGACCGTACGAACGCTACTGCCGCCAAGGCGCACGGCCGTCTCCAGCGAGACACCGGCTACATCCAACATCGCATCCTCTACGCCTAACTTCTTTCGTTCCACGTCAAGCTTCGCGTCGCGCTCTTCAAGCCAATTGCGCGCACGCGCCTGGAGCTCCTCACCAATATCCTGGTCAAACCCCTCGATGACCAGCAGGTCCTCCATCGGGACGAAGGCCACTTCCTCTACGGTCGTAAACCCCTCGGTAACCAGAAGGTGAGCAATCACATCCTCGACGTCTAGTGCCTCAATGAACTCCGCGCTGCGAGTGTTGAACTCATCCTGGCGGCGCTGGGATTCCTCTTCCTCGGTGAGGATGTCAATATCCCAGCCCGACAGCATAGAGGCGAGGCGAACATTCTGACCACGTCGTCCAATGGCTAGAGAAAGCTGTTCGTCAGGTACAACCACCTCAATCTTGTTGGCATCCTCGTCAAGCACAACCTTGGTAACCTCAGCCGGCGCCAATGCATTCACAACGAAAGTCGCCGGATCATCCGACCAGGGGATGATATCTATCTTTTCACCTTGGAGCTCCCCCACCACCGCCTGCACGCGGCTCCCTCGCATGCCCACACAGGCGCCGACAGGGTCAATCGATGCGTCCTTGGAAATGACGGCGATCTTGGCCCGGCTTCCCGGATCGCGCGCAGCCGCGCGAATATCGATAATGCCGTCGTATATCTCTGGAACCTCCTGCGCAAACAGCGCCTTCATCAGTTCCGGTCGGGTACGAGTTACAAAAATCTGCGGGCCGCGCGGTTCGCGGCGCACATCGTAGATATAGCCGCGGATTCGATCGCCCGGACGATGATTCTCGCGCGGCAGCGCTTCATCGCGCCGCATCACGCCTTCAGCACGACCAAGATCAACGGTGACATTGCCATACTCAACCCGCTTCACCAGACCGTTAACGACTTCTCCAACCCGGTCCTTATATTCCTCATACTGGCGCTCGCGCTCGGCGTCGCGGACACGCTGCACAATAACCTGCTTGGCAGTCTGGGCCGCGATCCGCCCAAAATCGATCGGCGGCAACTCGTCGACAAGAAAATCACCCACTTTCGCGTCAGCCCTCTCGGCCTGCGCCTGTTTGACTGTCAGTTGGGTATTTTCATCCTCTACTTCTTCTACGACCTCGCGGTGGCGGGCCAAAGAGATATGACCGCCATCGCGATCAATAATCGCGCGGATATCATGTTCCGGGCCATATTTATTGCGACCGGCCTTCTGAATTGCCTGCTCCATCGCAGTAATGACTTCCTCGCGCTCGATGCCCTTCTCCCGTGCGACAGCGTCGGCAACTGCGAGCATCTCAATGCGGCTGGGACCTCCAGACTCCATATTCTCTATCCTTCGTTTGTCCGGCCCTTCTGGGCCGCGGCAATTAACTCATCGGTGAGCACAAGCTTCGCTCGTGTGATATCCGCAAACGGCAGATTCAGCTCATCATCCTCAGTCTCCGGATCCGACAGGCGCACCCGGTCATCCTGAAATCCGAGCAGCCGTCCGCGAAACCGGCGACGACCGGCGACGGCTTGCCGCAACTCGACTTTCGCTTCGTGACCGACGAAGCTGTCAAAATCCTTCGGCCGTGTCAGCGGCCGATCAATCCCCGGCGAACTCACCTCAAGCTCATAGGCATCTCGGATAGGATCCGCCACATCCAGCAGAGCAGAAGAAGTTCGGCTTGCTAGGGTGCAATCCTCGATTGTCACGTCCTCGCCATCGGCCCGGTCGATCATTATCTGCAGGACCGCTCGCCCGGCGCCCCCATAATGGACACGCACCAACTCAAAGCCAAGATCAGCCAGAGAGCCTTCAATGATAAAGACAATCTGGTCCGTCTGGGTGTTTTCGCTGATCAGGTTCAATCCTCGACCAAGCTCCGATTCTTTGCCCGCCCAAAAAATAACAAAAAAGGCGGCGCCGGCTTGCCCGGGCCACCCCTTAACTGTCTGTCACCAGACGCTGGGACTTGTTGGGCAGAAATATAGGGAAAACACCAGAAAAGGCAAGCCGCGCGTTAACAAGCGCGGGGAACGCGGCGATATTGTAAAAAGGTGGCGCCGGGTCCACCACTGCGATTCTTATTCTCATACCGCGTGTTAGGCCAGTCCGCCGGACGCTGGCGCCAGTCATCCGCACGCGTTGCAGTCCAAGAAAATGCCTTGTGAGCCTGAAAGTGACGCAGGATCCAGACGAGGTAGTCCTGATCATCGGTCGCTATGCGCAGCTCGGCCCCATCACGCATCAACCGGGCCAGCGTGTCGAGCATCGCATCATTGACAATCCTGCGGCGATGGTGCCGCTGCTTTGGCCAGGGATCGGGAAACAGAATAAAAACGCGGGCTAGGCTAGAATCGGATAGGCGCTGCAGCATCGGGCGAACATCGTCAGCCAAGACCCGGACATTGTTCGGGCGTTCCGCCTCGATCACCGCCAGCAACCTAGCGACGCCGTTGAGATAGGGCTCCGCCCCGATGATACCTACTGTCGGGTTCATCACCGCCTGCCAAGCCAGGTGCTCGCCAGCGCCAAAACCAATTTCGAGCCAGATCGCCTCCATACCCACCGGGAACCAAGATGCGGGGTCGATGGCCGGGCCGTCCGCGGGCAGATCGAGCTGGAGCTCGGGCAGATAGTCTTCGAGCAATCGATCGTGGCCGGGCCGCAGCTTGCGACCGCGCCGACGCCCGTGAAAACGCGAGTCCTCAATCCCGGAACCGGCAGGGGGCAGGGCAATCAAAGCGCGTTATGCAGCGCATCGACGAGGTCAGCCTTTTCCCAGGAGAAACCCCCATCCGAATCCGGCCGCCGCCCGAAATGTCCATAGGCCGCGGTGCGCGCATAGATCGGCTTATTCAGGCCGAGGTGTTCGCGAATGCCGCGCGGCGACAGGTCCATTGCCTTTTGAACAGCCTCAGCTAGCCTCGCTTCGTCCACCTTGCCAGTACCGTAGGTGTCTACATAGACCGACAGCGGGTGCGACACGCCGATTGCGTAGGCAACCTGGATGGTGCAGCGCTCCGCCAGCTCGGCTTCGACCACATTCTTGGCCACATAGCGCGCTGCATAGGCCGCCGAGCGGTCGACTTTAGTCGGGTCCTTGCCCGAGAAAGCGCCGCCGCCATGAGGCGCAGCACCCCCATAGGTGTCGACGATGATCTTACGGCCCGTGAGACCAGCATCCCCGTCGGGTCCTCCGATCACGAATCGACCCGTGGGGTTAACATAAAACTGCTCTTCTGGACACATCCAGCCCTCGGGTAGGACGCTGAGAACATGCGGGCGCACAATCTCACGCACATCGTCCTGGCTCAGCGAGTCGCCATGCTGAGTCGAAACCACAACCGACGTCGCGCCGACCGGCTTGCCGTCTTCGTAGCGCAGCGTAACCTGACTCTTTGAATCTGGACCAAGGCCCGTTTCGGCGCCCGAATGCCTCGCCTCGGCGAGCGAGCGCAGGATCGCGTGAGAGAAATGAATCGGCGCTGGCATCAGAACGTCGGTCTCACGACAAGCATAGCCAAACATCAACCCCTGGTCACCCGCGCCCTCGTCCTTATTACCGGCCGCATCCACACCCTGGGCGATGTCGACGGACTGGGCGTGCACATGGCAATCGACCACGGCGTTTTTCCAATGGAAGCCGTCCTGCTCATAGCCGATATCCTTTACCGCAGCGCGCGCGATTTCTTCCATGCGCACCGCATCGATCTCTGCCGGGCCGCGCACTTCGCCGGCCATGACGATTCGGTTAGTTGTGGTCAGGGTCTCAACCGCTACGCGGCTTTCGGGATCTCCCGTCAGAAAGGCGTCCACGATTGCGTCGGAAATACGGTCACAAACCTTGTCGGGATGTCCCTCCGAGACAGATTCACTGGTGAAAAGATAGCTGGTTTTGGACACGGGGTCGGTCTCCCTGGGTCGGACTGATTTGGCTGCGGCGGGCAACCCGCATTAATTTGGGATCAATAGAAAAATGACTACCCGGCGCCCCTCAGCCAGGCGACCCGGTTGTGCAGGATGCCGGCCCGGCCCGTCAAGGGGCTTTGCGCTCCCGTCCAAGCAGCAGCGCGACCACCAGGAGAAACACCGCGAGAGCCACGGGAACCAACTCACCCCGGCGCGCAAACAGTGTCTCCGGCAGAGCCGCCGGCAGACCGCTGTCGAGCACACCCTCTTCGCCGATATCTAACCGCGCAATCACCCGGCCATAGGGGTCCACCACCGCTGATACCCCGGTGTTTGCCACGCGCACCATCGGTATACCTTCCTCGACCGCCCGTGCAGATGCGATAGCAAAATGCTGTTGCGGGCCAGCGAAGGCGCCAAACCACGCGTCGTTGGTCAGATTCAACAACCAGCCGGGGCGTTCGCCGCGCGGCGTCACGCGGGCGGGGAAGATCGCCTCGTAACAAATCAGCGGACTCGCCACAGGCAGCCCCTCAATTGCGAGTAGACGTCGGCCCGATCCCGCGACAAAGTCGCTCTGGCCCGGCACAATCTTGTCGATCGGCAGTACGCCGCGCAGGGGCATATACTCACCAAACGGAACCAGGTGCGACTTGTCATATACGCGCACCACATCTGCGTTATCATCGATCACGATGAGTGCGTTTCGAATCTGGCGTACGTCGCCATGAAAGGCGCTACGCACGGAACCGGTGATCAACCGCCCGCCAGCCGGCACGGCAGTGGCGGTACGGTTGCGGGCTAAGGTATCGTTGGGCAATATGAACGGCACCGCAGTCTCCGGCCAGATCACATGGGTCGGCGCGATCTCAGCGGGAGTTTGGCTCAATGCCAGGTGGCGTTCCAGATGCGCAGCCCGTAGGTGGTTATCCCATTTGTCACGCTGGGCGATATTGGCCTGTACTAGGCGCAAGCGCACATCAGGCACAAGGTCGACCGAACCATCCGGGAGTCGGGCAACGCCGCCTGCCCACAAAGCCAGAGGTAAACCTACGGTGCCGGCAACGGCAAGAGCCCAGCATCGACGATCGACCTTGCGGCCATCCGTGAGGATCGCCGGCAACCCGGCGGCCAGGACCGTCAGCGCGCTCAGCCCCAGAACCCCGAGAAGGGCCGCCGCCTGCATCATCGTGGGGACGCCGGCCCAGACATAGCCCAGCAGGTTCCAGGGGAAGCCCGTGAACAGGTGACCACGGGCAAACTCGGCTAGGGTCCAGAGCGCCGCAAGTCCGATGACCCGGGCCACCATCGCACCGCGCAGCGGCATCGTAACCAGGGCCCCACAGGCGAGCGCGGGAAACGCCGCCAGCACCGCGGCAAGTCCGGGGAGTGCGACAGGGACAAGCCATCCGGTCCGGACCGGGTCCACAAGGAGGGGCTCTGCGATCCAGTGCATACCGACAAGACCATGGCCAAACCCGAACGAGAAACCAATCCAAAGGCCCGCGCGCCATGGCCTGGCATCCGCATCCGCCCCTGCCAGAAGCCAGAGCAATCCAACGAATGCCGGCACCAGAAGCGGCACAAAATAAAACGGTGGCAGCGCCAACGCAGACGCGGCGCCGAGCAGCAGACACAGCAGAAACCGGCGGCGACCCCGCGCGGCGACGGCAACGTCAGCGAGGCGCGACAACATCTGGGCGCAATGGTGGCATCACGAGCCCAGCTCACCCGGGGCGGTCGGGCGCTGGTCACGGACCCGCAATCGCTTTATCCGGCGCGCGTCCGCGTCGACAACCACGAACTCGACACCCGAGGCATGGGTCACAACCTCGCTGCGGCGGGGCACTCGGTCAACAATCGAGAAGACAACGCCCCCCAGCGTGTCAATCTCTTCGCGTTCCGCATCATCCACGAAAGGGCCGATCAGTTCCTCGAGGTCCTCGATCTCGGCACGTGCATCCGCCACGATTGAGCCGTCCGGATCGCGCGTGATCCGCAGACCTTCCTCGTCATGCTCGTCCTCGATCTCGCCTACAATCTCCTCAACCAGATCCTCGATTGTTACAAGCCCGTCAACTCCGCCGAACTCGTCCACCACGATCGCCATATGAGTGCGCTGCGCGCGCATCTCGAGCAGGAGATCGAGCACCCGGATCGATGGTGCAGCGAACAGGATTTCACGCGTAAGCTCGCGCACGGCGAGGCGCGGACTGCTGCGCATCGTCGACAGCACATCCTTGATGTGGACAAACCCCACCACCTTGTCGAGGTGCGACTGGTATAGCGGAATACGGGAGTGAGCCTCCCTCGACATCAGGTCGGCGAGCGACTCAAGCTCGCAATCCTGATCCGTGGCGACGATGTCCGCGCGCGGCACCATAACATCCTCGGCCGTCAGGTCGTGCAACTTCAGGATGTTGGCGATAAGCGCGCCCTCGTCGGGGTTGATCGGCGCCGCTTCGTCGCCGGCCTCCTCGATTAGCTCGCCGATCGTATCGCGCACGGAGCTTTCACCGTTGCGTCCACCAATCAGACCCCGTAGCCATTGCCCCAGCGTTGCGGCCCCGGACGCTCCAGCATCCGGTGTCAGCACGGTCTTGTCGTTAGGTGGGGGATCGGTCATGGCCGCAGTTTAGTCTCTCATGCCGCTTCGTCGCCGAGGTAGGGGTCGGCCACCCCGAGACGGGTCAGCACCGTGCGCTCGAGGTCCTCCATAGCCTCCGCCTGATCGTCATCCTGATGGTCAAACCCCAGCAGATGCAGAGTACCATGAACAACCATATGGCTGAGATGGTCGGATAACGTCTTCTGCTGAGCCTTAGCTTCGGCAGCGCAGGTCTCATATGCGACCACAACATCGCCGAGCATCAGATCGCCCGGCGCCACCGTGTCGTTCAGCGCAAAGGCCAGCACGTTCGTGGCTGCGTCACGATCCCGCCAAGATCGGTTGAGGACGAGGATCTCCGCATCGTCGCAAAGCCGAACACCCAACTCGGCCACCGCCGGAAGCGCGACACCCGCTTCAACCGCCGCCGTCCGCGCCGCAGCGCGAACGACTTCTTCCAGGTCCGGGCCCACCTCGCGCCAAGCCGAGCACACAATGTCAACGATCACCGTAATTTCGCCACCCCGGATGTCCGTCATTGGTTTTCTTTCGCCACGCCAAGTGACTTATCACGCGCATTGTAGGCGGTGACGATCTTGGTCACCATGCCGTGGCGCACCACGTCGCCCTCGCCGAAACGCACAATCCGCACTCCCTCTACATTGCCGAGAACATCAAGCGCGTCGGCGAGCCCAGAGCGGGTTCCGCTCGGCAGGTCTACCTGGCTCATATCTCCGGTCACCGCCATGCGTGAGCCCTCGCCCAGACGGGTCAGAAACATCTTCATCTGCATTGCTGAAGTGTTCTGCGCTTCATCCAAAATGATAAAGGCCCGTGACAAGGTTCGACCACGCATAAAGGCGAGCGGTGCAACCTCAATCTCGCCACCATTGAGCCGCTTTACCACATGATCACCAGGGAGCATGTCATACAATGCGTCGTAAAGTGGGCGCAGGTAGGGATCAATCTTTTCCTGAAGATCGCCCGGCAGGAAACCGAGACGCTCGCCCGCCTCCACGGCTGGGCGCGAGAGAATCAGGCGATCAACCTTACCCTGGATCAAATCGCTAACCGCCATGGCCACCGCGAGATAGGTCTTGCCCGTGCCTGCCGGCCCCAGTCCAAAGGTCAGATCCGCTTGGCCAAGCGCCTCCAAATAGCGTGCTTGTATCGGCGAGCGCGGCGTGATCGTACGCTTGCGGGTCCGAATAGCGATCCGGCTGTCCGCAAGATTACCGCTTAACGCCATCCGCACGGCCGCTTGAACATCACCCTGCGCCACCTCTTGACCGCCCTTTAGGCGCCCATACAAATACTCGATGGCCCGGTCCGCAACCTCGCGAGATGGCTCGGGGCCCTGGATCTCCAGATAATTCCCGCGATAGCGGAGGGTAATATCAAGTAGACGCTCGATCTGCAGCAAGTGCTCGTCGTGATGCCCGAACAACGCCGGGAGAAGCGTATTATCGTCGAACTGGATTTGCACCGATCGTGCTGTTGCCGTGTCAGTCGATGTCAAGCGCTCAACCTCTCCTCGGAATCTTTGCGTGGTCGCGCACAATTCAAATCTAAAACCCTACCGTCCAGACTGTGCGGCCTCGCGGAGGCGATGGCAACCAAAGCAAGATCGCCAATCTGATGGTCATCCGTCGTCACATGCACGGCCTGGTTATAGGGGGTGCGACCGACGAGCTGGCCAGCATGACGCCCGGGGCGCTCAAACAGAACATCTAGGTCGCGACCGACCGTATCAGCGTTGAATTTAGATTGTTGTTCTTCTAGAAGCGCCTGCAGGCGCGCGAGGCGCTCTTCTTTCTCGGTTTCGGACACCTGACGAGGGAGCCCCGCCGCGGGCGTACCCGGCCGGGGACTGTATTTGAAAGAATATGCATGCGCGTAACCGACCGCACGCACTAGATCAAGCGTGGCTTCAAAATCGGCATCGGTCTCGCCTGGAAAACCCACAATAAAGTCGCAGCTAAGCGCCAGATCCGGCCGAGCTGAACGCAGATCGGAAACAATCCCCATGTAGTGGGCAACATCATGTCCGCGGTTCATCGCCTCGAGGATGCGGTCGCTACCGGATTGCACGGGAAGATGAAGGAAAGGCATCAGAGCGTCGATAGTACCGTGCGCCGCGATCAGCTCCGCGTCGACATCGCGCGGGTGGCTTGTAGTATAACGGATTCGCGCCAACCCATCGATGCCCGCCAGGCGCTGCACTAGCGAGCCCAGCCCAGCCTCGCAACCCATCGGGTCACGGCCGTGGTAGGCATTGACGTTCTGGCCCAGCAGCGTGAGTTCGCGCACCCCGCCATCCACCAGCTGACGTGCTTCTTCAAGTATCTGTTCGACAGGCCGCGAGAATTCCGCGCCACGCGTGTAGGGAACCACACAGAAAGTGCAGAACTTGTCGCAGCCCTCTTGAATCGAAAGAAACGCCGATGCGCCACTTGCGGCCGGGCGGTCCGGCAAATGGTCGAACTTGCTGTCGATCGGGAACTCCGTGTCTAGAACGCCCCCATTCCCGTCACCGCGCGCACCCGCACGATGCGCCCGGGCAACCATCTCAGGTAATCGGTGATAAGCCTGCGGGCCGAGAACGATGTCGACGAAGGGCGCACGGCGCAGCATCTCCTCGCCTTCGGCCTGGGCTACGCACCCGGCAACGGCGATGACCATAGGTGCGGCGCCATCCAATGCCCGCCGGTCTTTGACCTTACGCAGCCGCCCCAGCTCCGAATAGACCTTCTCACTGGCCTTCTCGCGAATGTGACAGGTGTTGAGGATCACCATGTCAGCCGCTTCGGGATCATTGCCGGGCGCATAACCAAGCGGCGCCAAGATTTCCGCCATGCGCGCGGAATCGTAGACGTTCATCTGGCAACCATAGGTCTTAATGAAGAGTTTTTTGGCCAAGGGCCCTTATGCCGGTCGCGGTGTGGGCAGCGTAACGACACGCTTTCGGAGACTCATTGACACCACCAACACGTTGTTATTTATTGATAATATCACACCTAAGCCTTCGCCGTCTTGGAGTCAACCCGCGCGGAGGCGCGCTTCTCGCGGGGGCTTGCAAAACCCTTCTTAGCACGGCGCAGGCCCTTTAGGTCGTTCAGGCGAGGACGCAAACGCCACCGAATCCAGTCCCATTTTCCCGACGTGCCCACCATCGGCTGAATGCGGCCCGACAACGCATCGGAGTGGCTGCGGGTTATCTGTTCATAGCAATGCCGGGCCAGTGCCTTACGCGAATCGAAATCATCGATTGTGACCGGTGGATGGAACGAGACGGTCACGGTCAAGCGCCCCAATCCCACAAGATCCGCTGCGTGACTGAGCAGGTCCATGTCGCCATACCAAGCATAAAAGGGACGCAAGTGGCGACCGATCGGCACACCGTCGACCCGAGAGTAAGTTAAAGATACCGGCTGGACCGCCAGCGGCTCGCCACGGGCGCGATACTCGGCAACTGACAAGAGCGCACTCTTGAACGGCATTATATGGTTACCGTCATCACTGGTGCCCTCGGGGAACAAAATCATGCTGTCGCCGGCCTCAAGGCGGCGACCGAGCGCAGTCGCTTGGATACGCGACGTCCGCATCCGCCGGTCGACGAAGACGGAGCGCTGTAACTTCGCCAGTAGACCAAAAAGCGGCCATTCGGCCACTTCCGACTTTGCGACGAAGGAACCCCGGATCAGGGCGCCGTATATCGGGATGTCGAGATATGAGCTGTGATTACCCACAAACAGCGTCGGCCGTTGCCGTGATCGCCGCCCGAAGACCTCAAGCCGAACTCCCAAGAGACGGCAGCAGACCCGGTGGTACCAGAGCGGGATTCGCTTTGACAGCGGTAGCCGCAACAGAAGCGCTATCGCCTGGACCGGGATCAAGACCAGCGTGAACGCCACATAAACCAAAACCCGTGCCGCAGCTGTGCCGCGCGAATTATACACCGTCGGCTCGCTCAAGGCCCCGCATCCGACAGCTGATCGTCCCTGGGGCCCAACTCTCGACGACCCCCGTAATGCCGAAAATATTTCCCGGTCACGAGGTCGGTCTTCACGACGATGCAAACATCGGTAGTATTGAATTGGTGGTCCACGACCGCGCCGTCGCCGACGAACCCACCAAGCCGCAGATACCCCTTCAACAGGGGCGGCAGCTCCGAAAGAGCGGTCTTCGTGTTGATGTCATCCGGCGCCATGTAGTTCATCCCTACGTAAAGATGTGGCAACGCAACAGGCCGCATATCCTCGGGTGCAAGATGATAATGGTGCAGATAACTTAGCGGCAGGGCGATGGCCTCGGGGTCGACACCGTGCATGCTAGCGCAGCCAAACATCAGAGAAATATCGTGATGAAAAACGAACTGCGCGATAGCGGCCCATAGCAGCTGCATGGTCGGCCGTCCGCGATAGTCGGCATCCACGCATGACCGACCCAGCTCCAATATCTCACCATCATACCCCAGAAGCGGATCTATATTGTACTCGCTCGCAGAATAGAAGCGCCCGAAGCGCCGAGCATTCGCGCCGCGCAGCAACCGATAGGTGGCAATTATCGCCTCAGCACCTTCACCGCGCGCCGTATCGCAAACCAGCAAGTGTTCGCAAACCTCATCGAACGGATCGATGTCGCGGCGCGCAAGTGCCATCTCCGCATCAGGACGTGCCTTCATTTCGTCATAGAACACTCTATAACGCAGCGCTTGGGCAGCAAGGGTTTCTTCCTCGCTGCTTGCCAGCCGTGCGGTCAGCGTCCCCCACCCCAACGCCGTCAAAGCTTCGGTGAGAGCCTCAGGCTGGCGGGCGATCGCACTATCACCAGCTGGAAGGTCATTCATTAGGTTCGCGTTTGCATGGTTTTACCCCACCGTCAATCGGCGCCGTCGTCATCCACCGATTCAATAGGTACTGCAAACAACTCGAGACGATGGTCAATCAGCTCATAGCCCAGATCGCGCGCAATTTTTGACTTCAACGCTTCAATTTCCTCATTGAAGAACTCGATAACGCTGCCCGTCTTCACGTCTATCAGATGATCATGGTGATCATCCTGGACTTCCTCATAGCGTGCCCGACCGTCTCCGAAATCATGCTTGTCGAGAATACCCGATTCTTCGAACAGCCGCACGGTACGATAGACCGTGGCGATCGAGATGCGGGGGTCGAGGTGTGTCGCCCGGCGATACACCTGATCAACATCCGGGTGGTCATCAGCATCAGAGAGCACCTGCGCGATAGTTCGGCGCTGATCTGTCAGCTTCAGACCTCGCTCGGAGCATAAATGCTCAATGCGTGACGGCGAGGCGGCGTTCATGCCTGCACTCTCTTGTCCAGATGGGGACGGGAGTATGGGATATAGCTCATCACAAGAACAATATAGGGCATATGTCTATTCACAGCGAACGCACAAGTTTCAAAAAAACGGGCCTGATGTCCCAACTATCTTTTATCTCGTTTTCCAAGACCAATTTTCTTCGCCAGCTGACTTCGTTTCTTCGCGTAGTTGGGCGCAACCATCGGATAATCCGCCGCCAGACCCCAGCGCTCGCGGTATTGCTTGGGGGTCATATCGTATGCAGTCTTAAGATGCCGCTTCAGCATCTTCAGCTTCTTACCGTCCTCCAGACAAATGATAAAGTCCGCCGTCACCGACTTTTTAACCGGCACCGCGGGGGACGGTCGCTGAGCTTCACCAGCGTCTTCACCAGTATCTGTCAGGCTAGCATGCACCTGTGTGATCAACTCGGACAATTCGTTTGTCGGCAGCTTATTGTTAGAAACATGTGCCGCAACTATATCAGCAGTCAATTTCAACAATTCTGCTGAGCTCACCTGCTCACCCATCAATCTTCGTCCCGCAATAAAAATAACTGCAACAATTAAACAAGTATTTAGTTTCTGTTCTGTATTTGTCTAGCTTTTTCGACCTAAACAGCAGCACATATATTATTGCTCGATCCGAGCATAGATTATGGCGTCTACTTTCGTTTTTCCTCCCGCATAATAATTGGGGCGGCGACCCACTTCCGAAAAATCGCAAGATTCATAAAGTGAGATCGCCGCAAGATTATCAACAGCCACCTCTAACAAGGACCGCGTCCCGGGCGGCAAATCCGACAGAAAAGCAACGAGGAGAGCGCGAGCAATCCCAGCCCGTCGAACCGCCGGCGAAACACAAATACTTAGAATTTCGGCCTCACCACCGCCGACACCGCCCACCAGGAGACCAACCATCTTGCCGCCGCTCCCGCGAGCCATCAAGGTGCGATTAGTTGGCGCGCGCATGATCGCGCGGAAGGCGTGAGCAGACCACGGCGTCTCTGGCAGAGTCGCAAAACAAATGTCGTGCAGGCTGGCCATGTGTCCGGCCGCCTCCATCGGCGCCGGTTCAATTTCTATTACCGCAGCCATGTTGCGTTACCCGCGCAGAATTTGTCTGTCGGCAGCAGGTGGGCTCGTGTCGGGCGCCCGAAGGTACAGCGGTCGCGGCGGGCGAATATCTGCCATGCCGGTCGTCGCGATTTTCGTGGCCGCCAGCGTGGCGACAACAGATGCACCGGCGTCCTGGGGGTTCAAGGCCAAATTAGCTTCGCACTCTACCTCAGCGGCAAAACGCGCAACCGCATCGCCTACCGCCGTGCAAACCCTATACCTCGACAGCAGTTCCGCGACTGCATCAGCATCCATCACGGCAGGCTCATCGAATGGCACGTCATCCGCGCCGAATGCTTGAACATAAAAATCGGTGCGCTTGGTCTCCAAAAGAACCGCTATCGCCCCTGTAATTTTTTGGTTCCGTGCTTGATGCAGGTGCACCTCGAGACTGTTGATACCCATAACCGGTATATCGAGCGCAAGGGCGAGGCCCCGCGCCACAGAAATGGCAATACGCAGGCCGGTGTAGGCTCCCGGCCCGATGCTGACGGCCACCAAGTCGACATCTCCAAAACCGGCCAACCCAACAACCTCTTCAGCCATGGGAACCAGCGCCTCGGCATGGCCGCGCGCCATAGCCTCCCAGCGATGTTCCACAACAGCCTCACGCACCCACAACGCCGCTGAGCAAGCGTTGCCGGCGGCATCCAGAGCTAAGATAGTTGGTTTGGCGCTTGGGTCCATATTCCTACACTTCCTCGAATCCGCTTCTGGGTCTAACATCGTATTTGTCTCGCAGCAAAGCCGGTCTTCCCGAGGACATTGCATGAACGATCAGCCGACTAAGCTCGCTACCTATGTCGAGATCGCCGCGCCCACCTATGATGTGGACATCTATCTGGCATATTCCACGCATGACAATTTCACGGGCAATCCCATCTACGCTAACCCCTACTGTTTCCTGCACAAGGACGCAGCGGGCTATCTCGCGCGAGCGATCGAACTGTCGGGCAGACTCGGCTACAGGTTGCTGCTGTTCGATGCGTTGCGGCCGAGCGAGGCCCAGTGGGCATTGTGGAACCACACGCCTGATCCCAATTTCATTGCAGATCCACGAAGCGGCTCTCCGCACAGCCGGGGGGTCGCCGTAGATCTTACCCTCCTCGACGATACCGGTACGCCCCTCGATATGGGCACCGCCTTCGACGCCTTAACGCCGTTGTCACATCATGGCGCCGAGGTTTCTGCTGTGGCTCAACGCAACAGACACCTTCTCCTCGGTATAATGGCGACAGCGGGTTGGGACTTTTACTCAAAGGAATGGTGGCACTACCAGCTCTTCGAGCCACGCCGTTATCCGCTGGTTGACGATCGCGACCTAGAAAAGCCGATGATGGTTTAGGGGCAGCGATTGAACTTGCGGCGCAAAACAGCCGGAAGGTAACGTTTTAACGATAGTTCATGCCGTCTCATAAAAACACCTAGCGTGGAGAAATAAGGTGACCAGACGAGCAACGAGTTTATTCTCGCAACTTCGACGGTGGGCGGTAGGCGGACTCCTGCTTTCTGCCGCAGCAGATTTGGCTCTGCCGGCGCCCGCCAGCGCTGCGAATTCAGCAGTCATTCTTGTTTACCATCGCTTCGGGGAGAGCGCTTTACCCTCGACCAATACACGTCTTGAACAACTCGACGCACACATCGCGGAACTCAACTCTGGCCCATACACGGTCATGCCGGTTTCAGATATTGTTGACGCCATCCGTGAGGGCCGCGAGCTGCCCGACAGGACCGTCGGCATTACCATCGATGACGGCTACCGTTCAGTATACACCGAGGCCTTCCCCAGGTTTCGCAGCGCAGGTCTTCCCTTCACCTTGTTTCTTTCTACCAATCCTGTTGATCGTGAATTTTCGGATTTCATGACTTGGGATCAGGTCCGTGAGTTGCGGGATGCTGGCGTGACGATCGGGGGGCACACCGCAACACATCTGCATATGGCTGCGAACTCCACTGAGCGTAACCAGCTAGACATAGAGACCTCAAACGCTCGCTATCTTGCCGAACTAAACGCCCAACCATCACTATTTGCCTATCCGTTCGGGGAGGCCAGTATGAGCGTGCAATCTCTCGTTAAGGATAGTGGCTACACCAGTGCATTCGGCCAACACTCCGGGCCACTCGACGGCTCGGCGGACACCTATTACATGCCCCGCTTCGCCCTGAACGAAGTGTTCGGCGACATGGATCGCTTCCGGCTAGTAGTAAACACGTTGCCTATTCCTCATTCCGACATGAGCCCCTCCAATCCGATGCTTACGCAGAACCCGCCGATCTTCGGATTCACACGTACCGAGACGACTAACCTAGTTAACAGACTTGCCTGTTACGCTGCTGACCAAGGGCAGGTTCGCGTCGAAGAGATAGGCCCGCGGGTCGAAGTACGCATGAACGGACCGTTCCCCGCAGGTAGAGCACGGTTAAATTGCACGGAACTCGGTCGCGACGGCCGCTGGCACTGGCTTGGCATGCTTTACTACGTCCCGCGAACCTAAATAATCGAAGATTACCGGCGCCTAAAACTCGGCAGCCTTAACCTCCTGCACTTCCGGAACGTAGTGTCGAAGGAGATTCTCGATTCCCATCTTCAGGGTTGCTGTGGAGCTCGGACAGCCAGCACACGCGCCCTGCATGGTAAGAAAGACCACGCCATCCTCAAAACCGTGGAAAACAATATCGCCGCCATCCATCGCAACGGCCGGACGCACTCTTGTGTCAAGCAACTCCACGATCTGAGCAACCACCTCTTCATCCTCGCCATCGGCCAACGCATGCGCCGAACCTGCCGCTTCGCGCATTACCGATTCACCGGACGTGTAATGTTCCATAATTGCGCCCAGCACCGCCGGCTTTAGCACTTGCCAATCTGCTCCGGGGCCCTTGGTAACGGTTATGAAGTCACTACCAAGGAAAACAGCTGTTACTTCGGGCACAGCAAACAGACGCCTCGCCAAGGGTGACCTGTCGGCGCTGTCCCTGCTCGGAAAATCTGCAGTACCCCCGGACAAGACCTCGCTGCCCGGGAGGAATTTTAGGGTTGCGGGATTGGGTGTCTCTTCAGTCTGGATAAACATGCAGCACCTTGCCTCCTAGGTTTCAGAAACCACGCTCAACACATGACAGCGAACACCTGCTAACAATTTTAAGACCGGTTCGTTAACACACCATACTGACTAAATTTCGAAGGGCCAAAAATTTAGCTAGATTTCGGGATTAATAAAGCCCTTTTCCCTTCATCTTGCTTAACAGGCCGTAATTTTTTGTTTCTCATGCACAAATCCTATTTTGGTATGGCCGCCTATAAATCGCCCAACACTTATATCCAAATATCGACTCGAAAACCGGACATCTATACCGCTGAGATATAGGTTTTGCAGCGGTACAGGCTACGCCCCAAGAAAGCCTACAATCTTATGCACTTCCTTAATTACCGGTGCAGCAATCGCCGCCGCGCGATTGGCACCATCGTGCAGAATCTGGTCAACATGATCCGGCGCGGCCATCAACCGCTGCATCTCCGCGCCAATTGGGCCCAGCTTAGAAACAGATAGGTCAACCAACTCGCCCTTAAAACTGCTGAACTGCGAACCGGCAAACTGGTCAAGTGTCGCAGCTATAGTCTGGCCAGACAACGCAGCATAGATTGAGAGAAGATTGAACGCCTCTGGGCGGGTCCTCTCTATCTCGGCATCGATATGCCGGCCATCCTCAGTAAGTGATTCGGTGCCAGGCAGTTCACCGGGGTCGGTCTTTGCCTTACGAATTTTACCGGCAATATCATCTGCTCCGTCCGTTAGGTTAATGCGGGAATATTCCGAGGGATCGGACTTCGACATTTTTTTTGTACCATCGCGCAAGCTCATCACCCGAGTCGCTTCGCCGAAGATTAGGGGCTCAACCACCGGAAAAAATTCGGCCCCGAAGTCGTTGTTGAACTTGATGGCGATGTCGCGCGTGAGCTCAAGGTGCTGCTTCTGATCCTCGCCGACAGGAACATGGGTTGCCTTATAGGCTAGTATGTCGGCGGCCATAAGGTTCGGATAGACATAAAGTCCGATGCTCGCATTCTCACGATGCTTACCTGCCTTCTCTTTAAACTGGGTCATCCGGTTAAGCCAACCCATCCGCGCCACGCAGTTAAACACCCATGCGAGCTCGGCATGCGCGGTCACCTGGCTCTGGTTGAAGATGATCGAGTCCGTGGGGTCGATTCCGGACGCCAGAAAAGCAGCGGCGACCTCGCGCGTGTGGGGCGCCAGCAATTCAGGGTCCTGCCACACCGTGATCGCGTGCATGTCGACCACGCAGTAGAGGCATTCGAAATCATCCTGCAGACCAACGAAGTTTCGGATAGCACCCAGGTAGTTTCCGAGATGGAGATCGCCTGTGGGTTGGACACCAGAAAATATACGGCTCATCGCAATTATGCTCCTGGGGGTTTGGACGCCCGAGGGTGTTATGGGTGGCGCGGGTTATGGCCCGCAGGCGCACCACAGGTCAAGCACGCGCCAGACCTAAATCGGCATGTTTATCGGCGTCGCAACATCGAGCTAATTTCGTTGAAAGGCGCGGCACGCAACAGCTGAGCAATTCCAACAAAAACGGCCAAGCCGATGAGAACCAGCGCGGCGAGCGCAACAATTCCCGCCAAATCACTTTTCGCCAGCGGAGCCGCAAGCATGCGAGCAGTAAACCATAGACATATCGCCATCAGCGCCGCCGCGATCACGGCACGACCGACTCGGCTAATCAGTTTTCGATCCGGGTCTAGTAGGCCACGACGGTAAAGGAGGATCGCCAGCACACCCGCGTTGAGCCATGCCGAAATCGCCGTCGCCAGTGCGATGCCTACATGAGCGAGTGTCGGCATCAGCGCCAGCGCGAGCCCCACATTCACGACAAGCGCAAACACCGCAACCTTGACCGGGCTCGCCGTGTCCTCGCGTGCGAAAAACCCGGGGGCCAGCGCTTTGATCAGGACATAAGCCGGCAGACCAAGAGCGAACGCGGTCAACGCAGCGGCAGTCGCCCCAGCGTCGCCCCCATTAAACGCGCCTCGCTGAAAAAGTACGGTTACTATCGGATCGGCGATGACCAGTAGCGCCGCCGCGGCGGGCAGAGTCAGCAGCATCGAAAATTCGATTGCCCGATTCTGACTATCGCGTGCCGCCGCCATGTCCCCCGCCCTGATCTGGCGCGAAAGCAGTGGCAACAATGCCACACTCACTGCCGCGCCAATGACGCCAAGCGGCAGTTGGTTCACCCGGTCAGCAAAATACAGGAAAGATACCGATCCCTCTGGTAGTTCGGAGGCCAGGCGCATGCCAACCAGAACATTTATTTGATATACTCCGGCCCCGAGGATGCCCGGCCCCATGAGTACAAACAAGCGCTTGATCCTTGGGCCAAATACTAGGCGCGGTACTACAGGCATAAGGCCCGTGCGCGAACAGGCTATCCCCAACCAGGCGAACTGGCCAATCCCAGCGATCAACACGCCCCAACTTAAAGCTAGCCCCGGATCCGGCAACCAGCCGAGTGCAACGCCTGTCAGCGCACCAATCAGGATGGTGTTGAGAAGAATAGGTGCGGCGGCAGCGGCGACAAATTTTTCGAGCGTGTTAAGGATACCACCGAGCATTGCCGCAAGAGATACAAACAGCAGATAAGGAAAGGTTAGGCGCGCGAAGTGAACTGCCAGCTGGAACTTCTCGGGCTCGTCAACAAACCCGCCAGCCACCAAAGTCATAACCTGTGGCATGAAGACTTCCACTAGTACGCTCAGTACAATCAGGATCAGCAACATAAACCCAAACACGCGCTCACCGAATGCTCGAGCGGCTGCTCGGCCATGTTCGGTCAACTCACCAGCGAACAGGGGGACGAAGGCTGCATTAAAGGCGCCTTCGGCGAACAAGCGGCGGAAAATATTAGGCAATTGGAGGGCGACAAAGAAGGCGTCACTGACTTGGCCCGCCCCGAGAAACGCCGCGATAAACATGTCCCGTACGAAGCCCAGAACGCGGCTAACCATGGTCCAGCCCCCGACTGTGGCTATGGCGCGAATGAGTGGCATAGGGCGCTATTAACGGTAAACAGTGGCGAAGAAAAGACACATGGGCATGCGAATGCTACCCACCGGGTGCCTACTCGGCCGCCTGGTGGGCATCCCGGCCGGTCGCGGGACTCTCTTTCTCGCGGATTGCCTCAAGCAGGCGCTCACGAATTGCAGCGATACGTGACTCATGGTTCACTTTCATCCCAAACCCATCCTTGACGTAAAACACGTCAACCGCCCTCTCGCCGAAAGTAGATATCTTTGCCGAGGATATCTGCAGCGACAAATCATAGAGCACCCGGGTAACCACGTAGAGGAAGCCCGGCCGGTCACGACCATTGACCTCTACCACCGTGTGGGTGGCACTAGCCTGATTGTCAATGATCACGCGCGGCGGCACCGAGAACACCTTAGTGCGCGCTGGCACGAATGTACGTTCAGCCTCGGGTTCCGAGTACCCCATCTCACCGGCAAAAGCGCGCTCGATCTGAACTGTGAGCCTCTCCAGCGCACCCGATGCAGACAGCGCATTGTCATCCCGGTCCTGAAGCCAGAAAGTGTCGAGCGCCATACCCTGGGGCGTGGTAAACACCTTGGCGTCGACGATATTGGCATCAACCGCGGCGATCGCTCCAGTAATCCGTGAGAACAGTCCCGGGTGATCCTGAGTGTAGACGGTAAGCTCGGTAACATCGATATCGGACCGCACACGGGTGCGGATAGAAAGCGGTAACTTTTCCTTTTCAGCCGCGCGCATAAGTCGAGCATGATGAGCGAGCGTATCCGTTTCGAATGTTAACCAGTACCCGGGATAGCCGCGTTCGAGCTGAGCCTGAATGTCGGCCTCTGACCAGTCGGCCAAGGCCCCGCGCAACTCTTCTTTAGCAGCGTCAATCCTCGCACCGCGAGCGTTTGTGCGTTGCCCGCCGGACATGACGTCCTCAGCAGCTTGATATAGTTCCCGAAGAAGCTCAGCCTTCCAGTTGTTCCATACATTCGGACCCGTCGCGCGCATGTCGACGACAGTCAGGCACAAGAGAAGGCGGAGTCGCTCGGGCGATTGGATTTCATCAACAAAATCCATGATTGTCTTGCTGTCATTCAGATCGCGCTTCTGAGCGACATCACTCATTACTAGATGCTTACTCACCAGCCACTCAACCGTCTCGCTCTCCTCGTCATCCAAGCCCAGGCGGGGGCAGACGCGCTTGGCCACCCTCGCACCAAGCACAGAGTGGTCGCCGCCACGGCCCTTGGCTATGTCATGAAAGAGAACACCCATGTAAAGAGCCCGGCGCGAGCCAATCTTATGGATTACCGCGCTGGCCACGGGGTGATCACCCGCTAGCTCACCGCGCTCGATTTTTGCCAGCAAGCCGATCGCCTGGATCGTATGCTCATCAACCGTATACACATGATACATGTCGTGCTGGGTCTGCCCAACGACCCGACCGAAGTCGCGCAGGAAGCGCCCGAACACGCCGGCCTCATTCATCCGGGTTAGCGCCAACTCCGGCGCATCGATCGACGAAGCCATTTCGACGAACATGCGGTTCGCATCTGGATCTTCACGAACCGACTTGTCGATGCGCTTTAAATTCTGCGTAACCAGGCGCAGCGCCCGAGGATGAATATCGAGCCCCTCGTTATGTGCAACAAAAAACAGCCGGATCATTGCTGCGGGATCGCGCTCGAACTGACCCTCATCGGCCACAGTCAGTCGATCACGGTCAATATCGAAACCCATAAGGTCACGTGCTTTTCGCAAGCGCGGCAGGCGAATTATTGGCTTGCTCATATTCTCCGCCTCAATAGCGGCGCAGAAGATCCGAGTCAGATCGCCGACATCCTTAGCGACGATGTAATAGTGCTTCATGAACCGCTCAACATCAGACGCTCCGGCACGATCCGCATAGCCCATGCGTTTTGAAATTGACGTCTGGACGTCGAAGGTTAGCCTCTCCTCAGGCCGCCCAGACAGGTAATGAAGATGGAAGCGGACGCTCCAGAGGAAATTTTGGTCCTTCGAAAAATTACGCGCCTCCGCCTTCGTAAGGACACCTCTTGCGACCAAATCCGGGACGCTATCCACCTCATAGGCAAACTTTGCTATCCAATAGAGGGTCTGGAGATCCCGGAGCCCGCCCTTCCCGTCTTTGATGTTAGGCTCCACGTAGTAACGGCTGTCGCCCATCTTCTCGTGGCGCCGATCGCGTTCGCCGAGTTTGCCCTTCACAAAATCCATCGCCGCGCGTGACATGACCTGATCGCGGAAGGTCTTGCGCAGCTCCAGATAAAGATTCTGATCACCCCATAAATACCGGGCCTCCAGCAACGCGGTGCGGATCGTCAAGTCTGCCTTCGCTAGGCGCGTGCAATCCTCAATCGAGCGCGTTGCATGCCCAATCTTAAGCCCCAAGTCCCAGAGCATATAAAGAATATATTCTACGATCTGCTCGCCATGCGCTGTCTGCTTCCAGGGAAACAGGAACAGGAGGTCTATGTCGGAAAAGGGTGCCAGCTCACCGCGACCGTACCCTCCCACTGCCACCACAGCCATCCGGTCTCCTGCGGTGGGGTTGGCCGCCGGATATTCGCGCAATGCCGCGTCATGCGCGACCCGAATTATTTGGTCGAACAGGAAGGCGAGTTCACCCTTGGCTGCATTGCCGTCGATCTCAACAGCCTCAAAACGGGTTTGTACCATTGTGCGGCCAGCCTCGATTGCGGACCTCAATTGCTCCAGGACGATCCGACGGCGATCCCCTGCCGCTGGCATGTCAGTGCATGCCGCCTCGATTCGCGCCTGCAGCGCGGCCCGGTCAATCAAATCACGTTTGCGTTTTTTTTGCGCTGCCATGGCCAGCCTGTTCTACACCTTCGGCGCAGGAATGAATACGCTGTCCCAGCGACCTAACTAGTCCTCGGGAGCCCCTCCATCAAGCGCAGCACGCAGGCGCGTGCGCCGGAAAAAAGCGTATACGTATACCGCTAGACCAATCAGGGAGCCCACCGTCACAGGCCAGCCGAGCCCAACCGCATCTCCAATCCGTCCCATTGCGAGCGCACCCAAAGCCGGCCCTGACCTAAAGATCATCCCAAACAGGCCAAGCACCCGTCCCCGCATCGCGTCGGGAACAGCAAACTGCACGACCTGCTGGGTCGCGATACCACCGCTAGTCATCGAAAAACCCAACACGGCCAGACATATCATCGCGAAGGGCAACCACGTCATATTGACGACCAGGAAGGCCGCGGTTCCGCCGACAAGGCCCGAAACCAATGCAAGTTCCGTTATTCCATCCTTATTGCCTCGGCGGAGCATCCAGACCGCCCCGGTCATCGCGCCGATCCCGAGCGACGAAGCCATTATCGAGAAGCCCGTAACATCTAGCAGAAAGACCGAGCCTGCCAGCGCTGAAAGAAGCTCGGTCAGCGGCCGGATCATAGTGCCGAGCACTAGCAAGAGAAGTAGCATTGGCCCAATTCCAGGGTGCGAGGCGCCATAACGGATGCCGGCGAGCGCGTCACCCAGAAATGTCCCATGGGTCGTCCCGGCACCTGCCCGGAGGGGTACATCGATGGTCGCCAATGCCCAGACCATGGCCGCGCCGGCGAAGATGTTGAACGCAAAGGCCAGTTCGGGGCCACCAAGCGGAAGTAGAATTGCGGCCAAGGCTGGACCCGCGAACTGCGCGGCATTGAAGGTTGAAGAATTGAGAGCGATCGCAGTAGCGATCTCCGAACGCGGCACCAGATTGGGCATCAGCGCCAACCGGACAGGTTGCCAGAAGGAGAATGTAATCCCGCGAGCTAGCGCCATGGCCAGCAACAGCCAGATAGTCATGAGGCCAGCAATGGTAGTAACCGTTAGCAGAACCGAAATTACAACCAGCATCGCTTGGGTCGCGATGGCGATCTTGCGGCGATCCATACGGTCCGCCATCACACCGCCAATCGGACCGAAGAGGAGCACCGGCAGGGCATCAGCAGCGGCCACGGCGCCAACCCAGAAGCCCGAGTGGGTTAACTCCCAAGCCAGCCAGCTAATCGAGATACGCACGACCCACGTGCCTACAACATTGGGAATGTGCCCAATCAGATAGATCCGAAAACTGCGATGACGCATTACGTCACCGACAGCGCCAAAGCCAGCGAGCGCCAGGCTGCGCACGAAAAAATCAATCATCCATTGCGGCTTTCAACCGGTATAGAAGCTCAAGTGCAGTGCGCGGCGTGAGGTCATCCGGAATGACAGAGGCAAGAAGATCGCGAACAGGGTCAGCCACAAGCGCTGCGGGAGGTGCTTCCGCTGCTGCCTGGAACAGCGGTAAATCATCGACCAGCCGGGTCAACGCGCCACCTTGGTCACCCTCCTCAAGCAGCCGCAAAACTTCTTCCGCACGCCCAACAACGGCCGGTGGCAACCCAGCAAGCTTGCCAACATGGATGCCGTAGGAGCGGTCAGCTGTGCCGGCCTGAACCTCATGTAAGAACACGATGTCGTCACGCCATTCCTTAACCCGTATTGTATGGCAGGACACATCGTCGAGCCGCGCAGCCAGCCGCGTCAGCTCATGGTAGTGGGTCGCAAATAGTGTGCGGCAACGATTCTGCTCATGAAGATGCTCAATCGTCGCCCAGGCAATCGAAAGGCCGTCAAAGGTCGCCGTGCCACGTCCAATCTCGTCGAGAATAACAAGCGCATGCGGCCCAGCCTGGTTGAGAATCGCCGCCGTCTCGACCATTTCTACCATAAACGTCGATCGCCCACGTGCCAGGTCGTCGGCTGCGCCAACCCGGCTAAACAACCGGTCGACGACGCCGATCTCCGCTGTGTCGGCCGGAACGAAGGACCCGATCTGAGCCAGAATTGCGATAAGCGCATTCTGGCGCAAGAAGGTAGATTTACCCGCCATGTTGGGGCCAGTAACAAGCCAAAGGCGCCCCGCTGCAACATCCTCGCCCGACAGATCACAATCGTTGGCGACGAACCCGCCGGGCCCGTCATCTAGCATTGCCTCCACTACAGGGTGGCGACCGCCGGCGATCAAGAATGACGTACCGTCGTTTAGCGTCGGTCGCCTGTAGCGCGCATGTACCGCCAGCTCGGCCAGCCCGGCCCCGACGTCAAGTTCAGCTAGCGCACGTGCGGCCCCGGCCACACGATCGGCCTGGACCAGAATCTCTTTTCTCAGAGAATCAAACAACTCAAGCTCTATAGCCAGCGCCAGCGCACCTGCTCGGGCAATCTTATCTTCTAGTTCCGACAGCTCGACGGTAGTGAAGCGTACCGCGCTCGCCATCGTCTGGCGGTGTATCAATCCAAATTTCTCAGCGGCCGCCTCCTTTCCCTCCGCCATGATGCGATCGGCATGAGTTGTCCCCAGTTCAACGAAGTAGCCAAGCACGTTGTTGTGCTTGACCTTAAGATTGGAGACGCCGGTCTGCTCAGCGTAGGTTACCTGCAGCCCCGCGATTAGTTTACGGCTCTCATCACGCAGAAGTGTCTGTTCATCAAGCTCGGGGGAAAACCCTGCGGCGATAAACCCGCCGTCCCGCTGGGCCAGCGGCAGGTCCGCAGCAAGCGCAGCGGTCAGCCGACCAACCAGCGCATCATGCTCGCCGAGTTCTATCCTTAGGCCGCTTATTGTATGGGGGGTGTTAGAAATTCTCGTTAGAAATTCACGCAGGTTCATGGCGGCTTTGAGCCCAGTGCTGATCGCGTCTAGGTCTCGGGGGCCGCCGCGACCCAGCGCGAGCCGCGACAAAGCGCGCTCCATATCGGGCGCGGTCCGCAAGGTGCTGCGGATATCCTCGCGCACCTCAGTTTCCTCGCCGAAAAAGGACACCGTATCGAGGCGCGCTTCAATCGCCGCAACATCCGTCAAAGGCGCCGCCAAACGCTCTGCAAGCAGGCGCGCACCGGGTCCAGTGATGGTTTGATCTATTACCGAAAGCAGCGAACCCTTGCGCTCCCCTGATAGGGTCTGGGTGAGCTCAAGATTACGACGTGTAGCGGCGTCGATATCCATCAATGCCCCAGAGCTTCCTGGCGGTGGCAGTCGTTGTGGGCGCGCTAGATGCGGCATCCGGCCCGCCTGGGTAAGAGCCAAATAATCAAGCAACGCACCCGCCGCCGCTATCTCCGCGCGCCCAGGGTTGCCGAACGCATCCAAGGTGCCCAAACCATAGGTCTTCATCAGCCGGGTCTCGGCGTTCGCCGAATCGAACCGGCTGGCCGGCAGCGGCGTCAGCGTGTCGCG
>PBMH01000009.1 GCA_002722515.1 Alphaproteobacteria bacterium | reverse complement strand
TTGCGGTGCATGATGTTCTTGAATTGGGAATGGCCTGCCATGCCCTTGCGCTCCGAATATCTGCAACAACTAATCATGACGCAGCGAGCGCCGAACATGATAACGCAGATACGCCGCATGTCCGGATCACTACAGTTTCGCTTTCCGGTTTACCGGATTATGGTCCGCGTCGAGAAGCCCTGTTTTCCGGCTCGACTCTTGATTCCCCCGCAACTATTTGGGGACACCCTCGCGCGGGGGCAGAAAAGACGGCCAGGCAGGCAGCAATCGCCCGCCCAGAACCAGCGGCGCGACCCGAATTGCAAGCCCGCTAGCGTCATCGGTTTCAACATACACACCACACAGACTGGCTGGACCGCGCGCAGGTGCCAAACGTTCGGTTACAACCTTGGCCCGGAACTTCGCGACTGCAGTTTCTTTCTGCATGCCGATGACCGAGTCATAGTCCCCGCACATCCCGGCATCAGTCTGATAGGCCGTCCCGCCGGGAAGCACCTGCGCATCGGCGGTGGGGATATGGGTGTGGGTGCCCACCACGAGGCTCGCACGTCCATCGCAGACATGGCCGAGGGCAACCTTCTCCGAGGTCGCTTCGCCGTGCACATCGATGAGCACGGCATCGACGGACTTACCAAGCACATGGCTCCGAAGCACCCCGTCGATCGCCACGAAGGGGTCGTCCAAAAGCTCCATGAAAAGCCGGCACATCAAATTAACAACCAACACCGTACGCCCATCGCGAGCCTTCACTACGGACGAGCCGCGTCCCGGCGTGCCGCTCGTATAATTGAGCGGGCGTAAAACACGCGGATCGGCATCGATAAACGGAATTATTTCGCGCTGGTCCCAGACATGGTTGCCGGTGGTGATCGCATCAGCCCCCGCCTCAAACAACTCCTCACAGATCTTCTGCGTAAGTCCAAAGCCATGGGCCGCGTTCTCTGCATTCACAACCACGAAATCCAGACCCATTTCGGTGCGTAACGTGGGCAGCTGTTCCAGCACTACATCACGGCCCGCACGCCCCACCAAGTCTCCGCAAAACAGTATTTTCATAGCATGTACCTAGCGCACTTCCACTAGCACGTGGTGGGCCGCGGATTCCGTGACAATCCAGTCGAGCCGCATATCATGCGCCCCTTCGTGCAAGTCGTCGCGGGCCTGCCCCGAAAAGGCAAGTCCAACTGTCATCAGATCCCGAGTCTCGCGCAAACTCGCAACGGTTCGATCGTAATACCCTCCACCATATCCGAGCCTGCGACCCGACTTGTCAAAAGCCAGCATCGGCACGAGCAGCACATCGGGCGTCAGCGATTCCGCTTCAGGGCTCGGGACCGCGATGCCATATCGTCCGGCTACCGTCCCATCCTCAGGGGCCCAGCGCCGAAAAACGAGCGGCGCGGAATCCGCAACTACATCGGGCAGGCACAGGGTTGCACCGGCCGCCGAAAGACGAGCCATCAGAAATTGCGGGTCGATTTCGCTGTGCATTGGCATATAGCCCGAAACGATGGAGCCATCGACATGATTGGCCAGCGGCGATGACATGAAACGGGCGGCGAGACCCGTCGCGGCGGCCGCACCCAGCCCCGAGGCCAGTGCGTCGCGTACATCTCGCGCCACAGCGCGGAGTGCTAGCTTATGTATATCGATATCACTTGTCGTGTCGCCGATGGGAACCACCTCGTTTCGGGCATGAGATAAAGTGGACGGCGCCAAGTGAGGGTTGACGAACTGAAAGTCCACCGAGACCTGCTAAAAGCAGGTGGGCGCCGTAGTGCCGAAACCTCGATCTCGACAGGGACAGCTCCCTAGTGGATTAGTAAGGTCTCCGGGACTAATGCCGCCCAACGCGACACCCAGCAAACCGTCCACAGACGAACCTAGGCTTGCACCGCATTGTCCGCAACCGCCGTACAACAAAACCCTCAGCCGTCGGCCAGCATCGCGGAAAGCCTTTCAACCCGCTCAGACACTGCATCAATCTGCGTGGCGACCCGTTCCTCGGTATCATCGACGGCAGACTGGCTTTCGCGGGCCGCGTCATCGCGCGCCTCCTTGAGCTCTTCGCGAGAGTCTGAAAGCTCATCGGTAATGAGCAAACCGGCCATAACCATGAGGCTGGTATCGCCTATCTGCCCCACCTCTTCGACGAGTTCGTTTACCTTTTCGTCAAGGTACGTAGCCAGGTTCGAGAGGTGAGTCTCCTGCCCGTCCTCGCAGGCGATGCGATAGTCGCGTCCGTTGATCTTGATTTCGACCTGCGCCACGTCTTAGCCTTCGCTATTGTTCCAACACGGCTCGCAAGCGGCCGATCGTGTTGTCCAGTCTGCCCGATATGTTGCCTGAAGATTCCTGTAACGCCGCAAATTCCGAACGCAACTGAGTCAACTCACTCTGAAGGCGTATATTCTCGTCGATAGCGACGTCAGCGTGCCCAGCGGCAGCTTCGCGTTTTGCGATGGCAGCCTCGAGGCGCGACAGCGCCGCATCGAGACGATTGTTTGAATCTTTTAGTTTCGACATGAGCCTATCTCCGACCGCGCACATCGTACGCGTGCGCGAGTCGCAGGGTCAACCATCACGCCCGCGCGAAACCCTTGTGAATCTGCGGTGGAAAACAACCCCTAAGAAGGCGTTGACGCCCTGAAGGGGGAACGGCATGTTGCCGCCGCGTAATTCAAAATGGTTTTTCCGCCATCCACACAATTCGCCGTGTCCAAAGGCGCATACTTATTATGACCGACGTCGCATCAGAAGCTGACAACAGTTCACATGGGCAAATGGCGAATGCTATTCGAGCCCTGTCCATGGATGCGGTACAAGCCGCGAACTCTGGTCACCCCGGTGCCCCGATGGGCATGGCCGACATGGCGACCGTGCTGTTCACCCGACATATGAAATTTGATGCCACAAACCCTCATTGGCCGGACCGTGACAGATTCATTTTGTCGAATGGGCACGCCTCAATGCTGCTTTATTCTCTCCTTTATCTAACGGGCTCTCCGGATATGGGCCTCGATGAGATTCGGAATTTTCGCCAGTTGGGCAGCCACACCCCGGGTCATCCAGAATACGGTCATGCCATGGGTGTCGAGACAACCACGGGCCCACTAGGACAGGGACTCGCCAACGCGGTGGGAATGGCGCTCGCCGAACGGCTAATGAATGCCCGCTATGGCGACGACCTCGTTAACCACCATACGTATGTTTTCGCGGGCGACGGCTGCTTGATGGAAGGCATCAGCCACGAGGCCATCTCGTTGGCTGGCCACCTCAACCTGTCGCGCTTGATAGTGCTGTTTGACGACAACGGCATCTCGATAGATGGTGGTACCAACCTGTCCGTATCCGACGATCAGCTGACGCGGTTCACAGCTAGCGGCTGGGATGTGGCACAGATCGACGGGCATGACGCCGCCGCTATCGACGCAGCTTTGATAGCAGCAAAGGCCAGCAACAAGCCCTCCCTGATCGCCTGCCGAACAATCATCGGATATGGCTCGCCCAATAAGCAGGGTACATCAGCGACCCACGGTGCACCTCTAGGTGACAAAGAGATAGGTGCCACCCGAGCCGCACTCAGCTGGGATCACGCACCCTTCGAAGTGCCCGAGGACGTGCTGGCTGCGTGGCGTACGGCCGGCGCACGCGGCCAGACCGAACGTGCCGCATGGACCGAGCGCCACGACGCGCTCGCGGCCCACACGCAGCAGGCTTTTGACGATGCCGTTGCCGGCAAGCTGCCCGAAGCATTCAACGCCAGCATGAACGCCTACAAGAAACAGCTATCGGCGGATGCACCGAAATGGGCGACCCGAAAATCGAGCCAGGAGGCCCTTGAGGTAATCACGCCACTGGTCGAGACCATGATCGGAGGCTCGGCCGATTTGACCGGATCAAACAACACAAAGACTGCCTGCATGGACCCTGTCCAAGCGGATGATTTCGCCGGGCGCTACATATATTACGGCGTGCGCGAACATGGCATGGCCGCTGCTATGAACGGTATCGCGTTGCATGGCGGCTTCATTCCCTATTCGGGCACCTTCCTAACCTTCACAGACTATTGTCGCCCCTCGATCCGCCTCTCAGCACTTATGGGACTGCGGGTGATCTACGTCATGACCCATGATTCCATCGGCCTTGGGGAGGACGGCCCGACTCATCAGCCGATCGAGCATTTAGCTAGTCTGCGGGCAATGCCCAACGTGAACGTTTTCCGGCCCGCTGATGCCGTAGAAACGGCAGAGTGTTGGGCGTTGTCCTTGCAGAGCACAAACACGCCGTCGGTTCTGGCCCTAACCCGCCAGGGACTGCCGAACGTGCGCAGCGATCATACCGATGAGAATCTCTGTGCACGCGGCGCATATGTTCTGGCACCTGCCGGGGGTGACCGAGCGGCCACGATCCTAGCCAGCGGCTCGGAAGTAGAAATTGCGCTCGTGGCCCGCGACGCACTTCAGGCCGATGGCATTCCAACGGCAGTCGTCTCAATGCCCTGCTGGGAATTATTTGACGCTCAGGACGCGGCTTACAGGACCGAGACGCTGGGTAATGGCATCCGCATAGCAGTCGAGGCAGGCGTGCCCTTCGGTTGGTCGCGCTATGGCGTCGACGAGCCCGATGTGGTCGGCATGCGTAGCTTCGGTGCCTCGGCGCCAGCGCCGGAAGTTTACGAGCATTTCGGAATCACGGCCAGGGTCGTTGCCGAACGTGTAAAAGGTGCTATGTCCTGATAGCAGGATAGACGGAAAACTTCAGACAACAACCTGATCGAATTAAACGAGGAGTGAAGTGATGGCGGTTCGGGTGGCGATTAATGGGTTCGGGCGGATTGGGCGACTGGTGTTGCGTGCAGCATATGAGTCCAGACGCAAGGACATCACTTTCGTAGCAATAAACGACCTTGGCTCGGTCGATGCGAACGCACATCTGCTGCAGTATGACTCGATCCACGGACGATTTCCCGGCGCAGTCAAGTCGGGTAAGTCGTCGATTAACTTGGGCCCTAGGTCAACTATCGGCCGCTCGGTTAAGGTCTTCGCGGAACGCAACCCAGCAGAGCTGCCGTGCGGTGATCTCGGAATCGATGTGGTTCTGGAATGCACCGGTATCTTCACCTCGAAGGAAACGGCCGGCGGTCACATCGAGGCCGGCGCCAAGAAGGTACTGATCTCAGCCCCCGCCTCCAATGCCGACCTAACAATTGTCCAGGGCGTCAACAATAAGAAGTTGCGCAAGTCGCACACGTTCGTCTCCAACGCATCCTGCACGACCAACTGTCTATCGCCGGTCGCCGCGGTTCTAAATAGGACGGTAGGCATCAAGCATGGCTTTATGACCACGGTGCACGCCTACACAGGCGACCAGCCTGTGCAGGACACGCTGCACAAGGATCTGCATCGTGCCCGCGCGGCCGCTATGTCAATCATCCCAACCTCCACGGGCGCGGCCCGCGCCGTAGGGCTCGTGCTACCGGAACTCGCAGGCAAGCTCGACGGCACAGCGGTCCGCGTGCCGACGGCAAATGTTTCTATGGTCGACCTGGTCATTGAAGCCAAGAGAAATACTACCGCCGAGGCGGTGAATGCAGCCATGATCAAGGCTGCAGAGAAGGGCCCGCTAAAGGACATCCTCACGGTCAACAGCGCGCCACTCGTCTCGTCGGACTTCAATCATGACCCGGCGAGCTCAGTATTTGATCTAACCCAGACCCAGGTGACCGACGGCCGTATGGTCCGCGTTCTTAGCTGGTACGACAATGAATGGGGCTTCTCGAACCGGATGAGCGACACAGCCGTTCAAATGGGTCGCCTCGGCTAGCCTTTGCGCAGATCCCCGCCAAGTGGACGCTCCCTGAAATGGCCCGCGAGAAAATCGACGAATGCACGAACCTTTGCCGAAAGATGGCGCCCCGGCGGATATATAACATGTACTGACGGCTCGGGCTGGGCATAATCTTCCAACACCTCGACCAAGCGACCCGCCTCGAGATCTGGCCCGACCATCCAGGTTGGCAAGTTTACAACACCGAGACCCTCGACAGCTGCCTCTAACAATGCCTCACCATTATTCGATGCCAGGTTACCGGTCGCCTGGATCACGTGCTCCTTCCCCTCCGGGTCGGTCATCCGCCAAGTGTTTCCGCTCGACAGGTAGGAATAAGCTAGACAGTTGTGGGCCCACAGGTCGTCTGGCTTCGTCGGTGTGCCGTGCTTGATCCAATAATTTGGGGTTGCCGCGACTACACGCCGAGCCTCGGCGAGTTTACGGGCGATCAGGCTAGAATCCTTAAGTTCGCCGACACGGATGAGCATATCCGCTCCCTCGGCTATTGGGTCCACGAACTGATCAGACATTGACAATTCCATGGATACATAGGGGTGTCTTTCGAGAAACTCACCGAGAATCGGAACAATATGCCGCCGGCCGAATACCACCGGCATGTTGACCCGCAACGCACCGCGTGGCTCGGTGTTCAACTCCGTAACCGCCGCTTCCGCTTCCTGGATATCCGCCAGAATTTGTTGGCACCGCTCGTAATACGCCCTTCCCTCTCCGGTCAGGGCCAATTTCCGGGTTGTCCGGTTGAAGAGACGCGCTCCAAGCCGGTCCTCAAGACGAGATATCTGCTTGCTCACGGCAGACGGCGTCAAATTAACTGAACGTGCGGTCGCGGAGAAACTGCCTGATTCGACAGCTTTCACGAAAAGTTCCATAGATGTCAGCGTATCCATTTAAATAACCTAGATGTTCCAAGACGGCACAATTCTTGTAATCAGGTTTAACATCCGCGACAATGTGTCACAAAATTAGAATCGTAGTGATAGACGGATTTTTAAGGGTGAGCGGCGCTTCTTACCCTCTGATTTCCAGAGATTTTTATCTAATGACCAAAGTCAAACCTGATCACATCGTGGGCCGGATCGTCGTTCATGAGCTTGACCAAGCCGTCACCGCGCTCACGGTCGCACACGCACTCGACTGTCCTATCGCGCTTCTAAGCGCGACCGGTGCCGCACGTTCCAGCGGCCCCGCGTGGTGGCGCGAGCTGGTGACCCAGGCCCAAACGCTCGCTCCGGGTCCCGGCGCACACTGGATTCTCGACTGTGCCGACGAACCTGGCATGGCGCTCGCTGCATTGCGTGAAGGCATCACCAGCATCTCCCTCGAAGCCGAAGGTCCGGTATGGTCTCGCGTATCAGAAATCGCGGCTCAGTGCGGAGCCTCTCTCCAGCGCCCCGATCGGGCGAACGCACTCGATCTTGCCGGGTCAAACAATCCACAGAACGACTGCAAACTCTATCTTTCAACCCTCCCCGAGGGCGTTGCAAAACCTGACGCCCTCGGCTAATTCACTTGTATTCAAAGTCCTGCGCGTGTCTTGGCTGCGCGGTATGATGGACCGGCTACGACTACGGGAAACAGCGACATGAAAGTCACACAGCGCGTCCGGAAAATTCTCTCCTGGTACGAAAGTGACAACCCGGGCACAAAAGCTAATCTCGCGCGAATTCTGATGACCGGAAAACTCGCCGGCACGGGTAAGTTGGTCATCCTCCCGGTTGACCAAGGCTGGGAACATGGGCCGGCCCGAAGCTTCGCACCGAACCCCCCGGCTTATGACCCGCATTACTTCCCTCAGCTTGCCATCGATGCAGGCCTGAACGCCTATGCTGCCCCGCTAGGCCAGATCGAGGCTGCCGCCAACACCTTCGCTGGCTCCGTGCCGTTGATCCTGAAGATCAACTCGGCAAACTCTCACGCCGTTAGCAAGGACCAAGCGATCACCGGTTCCGTAGATGACGCACTAAGGCTCGGCTGTTCAGCCGTCGGTTTTACTATCTACCCGGGCTCAGAGCATCAGTTTGAGATGATCGAGGAGATCCGCGAGATAACACTGGAAGCGAAGTCTCGCGGGCTGGCAGTCGTGCTTTGGTCATATCCGCGCGGCGGCGATATCTCCAAAGATGGAGAGACCGCGATCGACGTCTGTGCATACGCCGCCCACATGGCAGCCCAGCTAGGTGCGAACATTATCAAGGTCAAGCCGCCGACCGATTTCATCGAATCCCCCGACGCCAAAAAAGTCTATGAGGCCGAGAAGATCGATATCTCGACCCTTAGCGCCCGGATTGCGCATGTAATGGAGAGTTCCTTCGGCGGGCGCCGCCTCGTCGTTTTCTCCGGTGGCGCAGCCAAGGGTACCGACGCTGTTTACGATGAGATCCGACAGCTCCGCGATGGCGGTGCAAACGGTTCGATCATCGGGCGCAACAGCTTTCAGCGCTCTAGAGAGGATGCGCTCAAACTTCTCGCGAACGTCGTCAAGATATATCAGGGCAAGTTCTGAACGCGCGCCACAAAGACGGGACCGGCGGTGATCTCCGCTGCCGGCTCTACCTGATCAGCCCACCCAGTCTGGGCGGTACTGAACTGTCGACATTCGCGGCGGCCCTCGAGAGTGCTCTCAGCACGGGTGATGCCGCGTGCCTGCAACTGCGCCTGAAAGGTGCCGCAGGGGCAACAGCTGCCGAAGACGAGGTTCGCCGCGCAGTCGAGGCGCTGATGCCGATAACCCGAAAACATGATGTAGCATTCATCCTGAATGACCAGCCGGAACTTGCTGCGGAGCTCGGCTGTGACGGCGTCCACATCGGTCAGGATGACACCCCCTATGCGGAGGCAAGACGGCTGATGGGCAACGACGCGATCGTCGGCGTCACATGTCATAACTCACGCCACCTCGCCCTCGAAGCTGCGGAGGCGGGAGCCAACTATGTCGCCTTCGGCGCATTCTTCGATACCGACACGAAGACGCCCAAGAGTCGGGCCGGGCGCGACCTGCTGACGTGGTGGTCTGAAGTCACCGAGGTATCCTGCGTGGCCATCGGCGGCATAACCCCAGAAAATTGCTCCCCTCTGATTGCGGCCGGCGCAGATTTTCTCGCCGCATCCGCAAGCGTCTGGGCCCATCCCAAAGGCCCAGATGCGGCAGTACAGGCGTTCAATAATGCCTGTGCCTAGGACGCCCGTCCTACTGGAAAAGGTCGTCCGCAACTGCTAGAGACGCGCCGCAGTGAATAACACACAGTAAAACTCGCGCACGAATGCGCAAACCTACAGGCAAATACCATGAAGATTGACGGCAACGAAATTCGACCCGGCAATGTGATAGAACATCAGAATCGGCTCTGGCGTGCAGTGAAGACACAGCATGTTAAACCAGGAAAGGGCGGCGCATTCCTGCAGGTCGAACTGAAAGATATCCGCGACGGAACAAAGCTCAACGAGCGATTCCGATCGGCGGAAACGGTCGAGCGCGTGCGGCTAGATCAGAAGGAGTACCAATATCTTTTTAGCGATGGTACTTCCCACACTTTCATGGACCAGGAAAATTACGAGCAGATCACGCTCGGCGAGAACATCATTGATGCCGATCAATCCCGGTTCCTACAGGACGGTATGATCATCCAAATCGAATCCTATGAAGAGGAACCGATCGGCGTCGAGTTACCGGAGCGTGTGACCCTTGCGGTCGTTGAGGCAGACCCTGTTGTCAAGGGACAGACGGCCACGTCGTCCTACAAACCCGCAATTCTCGACAATGGCGTCCGCATCCAGGTACCACCACACATCGAGGCGGGTACGGTCGTCGTCGTGAACACTGCAGATGCCACTTACGTCGAACGGGCACGCAACTAGTATGGCGCAAGATGGACACCATCCGACTTTTGTTACCCTGTCCAGGCCCGGCTGAGTCATGCGACCGGCCATTATAAACGTTATGGACAAAGCCGCACGCCGAGCCGGACGAGACCTAGCGCGCGACTTCGGAGAAGTCGAACAACTCCAGGTCTCACGGAAAGGCGCCGCTGATTTTGTAACCGCAGCCGACCGCAAGGCTGAGGCGACGGTGCACTACGAACTGACCAAGGCGCGCGCCGAGTTCGGGTTCCTAGGCGAGGAAGGAGGGATCCGTTCCGAAGGTGATGGGGTCCATCGCTGGATCGTCGACCCGCTCGACGGAACAACCAACTTCCTTCACGGCTTGCCACAGTTCGCCGTATCTATAGCTCTTGAGGAGCGCGGCCAGATAGTCGCAGGAATCGTCTACAATCCCCTGACTGATGAACTGTTCTGGGCCGAACGCGGCACAGGCGCCTATCTCAATGACACGCGCCTACGGGTCTCCGCCCGCCAACACATGTCCGAGAGTTTAATCGCCACAGGCATGCCATTTATGGGTCATGGCGATGACATTCGATACCTCAAAACCCTGCGCGGTGTCATAGGCGAAGTGGCAGGTATCCGCCGCTACGGATCGGCAGCACTTGACTTGGCATACCTTGCCGCCGGCCGTTTCGACGGTTTCTGGGAGTTCGATCTGAACATCTGGGACATCGCAGCAGGGATACTGATCGTCCGCGAGGCGGGGGGCTTCGTCAGCGACATCGCCGGGGGTGACAGCATGTTGATCACTGGCGAAGTCGTCGCCGGCAATGACCGTATCCAAGAAAAATTGCGCAAATGCCTGCGCGAGGCCGATCCGGGACCGACCGACAAGTCGGCGGCGAGTTAACACCCGTTCGGGGCAGTTGCCGGTTTCGTCGACGTTACGGTATGCTCGAACCTGAATTCTGGGATCTTACAATCCAACTGGGTAGATTACATTGCAAAGCCACAGGGCTCTTCGCGTTAAGCGGGAAGCAAAAGGTTCCCCTTGATACAAAACCCCCAAAGTAATGGAAAAGTGGCGGCCATACTCCTCAACGCTGCAGACTAGACTACAGGACGGGTAGAACGATATATGACACGGCAACTTCCAAAAATGAGCCTGACGGCCCTTCACAGTAAGATGCTTGCATCTGCCCTGGGAGTATGTGCGGGCCTACTGGTAACGGGACCGATCAGCGCCCAGCAGCAGCCACTAGGTAGCGCAAACGGCGTTGTGATTGATCTCAGCGTCCTCGGCAACGGAGGACCTTCGGCAAACGGCAAAGCGAGTACGATTACGGGTGACAGATTCACTCTGTTTCCCCCGCCACAAAAACCAGTATCACGCCTCGAGGGCCCGCTCGCAAACAGCGCCATCGCACCGGCCTCACCAACACCACGTCAATCCTCGACGACGAACCCCATCTCCAGCACCACCCCGGCAGCGGTGAACCCGGGGCCAAAACCTGAAACGCCGAAACCCGCGACCACCACGCCCACCGTCCCAGCGACAACTGCGGTCGTGCCACCGCCATTGCCAGCTGCACCGCCAATAACGCCGAAGGTAAAAACACACCCCCCAAAAACTCAGACCACAGCAAGCCCTCCAGCCCGAATCGAGGCCGACAGAAAAACGCGAATCCTGTTCGATGCCGGGTCAGAAAACCTGACCGATGTCGCGAAGGCCACTCTCGATGCACTCGCCAAACGGATGATGGTTGACACCCACATTCGCCTTCAATTGCAAGCCTATGCAGCCGGGACCGCTGAATCTGCGCCCGACGCGCGACGACTTTCACTTTCGCGCGCGCTCAAAGCACGCTCACATCTTATTAATCAGGGTATTATCAGCACCCGCATGGATGTCCGCGCACTTGGCATGAAAACCGAGGGTGGCCCCTCCGACAGGGTCGATGTGGTCGTCGTTCGGCGATAGCGGGAATCAACGTCTTCGCCCTAAAGTTGTCACATAGGTGCGAAACAATAATATTGCCTTGGGACATTGCATACCTGTTGACGTTTTCGCGACGAATGACAGCGTGCTGTGCATCGGGCGCCTACGACGCAAACGGGCAGAAAAACCATGACTAACCCGCGCACTTACCTGACTCGTATGGGCATCTTCTTGGTACTGGCGGCCATCGCGGCTGGTGTTCTCTACGGCCAACTGCTCGATGCGTTTCTAGCCAACCCGGCCATCAACGGCATCATTGTGCTAGTCCTTCTGTTCGGGCTCATCTTCGTGTTTCGCCAGGTCCTAATGCTGAAGATCGAGGTCAACTGGATAGAGAGTTATCGAAGGCACCAACCCGGCGGTCCAGTGGCGGACCCGCCGCATTTTCTGGCGCCGATGGCAGCGATGATAGGCGACCGCCAAGGCAAGCTCAGGTTGAACACTACATCCCTGCGCTCCATCCTCGACGGGATCAGCGCCCGGCTCGATGAGTCCCGCGACATCTCGCGTTACATGATCGGGCTCCTGATCTTCCTCGGCCTTCTGGGTACTTTCTGGGGTCTACTCCAGACCGTCGACTCAGTCGCCACAGTCATCGCTGGCCTGCAGGTCGGCGGCGGTGATACCACGCAAATCTTCAACGACCTGAAATCAGGTCTCGAAGCACCGCTGGCAGGCATGGGGACAGCCTTTAGCTCCTCGCTCTTCGGCCTCGCGGGTTCTCTGCTTCTGGGGTTCCTTGATCTCCAAGCAAGTGCGGCCCAGAATCGGTTCTACAATGACCTCGAGGATTGGTTGAGCAGCGCCACGCGGGTATCGAGCGGCGGTCCGCTCGGCAGTGGTGACGGAGATCAGTCGGTGCCGGCGTATATCCAAGCGCTGCTCGAATCCACTGCAGAGTCGCTCGACAATTTGCAGCGCACAGTAACGCAGGCTGAGTCTTCACGCAGCCACGGCAACCAAAGCCTAACGATTCTGACTGAGCGGCTGTCGACGATGACCAACAATATGCGCGACGACCAGGAGCTCTTGGTCCGAATGGCCGAGAATCAGGCCGAACTCCGGCCCATTCTAAGGCGCCTCGCCGAACCAAATCAGACTGAAGGATTCGACGAGACTGCACTCAACCACATTCGCAATATCGACAGCTATTTGGCGCGCATGCTTGAAGATCAAGTGAACGGGCGCAATCAAATGGTCCAGGAACTGCGCGCTGAAATCCGGCTCTTGGCACGCACCATCGCCGCGGCACTCGCCGAAGGCGAAGAAATCTAGCGGCCGGCCCCGTGCCCGGATCTTCGTCACGACGGCATCGCTCTGCCGTTAACTACTGGCCCGGTTTCGTGGATGCGCTCGCCGCACTCCTGATAGTAGTAGTTTTCCTTGTGATGGTCTTCGCGCTGGCCCAAGCCTTCCTGTCAGATGCGCTGTCGGGTCGGGACAATGCACTATCGAAGCTTAACCAGCAGGTCAACGAGCTAGCCCGCATGCTTGATCTCGAGCGGTCAGCCAATGCTGAACTCACGCTGTCAGTTTCGCAGATTTCTGCCCAGCTACAGGGTTCAATTTCCGAACGCGATGCGTTGGTCGATCGCCTATCGATTATCGAGGCCGACCTCGAAACAACGCACCGTAATAACGCTGCGGAGCTTGACAGGCTGCGCACGCAGATCAGCGCCGACAAGGAAAAAATGGGCGATCAGCGACGCAACCTCTCCCGGCTCGAGGCCGATGTTGCGGCCGGGAAATCACGTCTGGCCGACATCACCGAACGCGCAAAGACGGCCGAAGCATCATTCTCCAAACAGCGAGAAATCTCTCGAAGCGCCCAGGACCAGGTGGCGCTTCTGAACCAACAACTCGTTGCCCTGCGGCGGCAGCTGGCCTCACTCAACGAGGCGCTCGACGCCTCCGAGGCGAAGAATCATGAACAGGAAGTACAGATGGTTAACCTAGGCAAGCGTCTCAACGAGGCACTAGCGACGAAGGTGCAAGAGCTGGCCCGCTATCGCTCAGAATTTTTCGGCCGGCTGCGTGAGGTTCTAGGCGACCGGTCGAATATTCGCATCGAGGGAGACCGTTTTGTCTTCCAGTCCGAAGTCCTGTTTGCCTCTAGCCAAGCCATCCTCAACCCAGAGGGCGAGGCCCAACTGCAAAAGCTGGCGCGCACCCTAGTGCAGATAGGATCCGAGATACCCGAGGACATCGACTGGATACTGCGGGTCGACGGCCATACTGATGAACGCCCAATTAACACAGCACGTTTCCCATCGAATTGGGAGCTCGCATCAGCCCGTGCAATCTCGGTCGTTAAGTTCCTAGCAAGCTCGGGTATCCCACCAGAAAATCTCGTCGCCGCGGGCTTCGGAGAATTTCAACCGATCGACCGAGGCGAGGACGAGATCGCCTACCGCCGAAATCGTCGGATCGAGTTCAAACTAGATCAGCGCTAAGGTCGCCCTGCTGGTTGGCGACAGCCCTGTTGTTAGTGTCGAACTGCAGTTTGGCAAGCCGCGCATAAAGTTCGCCCTGACTGATAAGCTCCGCATGGGTCCCCTCGGCGACAATTTGCCCCTCGTCGATCACGACGATCCGATCCGCCGCAATTACGGTCGACAGTCGGTGTGCAATCACCAGTGTGGTTCGGTCACGCATCAGGCCCGTCATCGCCGACTGCACCGCCCGTTCCGACTCCGCGTCCAGCGCGCTCGTGGCCTCGTCGAGTAGCAGCAACTCAGGGTCACGCAGAATGGCTCGGGCAATTGCAATCCGCTGGCGCTGTCCACCCGACAGGCGCACCCCTTTCTCGCCCAGAAATGTGTTTAAACCATCGGGCAGTGCCTCGATAAACTCGAGTGCCGAAGCTGCGTCCGCGGCCGCACGTACCTCCTCGTCGGTCGCCTCGGGTCGGCCATAGCGAATATTCTCGGCAGCGTTAGCCGAGAAAATCACCGGCTCCTGAGGAACCAGCCCAACATGCCGGCGCAGCGTTTGGGGCGCGAGATCGCGCAAGTCCACCCCGTCGAACGACAAATGCCCGGACTCCGGGTCATAAAATCTCAACAGAAGTTGAAAGACCGTGGTCTTTCCTGCACCCGACGGACCAACGAGCGCAACCGTCTCACCGTGCAAAATGTCTAGTGAAAAGTCTGTTAGGGCAGCACTATCAGGCCGAGAGGGGTACCGAAATGTAACGCAATCCAGAACGACTCGCGCAGTGACCGGTTTAACCAAAGGCTTAGATGCCGCTGGTGCAACAATCGCTGGCTCGATTTCCATCAATTCAAACAGCCGCTCGGTTGCTCCGGCGGCACGTTGCAGCTCTCCGATCACCTCGGATATCGCGCCGACCGAACTAGCGACGATCACCGCGTAAAACACAAAGGCCGAGAGATCGCCAGCGCTTAGGCGTCCGTCTATCACGTCACGACCACCTATCCAGAGGATCACGCCGATGGCACCAAATACTAAAAGAATGACGATTGCCGTTAACAAGGCGCGGGCGCGAATGCGCCGCACCGAGGTCGCGAATGTGTCTTCCACCCGACCGGCAAATCGCGACCGATCGATCTCTTCATGACCGAAGGCCTGAACCGTACGGATGTTAGCGATGGATTCGTTAACGTATGCGCTCACATCTGCCAGCCGATCGAGGCTCTCTCGGCTCAACCGACGGACCTGGCGACCAAATACCAAGATGGGTATCAGCACCAAAGGTACGACAACCAAGACCAGCAGTGTGAGCCGTGGACTGGTAATGGCGAGCATCGCGAGACCCCCCAGAACCAGCAGAACATTGCGCAGCGCCATTGAGGCAGAGGTACCAACAACCGCCTGGATCAGGGTGGTATCAGTGGTGAGCCGCGACATGACCTCACCGATCCGCATCGTCTCGTAGAAGGCAGGTTCGAGCCGCAATGTGTGCTCGAAAACGGCCTTGCGAATATCTGCAACCACGCGCTCACCCACCCAAGAGACGAGGAAAAATCTCGAGTAGGTCGCACCCGCCAGAACTAGGACAACCACCAGAAGAGCCCCCAACGCGTCGTCCAGGGGGCCCGGGTTTCCAGCCGCAAACCCCTCATCAACCATACGGCGCAGCCCCTGACCGATTACTAAGACCGTAGCGGCCGCGACTACAAGCGCAAGGCAAGCGCCTGCCACCGCTAGGCGATAAGGCCGCACGAAGTGCGCGAGCCGGCGAAGTTCACGCATACTGCGCTTGGGCGGCTGGGTGTCGGGGTTGTTTGACACGACGGACTCGCGGCGGGATCGGGGTTGTATGGACATCTCGAGAATAGGGTTTAGCAGGCCCAACAAACCCCGCCAAGAAATGGCTTCTTGGAACAAACACCACCTTCCGTGTCCGGGCCTGATTGCCTGCCAAACGCCCCTTGCCGCGGCGGTCCCACTTGGCTATAACCGACGCCTTCTCAGTATGGAGCAGAAGTGATGAAGAGCGATATTCATCCTGAGTACCATGAGATTACCGTCGTAATGACAGATGGTAGCGAATTTAAGACGCGTTCGACCTATGGCGAGCCGGGCGATACGCTGCGTCTAGACATCGACCCCAAGACTCATCCAGCATGGACCGGCCAGCATCGCCTCGTTGATACCGGCGGCCAAGTCGCGAAGTTTAACAAGCGCTACGAGAGCTTCGGCATAGGCTGATTCNAAATAGAAGAACATGAGTGTTTTGGGCGTTGCTGTTGCAGCGCCCNTTTTGATTCGGTGGGCATATCTTATNCACGAGACCACTTGAATCGAAAAACTACCAAACCTACATCAANAGCGTCGCGGGGAATGCCAAAATTGGGTTCCAGACCGCGTTAAACCCGTGTACCCCGGCCAATGGCGGGTTCGCGGATGTCACAGTTGCTCTCAAAGGAGGACAAGTGAAATGCGTACCTACAATCTAGACCTAACGCCCCTGTTCCGCTCCTCGGTCGGTTTTGACCACGTCGGACAAAAGTTGGATTCAGCATTCAACGCGGAAGTGCCTTCCTATCCACCCTACAATATCGAAAAGCTCGACGACGATGAATATCGTGTAACCATGGCGGTCGCGGGCTTCGGAGTAAGTGACATCAACGTCACCCAAACGAGCAACTCGCTTGTCGTGAAGGGTGCACAGGACAAGGGCGACGCCAAAACCGACTACCTACATCGTGGCATCGCAACCCGCACATTCGAACGGCAGTTCGATCTGGCCGATCATGTCAACGTAACCCACGCGAACCTTGCAAACGGACTTCTTGTCATCGACCTAAAGCGAGAGGTACCTGAGGAACTCAAGCCACGTAAGATCGAAATCGCCGCCGCCACTAGCAGTCGGACCATCGATCACGAAAAGCAGGCAGCCTAAAGGCGCCGCGCGAGAAGTACAAAAGAATAAAGGGTCCACCGGAAACGGTGGGCCCTTTTTCGTGATGTTGTATATACAAATATCTTAACGTGACCGCCTCAGAGACGCAGATAGTTTTCGCCCGGGGGAAAACCCATGAAACACAGCAAAGACCGTATCCTCACAACCCATGTGGGGAGCCTACCGCGACCGAAGGATCTCGAGGACCTCCTTTACAAGGTAGAATTTGGTGAGGATTTCGACGAAGCCGTATTCGACACAACCGTGACCCGCGCCGTGGCCGACATCGTCGACGCCCAGCGCGAATGGGGAATCGATGTCATCAACGACGGTGAGATGAGTAAAACGGGCTACGCCACCTATATCCAGCAGCGTCTGGGCGGATTCACAGGAGACAGCCCCTCGGTCCGTTTCGATGACCTATCAGGCTTCCCTGGTTTCCGCAAAATGCTCGCCCGGATGGCCGACACCCGCCGCCTGAATCGACCCTGCTGCACTGGCGAGGTGGTCATCCGCGACCGCGAGCCCATGTGCAAGGACCTAGGTAACCTTACCGCTGCATCACAAAACACCGACGCGACCGAGTTCTTTATGAACGCCGCCTCGCCAGGCGTCATTACCGTTTTCCAACACAACGAATATTATCCCGACGACGACGCCTATCTAGAAGCCCTATCTATGGTCATGCGCGAAGAATACGAGGCGATCGCGAGTGCGGGCTTCGTTCTACAGATTGACTGCCCCGACCTTGCCATGGGCCGCCATACCGAGTATCGCGAGCTATCAGATGCCGACTTCCTAAAACGTGCTGCAATGCAGATCGAGGCCCTCAACGCGGCACTCGAGAACATCCCTGCCGACCGCGTGCGCATGCATATATGCTGGGGAAATTACGAGGGACCGCACCATCTCGATATCCCCTTAGACGCAATCTTCGATGTGGTGATGAAGGCCAAGCCACAGGGTCTTTTAGTCGAATCCTCAAATCCGCGCCACGCGCATGAATGGCGGATTTTCGAGGAGAAAGAACTACCCGACGACAAAATCATCATGCCAGGAGTGATCGATAGTGTGACAAACTATATCGAGCACCCGAGCTTGGTCGCCGACCGAATTTGTAACTACGCCAATTTGATAGGCCGGGAGCGAGTCATCGCCGGGGCCGATTGCGGCTTCGCCACCTTCGCCGGCATTAGCAAGGTTGATCCGGATATCGCCACCGAGAAATTCAGGTCACTTGTTCGGGGTGCCGAAATCGCTTCCGACCGCCTATGGGGTTAGGCTTCCACCAGTAGCGACGAAAGCGTGGCGCGCACATGTTCGGGTACCGGGATAGGTCTCATCTCGCCTGGACGTACATAAACGTGCACGAAATGGCCCGTGGCCGATGGCGTCTCATCACCCACCTTAAAGATGGCGATTTCATAGGTAACCGATGAGTTGCCAAGCCGGCGCACTCGCACGCCCAAGTCAAGTACGTCGGGGAAGGCTATCTCGCTGTGGAACCGGCAGCCGGTCTCGACCACCATGCCGACGGGCTCTTTCTTGCGATAGTCGAGCCCGGTAAAGCGCATCAGAAACTCGTTCACCGCTGTGTCAAAGTAGGAATAGAAAGTCACATTGTTGACGTGACCGTAAACGTCATTATCCATCCAGCGGGTCGGGATCTGCAGAAAGTGGGGATAGTTTGCACGCCGCTCATCGCGCCCTGACTTCGTTTCACTCATTGAATATCGTCCAGGAATTCTGAAATAGCGTTGATTGTCTCGTTGGGGCACTCGACCATGATCATATGTCCCGTGTTAGCCAGAATTTCAGTGCGTGCGCCCGTGATGGCAGCCCGCAGCCCCTGGGAAGCTGCGACGGGCGTCATACGGTCCCCGGCTCCCATTAGAAAGAGCGTTGGGCAGCAGATTTCCACTGCAGCCTCGAGTGCACCGGTCCAGTTGTTGCACGCCGCCAGGTCACTCCCCAGAACATCCGTGGGGCACGATGCCAACAAAGCGCGACCGCCGCCACGCAGCCAAAGGCCCGGGGCCTGGTGTCCGCCTTTGTGGGCAGACTTCCCAAAGCCCCAGTCGGTGATCATTTCAAAGGCGGCCGGGTCATTCGCGGCAGACATCGCGAGCAGGTCAGGATGCACCTTCATGTGATCGGACGGTCCGAGTAGGATCAGCGCGCCAGCACGCGCGGGGTCTTTCGCCGCGGCCGCTAGCACGATCAACGACCCCATCGAGTGTCCGGCGAAGTAAACAACATCGGCACCAACCGCTTCCACAAACCGCCATAGCCATTCGGCAAATTCATCGATGGTAGTACAGCTCACCCCATCTGATCGGCCATGTCCGGGCAGGTCCGGTGCCAAGACGTTGTAGCCGTGGTGTGCAAAGTAGCGCGCCTGCATACCCCAAGCGCTGTGGTCGTTGCCGCCTCCGTGCACGAAGACCAGCGTCGGCAGCCTAGATTCGAACGCTCGTCCGCCTGTATGAACGAAGACCGCCTGATCATCCACATATACATCCATGGTCCGCTCTCTATTTCTGCGAGGCACGAAGTGCTTGTTTGAGATCAGCAACAATATCGCTCAGATCTTCAAGCCCGATAGCTAGGCGCACCATCTCCTCGCTTACACCCGCAGCCTTCAACTCTTCCGCGCTCATCTGTTGGTGGGTCGTACTCGCCGGGTGAATCACCAACGACTTCGCATCGCCCACATTGGCCAGATGCGAGAACAACTCCAGCGCCTCGATGAACTTTGCTCCTGCGCGGCGCGGCCCCTCGGTGCCCGGTTTAACACCGAACGTCACAATCGCCCCACCCCCGTCGGGCAATAGCCGCTGTGCCAAAACATTGTCGGGATGGCTTTCGAGCCCCGGGTAAATGACCCACGCAACCTCGTCGGCACTTGCAAGAAAACTAGCAGTTGCCTGCGCATTCTCCGCATGCCGGGCCATTCGTACCGGTAGCGTCTCCAGCCCCTGCAAAAGGTAGAAGGCCGTCTGCGGCGCCATGCAGGCACCGAAATCGCGCAATCCCTCAGCGCGCGCGCGCATAATGAAAGCCGCAGGGCCGAACTCCTCAGCGAAATCCAGACCGTGATAACCAGCATAGGGCTCAGTCATGGGTGGAAACTTACCCGATTCCTCCCAACCAAAATTACCGCTGTCTATCAGCACCCCGCCGATGGCCGCGCCGTGGCCACCTATCCATTTAGTCGCTGAATGCATAATAAGGTCCGCGCCATGCTCAAACGGTCGGAGCAGAGCAGGGGTAGCAAAGGTCGAATCCACCAAAAGCGGTAAACCCGCCGCATGGGAGACATCGGCCACAGCCTCAATATCGAGAACCTCGAGGCCAGGATTTCCAATAGTCTCAGCGAAAATCAGCCGGGTTTCATCCCGGATCGCAGACCGGAACGCATCAGGGTCCCTCGGATCAACGAAGGTCGTGGTGATCCCAAACCTCGGCAACGTATGAACAAACAGGTTATGGGTGCCACCATAGATGTTGCGTGAGGCGACGATGTGCCCCCCTGCGTCCATCAGGGTAAGAACTGCCAAACTCATGGCCGCCTGTCCGCTCGCCGTTGCGATCGCGCCGACTCCATCCTCGAGCGCGGCCATTCGCTCCTCGAATACGGCTACCGTGGGGTTCGAGATGCGTGAATAGATGTGGCCAGCCCGCTCTAGGTTGAAAAGGCTGGCAGCATATTCGACATCGGGGAACACGTAGGATGTCGTCTGATAGATCGGGGCAGCGCGCGCGCCTGTAACTGGGTCCGGGTGTTGGCCGGCGTGTAAACTCAGGGTCGAGAACTTCAGATGCTTGGGGTCAATCATGGGGTTCATCCGGCAGCGAAGTGAGTTAGCCGTAGAACTTATCGCAACCCGTTTGCCGCTTGAACCGGCATTGGCTCTTTCTGCAAAATAAAACTGCCCCGGACGGAGCTCGAATCCAAGCTCCGAAATCGTTTTAACATACTGGTATCAGGGGCTTAGTTTTCGCCCTGGTTGTTTCCACCGATCCGTACATCAGCCATCCAGTCAGGGATACGGCTCTGCGCTGGTTCTTCTTCGGGTATCAGGTCCGCGCTGATCGGGCGACGATCATCCGCGGCTGGTTGGCGGCCAGCCTTGTGGGCCTTATCAATCGCCTCGTCGAGATCAACCTGGCGACAGAGGCCAATCGTCACGGGGTCGCGTGGCTGAATCTGAGAGGAATTCCAGTGCGTCCTATCTCGGATAGAGGTGATTGTCGGCTTGGTAGTACCAATCAGCTTGCCGATCTGAGCATCGCTGAGCTCAGGATAGTAGCGGACCAAATAAGCGATGCCGTCGGGCTTATCCTGGCGCTTCGACACCGGGACATAGCGCGGCCCTTTGGTTCGTTTGACCGGTGCCGGATTGTCTGTCTCTTGAAGTACTAAGCGCGCTGCCGGGTCTGCTTGGCAACGTTCGATCTCTGTCGATTCGAGCTGGCCGTTTGCCATCGGGTCGAGACCACGCATGCCGACACCAACCTCGCCGTCGGCAATACCCTGGATCTCAAGCATGTGCATACCAGTGAAGTCCGCGATCTGCGCGAACGACAGCGACGTATTCTCAACAAGCCAAACCGCCGTGGCTTTCGGCATCAATGGAGGTGCCATAAAATCTCCTTTCGCCGTTCGTCCGCACCAGACACGACCGATACGGCTCAAAATTGGTCTTCCCTGAGGGAGTTCGGCCAATATATATGCGGCGATAGGCATAAATGCAAAGCGCACAGCACTCCGAATCTATGAGACCTCCAGGATGATCTTACCAATGTGGTTGCTCGTTTCCATTAATTGATGCGCGCCAGGTGCATCATCGAGCGGGAACGTCGCATGAATAACGGGTGCCAGCGCACCGGAAGCAAAAAGCGGCCAAACCTTTTCACGTAAGGAAGCCGCGATGGCAGCCTTCGCTGTGACCGATTGTGGGCGCAACGTTGAGCCAGTTAGTGTAATCCGGTTCATCATGATTTTAGCAAGATTGATCTCCGCCTTGGTACCACCCATGAGCGCAATCTGCGCAATCCGTCCGTCAGGTCGAAGCGCGGCGATGTTCCGCGGCGTGTAATCTCCACCGACCATGTCCAGAATCACATCAACGCCCTCTCCATCGGTTTCAGATACGACAACCTCTTCGAAGGCCTCCTTCTTGTAGTTGATCGCCCGGGTAGCCCCTAATTTCTCGCAGAAAGCAGCCTTTTCCACCGTGCCAACCGTCGTGAAGATGGCTGCTGCTCCAAACGCCTTGCAGAGCTGAATAGCCGTGGTCCCAATACCGCTGGATCCGCCATGCACCAAAAATCGTTCGCCCGGCCGAAACCGTCCGCGATCGAAGACATTGGCCCAGACTGTGAAGAAAGTCTCCGGCACGCCAGCAGCCTGGATCATGTCCAAGCCCTCTGGTATAGGCAGGGTCTGACTTCCTGGCACTGCCACATACTCGGCATAACCACCGCCCGACACGAGCGCGCACGCTTCGTTTCCAGTTTTCCATTCTGAGGTATTTTCCCCAAGTGCTACGATTTCGCCTGCAACCTCAAGCCCCGGCAGATCTGACGCTCCTGGCGGTGCAGGATAGACGCCCTTGCGTTGTGCAAGATCAGGCCGGTTCACACCCGCCGCGCAAACGCGGATCAGAACCTCGCCATCTCTAGGAACCGGTACCGGGCGTTCAGTTGGCTTTAGAACTTCGGGCCCACCAGGTTTGGAAATTTCAATCGCACGCATCACGTCCGGTAATACCATGGTCAATCTCCAATCCGAATTTCAGTCTTTCTGATGGTTGCGGGCGCAATCTAAGCGCGTCAAACTTGATAAACAACGGCAAGCAGACCCGTTCTCCAACAGGGAGTGCAACATGAGCCTAGATAACGATCAGGAACCAACCTTCAAAGGCCACAAGGCCAATTTCGACGAACTGAATGTCGAGGGTCTATCGGTCGAGGAACTCAAGGCCTATATCAAACATGCGAAATCTGAGATCGCGCGAGCTGAGAGTGAAATTGCAAGCCGCGATGCGCTGCGTAACGACGCGGACGCATTGTTCAAGAGTTAAAATTCGGGCATCGAAAAAAATTTGTGCGGCCGGTCATCGGTTGCCAAGGAGAAAGCATGAGCAATCATTTTGAAGCCAATATGGATAAAAATTCAGCGAACTACATGTCACTCTCGCCACTAAGTTTTATACGCCGGTCTGCGACGGTCTACCCGAACCGCGCAGCCGTCGTGCATGGTGACACCAGCTACACCTACAGCGAATTCTATGCACGCTGCCGACGGCTCGCCTCTGCCCTCAGCAAGCATGGCATTGGCGTCGGCGATTGCGTCGCAATTATGTCTCCCAATACACCGCCCATGCTCGAAGCCCATTTTGGTATTCCCATGACCGGCGGCGTGATTAACGCCCTTAACTACCGTCTTGATGCTAAAGCCATTGCTTTTATCCTCGATCATGGTGAGGCGAAGGTTCTTTTGACCGATACCGAGTTCGCACCAATCATCAAAGAGGCCCTCAAATTGGCGAAGGTCGAACCTATCGTCATCGACATCGCCGACCCGGAGGGTCCGGGCGGCGAGAAGATCGGCAAGGTGGACTATGAAGCCTTCATCGCCGCCGGTGACCCCGCGTTTGAATGGTCCCTGCCTGACGATGAGTGGAACGCCATCGCACTAAACTATACATCCGGTACCACAGGGAATCCCAAGGGAGTGGTGTTCCATCACCGCGGTGCCTATCTCAACGCTGTGGGAAACGTCTTTACCTGGGGCGCCACCGGCGGGCCAATCTACCTATGGACCCTGCCAATGTTCCACTGTAACGGCTGGTGCTTTACTTGGGGCGTAACTGCCGTGGGGGGTACGAATGTCTGCCTGCGAAACGTGAACTCTAGGTCGATCTACAAAGCCTTCGAGACCAAGGGCATCAGCCACCTGTGCGGCGCGCCGATAGTGATGCAGATGATCGTAAATGCAACCGTAGAAGAGCGGCGGCCATTCGATCAGCAGATCGAATTCATGACTGCTGCAGCGCCACCGCCTGCCGCCGTGCTGGCCGCGATGGCCGAAGAGGGAATCAATGTAACCCATGTCTACGGCCTAACCGAGATTTATGGTCCGGCCATCATCTGCGCCTGGCAAAACGAGTGGGACGACCTGCCGCTCGATGAACGCGCCCGCCTTCAATCCCGCCAAGGTGTGCCCTATGAGGTACTGGAAGACATGATGGTCGCCGATCCAGAAACCATGGTACCGGTGGCCCAAGACGGCGAAACCATGGGCGAGGTTTTCACTCGCGGAAACGTAACGATGAAGGGCTATCTGAAGAACGTCAATGCAACCAATGAGGCCTTCGCAGGCGGCTGGTTCCACACCGGTGACCTAGGCGTCTGGCATGCCGACGGGTATGTCGAACTCAAGGACCGATCGAAGGATATCATAATCTCCGGCGGTGAAAATATCTCCTCCATTGAGGTCGAAGATGCACTCTACAAGCATGCCGCCATTGCAGCTGTCGGAGTTGTTGCGCGCCCAGACGACAAGTGGGGCGAGACCCCTTGCGCCTTCATCGAGTTGAAGCCGGGTGTGGTGGTTAGCGAAGAGGAAATCATCGATCATTGCCGGAACAATCTCGCTAGCTTCAAATGCCCGCGATATGTCGTGTTCGGCCCCCTGCCTAAGACATCAACCGGCAAGGTTCAGAAGTTTAAGCTCCGCGATCAGGCCAAAAACATGGCGGGCGCTGGGCAGCAATAAAGGTGTTCGAACCTATTCCCAGAATTGTTAACAGATGTTTATCTCGCAAAGTAAATACGACGAAATATATCCGGTCACGCTTGCCACATCTCGCCGCACTCATATAATCCCCGCCTTTCCGGGCTAAGGGCGCCCGCGAGCCTCAGGGAGATTCACATGACAGATTCGCCGGTAGTCGGAATAATCATGGGAAGTCAGTCCGACTGGGAGACAATGCACCACACCGCCGCAACCCTTGATTCGCTTCGGGTTTCGTACGAGGTGAAGATCATATCAGCCCATCGCACGCCGAACCGAATGTCCGAGTACGCTAGGGCGGCGCACGGACGTGGGCTCAAGGTCATCATCGCGGGCGCCGGTGGTGCCGCTCATCTACCCGGTATGACCGCGGCCATGACTAGCCTTCCAGTGTTCGGTGTACCAGTCCAGAGCGAAGCCCTCTCAGGCATGGATAGTCTGCTGTCGATCGTCCAGATGCCGGCCGGGGTACCCGTCGGCACCCTTGCCATCGGTCGCCCTGGCGCAGTCAACGCCGCCCTCCTAGCTGCCTCCGTGATCGCTTTGGAGGATTCTGACATCGCCGGGGCCCTCAATGAGTGGCGCGCGAACCAAACAGACGCCGTGGCTGACACCCCTACAAACACCGCCTGACGATCGTGCCAAGCGACGACACCAAGACACCGATCGCACCAGGCGCGACCATTGGCATCCTCGGCGGCGGCCAACTCGGTCGGATGACCGCGCTGGCCGCCGCAAATCTCGGTTATAGATGTCACATCTTTTGCCAGAGCACGGACGAGCCTGCGGCTCAGATCGCCGACCGCGTGACAATCGCAGACTTCGCCGATGCCGGCGCTCTCGATGCATTCACGGTCGATATCGACGTAGCCACCGCCGAATTCGAGAACGTCCCTATGGCCGCGCTTGAGCGGATTGCCCGCCAGACACCGATCCACCCGTCACCATCGGTGCAGGCCATCGCTCAGAATCGGTTACTAGAGAAACGTTTTGCTAATAAACTTGGTATCGCCACTGCGCCATTCCGCGCGGTTTCCGACGCCAAAGCGCTTTCATCTGCAATCGTCGAGATTGGCACACCCGCCATACTCAAAACAGTCCGCTTTGGCTATGACGGTAAGGGGCAGGTTAACATCGACGCTGGTACTGATTCATCACAGGCATGGATTAATAGTGGCGCAGGTCCCGACACCTGCGGCGGCGTCCTTGAGGGCTTCGTCGATTTCCAACTTGAAATCTCAGTTATCGTGGCCCGCGCCTCTAACGGCGAGATAGCTGCGTTTGTTCCTGTCGAGAACCGCCACCGCAACCATATCCTCAACGAGACCATCATTCCTGCCGCCATCCCGGAGACCACAGCGACAGCAGCGCACGATGTCGCGATTCGTCTGTGTGAAGGACTCGGCGTCGTCGGCCTTTTGACTGTCGAGATGTTCGTCACAGCTGACGAATCTGTGCTGGTGAACGAGATCGCGCCACGCCCACATAATTCGGGGCACTGGAGCATCGATGCCGGGCGTACCAGCCAGTATGAACAGCTAGTGCGCGCTATCTGCGGCCTACCACTAGGCGACCCAACCCGACGTTGCGACGCGGTGATGAAGAACCTGATCGGTAATGAAGTCGAAAGCTGGCGAGACGAGATCTCAGATCCACGCGCATGCCTTCACCTGTACGGAAAGACCGAGATCCGACCCGGCCGCAAGATGGGTCATGTGACCCGGTTGGGGGCACCCTTCAATGATTAATTTAGCTTAACCGATACCGCGCTCGCGGAGCTGCGCCGACAACAGCCGCGCAAACGTTTTTAGGTTCGGAAAAGAGTCCTTAGCACGGCGAAAACTTTCCCGCCGCCTCGGTATGTCCATCACTCCGTCGATGCGACGCTCAAGAAACGCCCAAGTCTCCGAATCATCCTGCGAAGAATCATCCAGCCAAAAAACGAGTGTCGAGCAGTAAATACCAGCAAGAGTCAGCCGTTTGGTATAGAAATTATAGTCGGTCGCCTGATCACCGGCGGCGTACCACATCTCGTCCACTGTCCGGTATAGGCATTTCAGGCTGCGTCCGCTTTGACCGGGCTGTGCTAGATAGGTGAGCGCTCGGCGTACCGCCTCGCGATGCGCGGCAACTGCACCAATCCGCGCGCGAACAAGGAAGGATATCCGCTCACGGAGTCGCATCTCGTTGCCACCCTCTTCGTCATAGGCCGCTGCCATGGCGCGATCCGCCTCACTGCACCAGAAGATAATTAGGCCCGCGAGCCCCCCTGGGAAGGTGAGCCTTGCTAACGCTGGTTCAATCCCAGCATCCGCCGCAGCGGCGCGCAGGGATTTTTCCGACCAGCCATAGAACGGCACATGGGGCAGAATAGCAGAGAGGATAGCGCGCTTCTCGGCCAACATATGCTCGGTATCAGTCACCATCCGCTCCTTCTTTGATCGGCATCTGGCCCCGACTAAGTTCCTCGACAAAACCGAACTGGGTCATGTCCTCGATCCGGCTAGGATAGAGGATGCCATCGAGATGGTCGCACTCATGCTGTATCACCCGGGCATGGAACCCCCTAGCATCGAAACTGATTTTCTTGTCCTCAATAGTCTGGTAGGTCACCTGCACATTATTGTGCCGTCGCACCGCCCCGGCCATGCCCGGGACCGACAGGCAAGCCTCGAAGCCGAGGCTTGTATCGTCGCCAACCGGCTCGACCAATGGATTGATCATGACTGTCAGCGGCACGCCACCACTCTCGTCTTCTATACGCTCGTCATCGACCTTGTAGATGACAATCCGCCATGGCATGTGCACTTGGGGCGCGGCCAGGCCGGTACCGTCGGCATCCTCCATGGTCTCAACCATCGCGTCGACCAGGCGAGCTACCTCTGGCGCTGACGGGTCCGCGACTTCGGACGCCCGAGTTCGCAGGATTGGATGGCCCATACGGGCTATTTTGAGTATCGCCATGCTAGGAATATGCGTTCAAGGTTGGCTGGCGTAAAGGTCCAGCTTAACGTGTCGATCGCAATCGCGCGACAAAGGTGCCGTGTCTGTCCAAGGAATAACACCATCCCGGGACTACATTTTTCGGCAACGGTAAGCGGTATTTGACCACTACCACCTATTCCTCGGCAGCAGGCATGTTGGCGCTATGCCTGAGATCCATGCCAAATCTCAGCCGACGGTGACAATGGCCTGTCAGACCGCATGCGGAAGGCACAGGAGCTCACCATCGAACCGATTGAGCTACTGCAGGTACACACTTAACCTTCAACACCAGCAATTACGGCAAGGTGCAGCCGGCAACCCAATATAATGACCGACCGCTTGAGCCTAGCTAGGTATATTGCTGCGGATATACGATAAACTGCGTTTTAGCGCATTCCTAGATCTAAGCGGAACTGAGGTCATCGCCGGCAAGGGCCCGGCGCAGGAGTTCGACTGTAGCATCGCGGCCATATAGCGCGGCGAAAGAGCCAAAGCGCGGGCCCTGGCTCTGACCAAACAGAACCTCGTAGAGAGCCCGAAACCAGTCGCGCAAGGGCTCGAAAGCATGTTCTTTGCCAACGGCATAGACTTCGTTCTGTAGGGCCTCGCCACCCGCATCTTCTGGCAACGCTTCAAAGCGCGCTGCCAAGTCTGTCAGTGCTGCACGCTCTTTTTCGTCGGGGGCGCGATACTCTTTTGAGGGTTTCACAAAGTCACGGTAGAAGGCGATTGAGTGATTAACTAGACGGTCGAGAAACGGGCTATTCTGTGGTGTGGCGCCCTCGGCATAACGTTCGATAAAGCCCCACAAGACCGATGGGTCCTCAGAGTTGCAGGCCGCCGCCAAGTTTAGCAGAAGGCCGAACGACAAGTCAGCGCCCGCCGGAGGCACCTCGCCACCATGGATATGCCACGCCGAACTCTCCAGCTGCTTATCTGCCTCCAGTTCTGGGTAGCGTGCAACGTTGGTCAGATACTCATCAACCGACTTGGGAATCACGTCAAAATGCAGTCGCTTGGCCGATTTCGGTTTACCAAACATGTAGTGAGATAGGCTCTCGGGTGGCCCGTAGGTAAGCCATTGCTCAATCGTCAGCCCGTTACCGCGCGACTTGGATATTTTCTCGCCCTTGTCGTCTAGAAACAGCTCATAGGTAAGGCCGGCCGGCGGCTTCGCCCCGAGGATTCGGCATATTTTCCCCGACAAATTCACCGAATCGATCAGATCCTTGCCGGACATCTCATAATCGACCGACAGGGCTGTCCAACGCATAGCCCAGTCCGCCTTCCATTGCAGCTTGCAGTGTCCCCCGGTGACCAGGATCTCAACCGACGCGTCCGTATCAGGATCGGTATAGGTGACGGTGCCTGCACCGGGATCGGTCGCGGTCATGGGCACCTGCAGCACCACGCCAGTGCGCGGACAAACCGGCAGGAAGGGGCTGTAAGTCGCCTGTCGCTCGGCACCCAGGGTCGGCAGTATCACATCCATAATCTCATCATAATGAGCCAACATGAGACGCAGCGTGTCATCAAAAAGGCCAGCCTTGTAACAGTCGGTCGCGCTATAGAACTCGTACTCAAATCCGTACGCATCAAGAAAAGCCTGAAGACGCGCGTTATTGTGAGCCGCGAAACTATCATGGGTACCGAACGGGTCAGGTACGGAGGTCAGTGGCATGCCCAGATGGCCGGTGAGCATCTTCTGTTCGGGTAGATTCGTGGGCACCTTGCGCAGCCCATCCATATCGTCGGAGAAGGCAATCAGTCGTGTCGGGATATCCGACATGGCAGCGAAAGCCCGGCGGACCATCGTCGTTCGCGCCACCTCTCCGAAAGTCCCAATATGTGGCAGGCCCGACGGTCCGTAGCCAGTCTCAAACAGCACATGACCCTTGTCAGGCACTTCCGCGGTATCCGGCCCGCCGAGCCGGTCTAGGAGCGCCAGTGCCTCTTGAAAGGGCCAAGCCTTTGACGCGTACAGAATGTCTTGATCTTGTGCCATATGCCTGTATTTACTCGCCGGGTTTCGTGCGGCGGAACCTAGGCGTGGGCCGGAATCAGGTCAACTGTCCTTCTAATTTCCAAATCAAAATCCTGTCCGCACCCCACGTCGCGGAACCAGAGATTCCATCAGCGCGGATAGCTGAAGCCGCTACCAGTTATTGATCATGCGCACGTCCGAGCCCACTCGTTACATGAACCTGGGAACCTAGGTTGATTCCACAAAACCTGCGCAGAATATTTTAGCATCGGGATCATATCGTTTCGCGGGTGATTTTAATTAAATCCCTGATAAATTGGTATAATCCTTCCCTAGCCCTTTCAGGATTCGGGGCGGCCCCGTTAATGTCGCCGAATGAACGAGCCCTTCAACCCTATCGCCAAATTCCGCATGCTTGCCCTGCCGGCCCTGGTCGTCGGCCGCAATTTCGCGACATGGCGAACAAGCAATGGATCCCGTGATTCTGTAGGTACCGAGGAGGCACTACGTAGGGCCCTAAACCAACCGCCGGTCGTGTGCCATGCGCCCTCCATGTCACGTCGGCTCGGAGTTGGTTCGATCAACGGCTATGACGTGCTTGAACTTTTCGCATTCGTGCGGCCGGCAGAGTTCACCTTGCCGACCGTGCGCGGCCTTACCCGTACACTCGGAATCAATACGACCGAAGACACCGACGCGCTAATCAATATCGCCGATCGGCTTCTAGGCGAACTGGCAGAAGACCGCGAGGGTCATAAAAATGCAGCACCTATCGCGCATGCTCTAAAGCAAGCAGGCTGGCTGTGGGCGCCCCTCGTCCTGACCGCCCTAGACAAAAGAGGCTGGAACGATCACAGCGATACGCGCTTAGCCAGCGCGCTCGCCGTCTGGCGCGATATACCAGAATGGAACGAGACCCCTCCCGAGCCGCCATCGAAGAATGATCCAGTTTCGGGAGATGAGGCGCGCAACCGACTACAACTCCTACTCGGCTTCGATGCCGAAAGCCGATCTGGCCAGCGTGACTATGCCGCAGCAACGGCGGAGGCCTTTGGGGTTCGCACGGCGGCAGACAGCCCCAACATCGTTCTGGCTGAGGCCGGCACCGGTACTGGCAAGACACTCGGGTACATTGCGCCGGCGAGCTTATGGTCGGAGAGAAATGCCGGTTCCGTCTGGATCAGCACCTACACCCGAAACCTACAGCAGCAAATCGACCAAGAGCTGAGTAGCCTGTATCCCGACCCTGACGAAAAGGCGCGCCGGGTTGTGATCCGAAAGGGCCGCGAGAATTACCTTTGCCTACTCAACCTAGAAGATGCAGCGGGCCACTTTACAGCGCTCCAGCCCAAGAGTGCACTTGGGGTCGCGTTAACGTCTCGCTGGGTTCAAGCCACCCGTGACGGTGATCTGGGCGGCGACTTCCCCGCTTGGCTAGTAGACCTAGTCGGCGTACCAACCACCCTCGGCTTGTCCGACCGACGCGGTGAGTGCATCTACTCCGCCTGCACCCACTACAATCGCTGTTTCGTTGAACATTCCGTCCGCAAAGCACAGAAGGCACGGCTGGTCGTAGCCAACCATGCACTGGTAATGATCCAGGCCGCGCTCGGCGCTAGTGATACGGGCGACGGAGCCAACATCCCCTCCCGCTATGTTTTCGACGAAGGCCATCATATATTCGATGCTGCCGACTCCGCCTTCGCTGCGCATCTGAGCGGACGCGAGATGGCCGAGCTGCGGCGCTGGCTACTCGGCAACGAGGGCGGTGGTTCGCGCCGTGCCGGGGGACGCGCACGCGGTCTACGCGAGCGGGCCGCGGCCCTGATCGCCGACGACGACTTTGCCGCCATAGAAGCACTCGAATCAGCTTTGAATGTAGGGAAAATACTCCCGGCACCAGGCTGACTCAACAGACTGTCAGGTGCAACGACTGACGGCCCGGCCGAGGAGTTTCTGGCAGAAGTGCGCGAGCAGATCTTCACCCGGAACAAAGCCGCTGACAGCCCCTATTCTCTAGAGACCGAGACGCGTCCTCCGTCCGAAGGATTGTCCTACGCCGCTGCGGTTTTGCGCGAAGAACTGGTTGCGCTGGCCAAGCCGCTGCGCAAGCTCTGCGCCCGGCTGACTCAGCGACTGGACAATGACGCCGAGGAACTCGAGAGTGCCACCCGTGTGCGGATAGAAGCGGTCACACGCGCTCTCCAGCGGCGCTCGGAAATGCTGATCGGCGCTTGGATTGACATGCTGGACGCTATCAGCCAACCCCAATCGGATGCATTCGTCGACTGGATCGAGGTTGAGCGGGTCGACGGTCGCGAGATCGACGCCGGACTCTACCGCCACTGGATCGATCCGACCCTGCCATTCGCTAGGGCCATGGCACCCATCGCCCATGGCATAGTTTTCACTTCCGCCACACTAACAGACCGCACCGCAACCGACGGAATTGACTGGGTGAGCGCCAATGCGCGGACGGGCGCTGTACATTTTCCTGGACCCGCCATCGAGAGCCGGGTCACTTCACCGTTCGAATACGGACAACAGACACGAGTTTTTATCGTCACCGACGTGCACCGCAATGATCCTGACCAAGTCGCCGCAGCCATGCGCGAACTGTTCTTGGCCGCCGGCGGCGGCGGGCTCGGCCTGTTTACCTCGATCGCCCGACTGCGCCAAGTCTACGCACGTATGGCCAACGCGCTTGATGCGGCTGGTTTACCGCTCTACGCCCAACATGTGGATTCGCTGAACGTGGCCACTCTGATTGATATCTTCCGAGCTGAAAGCGACTCCTGTCTACTCGGTACCGACGCGGTGCGCGACGGGGTCGATGTGCCCGGCCACTCGCTGCGCATGCTGGCCTTTGACCGCGTCCCCTGGCCTCGACCGACAATCCTGCATCGGGCCCGACGCAAGTCATTTGGCGGCCGCACCCATGACGATCTGCTTGCGCGACTGCGGCTGGCCCAGGCCTATGGGCGGCTTATCCGGCGCACCAGCGACAAAGGTGTCTTCGTAATCCTGGATGCCGCAACGCCGACGCGGCTGCTAGGCGCATTCCCAGAAGAAGTCGTACCGGAGCGAGTAGGGCTTGTCGACGCCATCGAAGCAACCGGGGAGTTTTTAGCGATCTAACCGGTCCCGAAGCAGACCAAGTTTGCGCCAGCCGTGACCACCGACGATCGTTGTAATGAGGGCCGTATTCGAAAAAACGTTACGAGCAAGTACCACCGATGAGTCCGTCGCAATCACCACATCTGCGCCTAGGGGCGCGATGGAGGGCGAATCTAGGATTTGGCTGACCGGTACGTTCACCATCAACGTAAATAGGGCCGGAAACAGGACAAATCAGCAAACAAATACATTCAGTACTTCGGAATTCGCCTCGCCCGGTATCCGGAAATGCCCTGAAATACAATTGGAGAACGGGATAGAAAAAATGAGAAATCCAACATTGACTGTAGCAGACACTAGGTAAATCTTCTGAGTGAGCTCAAGCCATGCAGGTATGGACTTTGAGCCAACTATTACTGGAGGCTTGACGCCGCATTCCCCCACCGCTTAAACGAGCCGGCGCATCAGCAAGGAAGTGCTCGAGATGATCCAACTCAGACCGGCCTTACCCACACCATGATAACGGTCACCGACGACAAGAAGGCTGGTCGAAAAGACCTCCGACTCTTCGAGACGCACCCTCGCTCGCTGAACATCCAACACCTCCCCCCCGCAACCGTGGAGCACGCTGTCCAGGAACGCCGCGCAGCTCCCCAGAAGGTTTTCCGGTGCACATCATGACAAACCTCGAGGGCACTAAAATCGGTTTCATCGGGCTCGGTTTAATGGGCAGGCCGATGGCGAAAAATCTCCATCAGGCCGGTGCAGCAGTAACGGTAACCAACCGCAGTCCGGGCCCAGCCGAGGAACTCGCCATCCTTGGCGCCAGCACGGCGGCCTCGCCGCGCGATGTAGTCGCGGCATGCGACATCATTATAATCATGGTCACCGACACGCCGTCAGTGGACAAGGTTCTGCATGACGTTGACGGCGTGTTTGCCGGGCTCGCCGGGGACGAAGTCATTATCGATATGGGCACCACCAAGGTGCGGGAAACCAAGGCTTGGGCTGACGAGGCGAAGGCACTGGGAGCCGCATATGTTGATGCGCCAGTCTCGGGCGGTACCGTGGGAGCCGAAGCTGGCAATCTCACCATCATGGTCGGAGCGTCCGATGACATATTGCCGCGGGTCATGCCGGTGTTCAACGTTCTCGGCGATCACGTAACCCATATTGGGGACGTAGGTGCCGGCCAAGTTACCAAGACCGCCAACCAGGCGATCGTTGGGATGACATTAGCTGCCGTCGCCGAGGGGCTGACCTTGGCCGAAAGGGCGGGCGTAGACCCCGCAAAGGTCCGCCAGGCGCTGCTCGGCGGTTTCGCTGAATCCCGGGTTCTCGACCTGCATGGCGGGCGCATGGTCGAACGTACCTTCGAGCCCCACGGAAGAGCCTCGGTCCACCACAAGGATATCCTCCAAGCACTCGAGCTGGCCGAACAGGTCGGAATTGACCTAGTCTCGCTGAACACCAACCTAGAGCTCTGGCAGAAAATGATGGACCGCGGTTGGGCCGATCTCGATCAGGCCGGGATCATCCGCGCCGTCGAGGAAAAGTAAGGCCCAAAATCCAGATATGACGAATGAAAGACATGAAAAGAACCGAAAGAAAAAGGCCGCACCATCGCCGGTGCGGCCTTCTTCAATCTGTCCGGATTAGTACGAGAGCTTACATCATGCCGCCCATACCACCCATGCCGCCCATATCAGGCATGGCAGGGGCGCCGCCGCCGGCACCAGCCGGCTCCGGCTTATCAGCAACCATCGCCTCGGTCGTGATCAGGAGACCTGCAATCGAGCCGGCATCCTGTAGCGCGGCACGCACAACCTTCGTCGGGTCGATGACGCCGGCCTTCACCAGGTTGGTGTACTCACCGCCCTGCGCGTCGAAACCAAAGTCTGTGTCCTTCTGCTCGAGAAGCTTGCCCGCGACAACCGCACCGTCAAAGCCCGCATTTTCGGCAATCTGCCGAACCGGGCCCTCGATGGCCTTGCGGATAATGTTAATGCCGACCTGCTGGTCTTCATTATCACCCTCAAGTTTGTCCAGAGCCTTGGTCGCGTAGAGAAGCGCAACACCGCCACCGGCAACAATGCCCTCTTCAACGGCTGCACGCGTAGCATGCATCGCATCCTCGACGCGATCCTTCTTCTCCTTAACCTCGATCTCGGTCGCACCGCCGACGCGGATAACCGCAACACCGCCGGCGAGCTTCGCCAAACGCTCCTGCAGCTTCTCACGGTCATAGTCCGAAGAGGTCTCCTCAATCTGGGCGCGGATCTGGTTGACCCGGCCTTCGATTTCACCCTTCTTTCCAGCGCCATCGACTAGCGTAGTCTCTTCTTTCGTAATCGAGACCCGCTTTGCCGTGCCCAGCATGTCGAGCGTAACATTCTCGAGCTTAATGCCTAGGTCTTCCGAGATAACCTGACCCTTAGTAAGAATTGCCAAGTCCTCTAGCATTGCTTTGCGACGGTCGCCAAAACCCGGTGCCTTAACCGCGGCAATCTTCAAACCGCCACGCAGCTTGTTTACGACTAAGGTCGCCAACGCCTCGCCTTCGATGTCCTCGGCAATGATCAGCAGCGGCTTGCCAGACTGCACCACGGCCTCTAGCACCGGCAGCATGGCCTGCAGGCTTGAAAGCTTCTTCTCGTGGAGCAAGATGTACGGGCTCTCCAGATCACAAGTCATCTTCTCTGCGTTGGTAATGAAGTACGGCGAGAGATAGCCGCGGTCGAACTGCATGCCTTCGACGACTTCCAGCTCGGTGACAAGGCTCTTGGCCTCCTCGACCGTGATCACACCTTCGTTACCGACCCGCTGCATCGCATCTGCAATGTAATCACCAACTTCGCTATCACCGTTAGCCGAAATCCGGCCAACCTGCGCAACCTCGTCGGAGTTACGAATTTTCTTGGCACGCTTCTCGATATCGGAAACAACAGCCTCAACCGCTAGGTCGATGCCACGCTTTAGGTCCATAGGGTTCATGCCAGCCGCAACAGCCTTAGATCCCTCGCGGACGATCGCCTGGGCGAGAACCGTCGCTGTAGTCGTGCCATCGCCAGCGATGTCGTTGGTCTTGGAAGCGACCTCCTTGACCATCTGGGCACCCATGTTCTCAAACTTGTCCTCGAGCTCGATCTCTTTGGCAACCGAGACACCATCCTTGGTGATGCGCGGGGAACCGAAGGAACGGTCGATGACAACATTACGGCCCTTAGGGCCCAGCGTAACCTTCACCGCGTCGGCGAGGGTATCAACGCCCTTCATCAGCGCGTCGCGTGCTGAGGTCGAAAATTTGACTTCTTTCGCAGCCATTTGAAATTCTCCTTCTGCGGAAACTGATTAAGCGGCCTTCTTGGCCTTCTTCTTGGCCTCGATGACACCCATGATGTCGGACTCCTTCATGATTAGGAGTTCCTCGCCGTCGATCGAAACTTCCGTGCCCGACCACTTGCCGAACAGGACCCGATCACCGGCCTTCACATCCATGGTAATGGCCTTACCGTCCTCGGTGCGGCCGCCGGGCCCTACGGAGACGACTTCGCCTTCCGAAGGTTTTTCCTGGGCCGTATCCGGAATAATGATGCCGCCTGCCGTCTTCTCGTCGGAACCGACGCGACGCACCACAACCCGGTCATGCAAAGGGCGAAAGCTCATCCCCTTATCCTCCTGTAATATATGAATAATTCCACGGTCTCGCCAAGTTACTAGCACTCATCCCGTGTGAGTGCCAGACACGTAGTCATCCAAGTCTTTCCTGTCAACCCGCAGGTAGCCGGAAAACTAGTTTTTTTTGCCAAAAGCAGGCTGGCATCAAAAGGGGACGGCAGAAATTCAATTCTAGCGCCCTGTTATTGAACCACTTTTTTCTTCCGCTCTACCGGCTTCGTATAATTCGGAATACCGCTCGATCCATCGTGTTTTTTACAAAGCCCGGGGCAAGGGGAGAGTAAATGACGATTGGTGAATATGGCTGATCAAATCTTAAATGTGATTAAGGCACGTCATATTTAAATTCTATTGTCGTTTTTGTTCCTCAACCCATTCATTTATAGCCCAATATCATTTCTTTTACATATTCAGCAATCGCAAGTGATGCCGTCATACCAGGCGACTCAATACCAAAAAGATTTACTAGACCATTTATATTATGCTGTCCTGGCCCTTGTATCAAAAAGTCGCTTGCTGGATACGCCGACCCTCTTATTTTCGGCCGGATACCAGAATACCCCGGATATATATCTCCATCAGATAATTCAGGATAGTACTTACGCACTGCCTCATAGAATTTATCCGACCTATCTGGATCAACATCATAGTTAATCGACTCCACCCACTCGACATCCGGCCCAAATCTCGCCTGCCCCGCCATGTCCACGGTAACATGCACCCCGAGACCGCCTTTTTCTGGTACAGGATAAATTGGCCGAGTGAACGGCGATTTTCCTGATAGGATGTAATAATTACCCTTACAATAATACGTTTCCGGTATATGTTTTTTATCAAGTCCGATAATTTTTTTTGCAATATTTTGTGACCAAAGACCCCCACAGTTTATTACTCCGTTTGCTCTGAGGGACATCGGATCATCACCGCCACAATCGATCCGAATCCCCGAGCTAAGAACTTCACCCCCGGTGACTGGCGTTAACAAAGCCAACGTTGCACCCAAGTTTTCTGCGTCCCCTAGTAATGCGAGCATGAACGCGTGGCTATCGAGTATGCCGGTCGATGGCGACCATAGTGCCTTTACACACGAAACGGACGGCTCCAAACTATTAACCTCGGCCGCCGTCAGCCAACTTAAGTCCATTACCCCATTGAGTTCCGCATTTTTCTTTATATCTTCAAGTTCAGAAATCTGTTCTTTTTTTGTCGCGACAACTATTTTTCCGAGCTTTTTAAATTCCACGCCGCGGTCCTCGCAGTATTTATAGATCGCGCGCTTACCTTTCAGACATAGCTTTGCCTTAAGGCTATTCTTTGGATAGTAAATGCCAGCGTGAATTATTTCGCTATGTCGTGAGCTCGTTTCAGTACCGATAGCGTTAGCTTTATCAATGACAATAACCTCTCGGCCGACAAGAGAAAGGGCGCGCGCGATGGCCAAGCCCAATACACCGGCGCCAATCACTATTATGTCACATCTTTCCATAACGGAATTATCTTCTTATTATCTTAATTCAATGAATCGTTTTTAAAAATTATTCGATATCGCATTATATCCTAAATAAAATATTATAATCCACGCTATTCCCTTAATAAGGAAAAACATAAACGCCCCTACGCCAATAATTTTTAGGTTCTTTTTTAATTTTTTTTTCAAATTAATATCTATTTCAGACAAGCATTTATAATTTCGTTAATTACTCGGATAACAAAGAAAGTTGGCGTTTATTTTCGTTGCTATACCAATCTCGTAATAATGTTGGGTAATCACCGGTGAAACAATGATCTGTAAAAGCGGGCGAAGAACTATCCCGTCCATTCACATGCCCCATAGCCTTATAAAGGCCGTCTACACTTAGAAAACCCAGCGTATCTGCTCCGATATAATCCCGCATTTCCTCTAAAGAATGCGTTGAAGCCAGGAGCTGGTCTCTATTAGGAGTATCGATCCCATAGTAGTCTGGATATTTAATTGGAGGAGCCCCTATGCGCATATGCACTTCGGATGCGCCGGCCTCTCTAACCATCTGAACAATTTTTATAGAAGTCGTTCCGCGGACAATTGAGTCGTCAATCAGAACAACCCGTTTATTCTTTACAAGAATACGATTGATATTATGTTTTAGCTTGACTGAAAAAGACCTAATAGATTGCTGGGGCTCAATAAACGTTCTTCCAACATAATGATTTCTTATAATACCCAGTTCGAATGGTATCCCTGATGCCTCTGCGTAGCCTACCGCAGCAGGCACACCACTGTCAGGTACTGGAATCACAATATCAGCATCAACAGGGTTTTCTTCTGCCAAATTATAACCAAGGGATTTTCTATATTGGTATATACTTTTCCCTCCAACGATACTGTCTGGGCGAGCGAAATATATATATTCAAATATACATGGCCTGGCGTTTTGGTAGGGAAATGGCTTTATGCTTTCCAACCCCTCTTCAGTAATTACAACAATTTCCCCATTTTCAATTTCTCGAATGAAATCGGCACCTATAATGTCTAGAGCGCAGGTTTCTGAAGTTAAAATATAGTGACCATCGAGCTCGCCCAAGACCAACGGTCGAATACCTAACGGATCACGAGCACCGATTAGTTTCTTATTGGTTAGTATTGTGAGCGCATACGCTCCTTCTATCTGAAACAAGGCATCAATCACACGGGACATAGTGCTATCCCGCCTAGAAAGTGCTACCAGTTGCATTATTGTTTCTGTGTCAGATGTTGACTGGAAAATCGATCCGGTATTAACGAGTTCATCTCTAAGAGTTAGCGCGTTTGTTAGATTTCCGTTGTGTGCTATCGCGAACCCACCGCCGGCGAGGTCAGCAAATAGCGGCTGCACATTTCGGAGGATCGTTTCACCCATCGTGGAGTAACGAACATGGCCAATGGCACTACTTCCAGTTAGCTCCTTTAGAACATTCGGCTTTGTGAAGTTATCGCTGACCAGCCCCAGTCGCCTTTCCGCAAAAAAATGTTTTCCATCAAAACTGACAATACCCGCCGCTTCCTGCCCCCTATGCTGGAGAGCATGCAGACCTAATGCCGTTATTGCGGCAGCATCTGGATGTCCGAAAACCCCAAAAACCCCACATTCTTCACGTAAACGATCTTCATCTTTTACTAATCTAGTCATCTAACTTCCTGTGCACTGCGATCAGCTATTGATTAGGAACCAAAATCTCCTTCTTTGCGCATGATAATCAGCAGTTTTATATCAAGGTCTATGAATACATAGATGTACACGATTCTTCTTTCGATCGGGCCCCCTTGTGTCAGGAGCCTTAATATTCGCCGCTCCTCGCCAAGCCACGTCAGTTTCTGAACTTCTGATCCGCCAAGGTTTTACCCCGCCTTCAAATCATTCAACCTAAACCTTGGTGACTTTGCCAAATCAGGGTGTTAGATAGGCTGAACGCACCCCCTCGTCGGCCGCGATCGTGTCGATCGGCCCCTCAAGCAAGATTCGTCCGCGCTCTATCACTGCGGCCCTGCTAGCGACATGCATGGCGAAGCGAACATTTTGTTCCGACAGCAGGACAGTCAGCCCCTCTGCCGACAATGTTTGTATGGTTACCGCAATCTGTTGAACGATCACTGGCGCTAAACCTTCAGAGGGTTCATCCAGTAATACGATCTTCGGGTTTCCCATCAACGAACGGGCAATGGTAAGCATCTGCTGCTCGCCACCAGAAAGCTGCCCTGCAAGGCGTTTGCGTATGGCGGCCAGCGGCGGGAACAGATCAAATATGCGTTCGCGTGTCCAGACGTTCTCCGCCGCAGCATCGGTGCGTTCACCCACAATCAGATTCTCTTCGACACTTAAACTGGCAAAGACCCTACGTGTCTCTGGCACGTAGCCAAGTCCAGCCTGAGCGATTCTATAGGAAGGCGCATTGGTGACGTCCCAGTCTCCGAAAAACACCCGGCCGGTGCGGATGTCGACAAGCCCCATGACCGCTTTAAGGGTCGTTGACTTGCCAGCACCATTGCGCCCAAGAAGGACCGTTACGGCTCCAGCCGGTACGTCGAGATCGATCCCGAACAGCGCTTGGGCGGAGCCGTAATATGCTTCGATGCCCGAGAGCCGGAGTGCCATCTCGTTCATGACGCGCGGCCATCCACTTCAAAAGTTCCAAGATAGACCGCGCGCACATTCGCGTCAGCGCGTATCTCATCCGGATTGCCATCGGCAATTAACCCACCCCGGTCAAGGACTATCACTCTATCGGCATGACCAAATACAACATCCATATCATGCTCCGTAAATAGTACCGCGACACCGCGCTCCGCGACCATGGCATCAACCAGGTCCATCATCCCGCTGCGCGCATTCGTCTCCATTCCGGCCGTGGGCTCATCCATCAGCAGAAGCGAAGGGGCGTTGGCCATCGCCATGGCAAGCTCGAGCCTCTTGAGATCGCCATAGGGTAGTTCCATTGCAGTCTCGTCCGCGCGTGCACCCAGTCCGACCATAGCGACCAGCGTATCGGCCTCGTCGCGAAACTGTTTCCCAAGTCTCCGTCCTAGGCTAGTCGTAGACCCAGCAGAAGAGGCAAGTGCCAGTTGAACATTCTCGCGAACTGTCATGCTCATGAAGGTCGCCGCAATCTGAAAGGTACGCCCGACGCTGCGATGCCAAATGCGATGGGGCACCGATCCGGTAACGTCAGCACCCAAAACACGCACGCGGCCGGCATCAGGTTGCAATTGGCCGTTGATGCAGTTGAACAAGGTAGTCTTACCCGCCCCGTTAGGACCGATCAAAGCTAAGCGTTCGCCGGGCGCCACATGCAACGAAACCCCATTAACAGCCTGGACCCCACCGAAGGCCTTAGCCAAGTTTTCAACCTCTAGAACATTTTCTAATGAGCTCATGACCGCCGCCGCTGAATCAGCTTCGAGAGGCCCACGAGACCATTTGGTAAGATCACAACGAGTAAGATAATCAAAATACCCAAGCATAATTGCCAGAGCTCCGTCAGCCGCGTCAGCTCCGTCTGAATTTCGGTAAAAGCGATGGCTCCGAGAACCGGGCCTGCCAAAGACTGCATTCCGCCAAGTAGTACCATTACGAGGCCGTCAACTGACGTAGAGACGAAAAGCACCTCGGGGAAGACGCTACCCTTCGCAAATG
>PBMH01000008.1 GCA_002722515.1 Alphaproteobacteria bacterium | reverse complement strand
ACCGTTGTCACAGGCCTATCGGACCGCGACGACCGCACACCCCAGGCGCTGTGGCGTGCCGCAGCGCTGTGTGGTGCCAATAGCATCGCGCTGGCAGACGACACCACCATCGCCCTGGATCACGCAAAGGAGGACCTGATTGAGCGGTTTCGCAACTGTGACGGTGGCGAGATACTCCCCGGCCTGCTTTGCGTTATCGATGATAAATCCCAGGAAGCAATCGCCACGTCTGGTATTCCGGATCAAACAGTTCGGGTGATTGGCAACCTCCATCTGCGACGCTTTCGCCACCTGGCACAGATAATTGACCGGAACAGGATCGAAGCAGTCCGCCGGGAATGGTGCACAAACGAAGAGAACAGGGTCGTACTCTATGCATCCGAACCAATTACCCAGATGTACCAGCACGGCAAGCGGCGCGACCATGACGAGCTTCTCCTGCTTTCAGAGCTCATTGAACGGGTTAGGACGAACAGACTTGAAGACACGCCACCTTGCGACGGCAATACAATCATTGTCGTCCGCCCTCACCCACGTGACGAAATAGCGAAGTTCAGGCCATATCTTTCCGATGACGCGCCGCGCACCATCGTCAGCCGTGCCGGTTCAAGCGCCGAGGCAATCCTCGCCGCCGACACCGTCGTCGGCATCACATCCATGCTACTCGTCGAGGCTGCCGCACTCGGCCGGCCAAGCATCAGCCTAATCGGTTTCGACCCGCACGCTGCGGCCCTCGGCTCCTAAGGAAAAGAATGTCCAGATACCGAATTATCATTCGCGCCTTCACCCTGCGAAGGGATATCGCATCCTCTGTCATTCTTGCACGGTTACTCGAACGCGCGGGCGCACAGGTAATAATAGCCTCGGGCCGGGACTTCACGCGCCTACTCAGGAACTGGAACCCAGATGCCATCCTGATTAATACGGTGGGTCAGATCAAACGTTGTGCCGAGTTAGCCCCAAACGCCTCGATTATCCTCTGGCCTGGCGAGGGGGCTCAGCCCCTGCCGAGTAGTGACGCGACTCAACTAGCCCAATGGCCCGAGGCTTATGAGCGCCTGAGCCTCGCTCTCCTTTGGGGGCCGCGAAACCTCGACTACTTCGCACAAACGATGCCTCACCATGATCGATCGAAACTCGTTATGTGCGGCAACCCGAGGCTGGACATGGTGAAGTTCAATCCGGACCTCCTCAATGTTGAGAAAAAAACAATCGGTTTCATCGGCCGTTTTCACTCCCTCAATCGGTATAACTCGGTCCCGGCAATCTTTTCTTTGCAGTATCCAGAGAAGCGCAATGGTGTCGTCTGGCAGGTAGAGAGTTTCATAACGATGATTACTTTAATTCACCGGATCATCAATGAAACCGACCTTTTAATCTCCATCCGGCCTCACCCGCTTGAGGCACCCGAGGGCTATGAGTTCTTCAACGAAGGGCCGTTTGAGGGACGCGTAGAGATAGACAATTCATTTGATGTCGCTGATTGGACGGCGCGACAGCGGGTGATCATCACACCATCATCCCAAAGCTTCTATGAATCTTACGTTCTGGGCACACCAACAATCCAGATGGACCAACTCAGCAAAACATCGGACATGATCCGTCAGATCACGCCCTTTGCTGCAATGTCACAGCTGGTCGGATATCAACCCGAAAGTTACGACGAGGCCATAGAACTGATCGCGCATGACCCCAGTGTACCACCCATCCAGAATGACGAAGTCGACGTCCATCTAGATGAGTTCCACGACTGGTCCAGCAACACCTCGTCAATTGCCCGGGCGGAAGGCGCGATCATGGCACATCTGGCAAACCGCAAACGACCGCGTGGAAAAGCTGTGCCGAAGGCCCTGATGCAGCTTTGGGATCGCATATCGTTTGCACGTGTGCACAAGCGCGACCCACTGCACCAGAATTTCAACTATCACGAGAGTTACCACGTTATTCCGGACTATTACGAGAATGTCGTTAACAACATCATCAACGGTCGATCGGTGTACGAGGCGCACACTTCCAAACCCATTACACAACCAAGTGCAACATGACGGAAGAATCCACCGCGGAACCGATAAGAGCCAAACAGTCGTCGCGCGGTACACGTGATTCATCGAGGGTTGTGATCTATCTCGGCTACCACAAGACAGCGAGCAAGTGGATATGGAAGAACGTCTTCACGGAACGTTATCCTCACCAGCAAATTAACCTTGTCCGGCAATCCGCCGACAGCGTTTGGGACGCAATAGAGGCATCACAGGGCCCGTTCATTGTGCGGCAACGCCTCGAGGAGGGGCTGATGGGAGAAGAAATCCCAGAGCTCGCAACAACCATATCTCACAACTTCCCCAACGCCCGGATCGTGCTCGGCATCCGCTCGCAACACTCGATGGTCGCCTCTCATTACGGTCAGTATGTCACTAATGGCGGACGCATGGGCCTCGCCGCATATCTCAACAAGGCTGTACAAACGAAGTGGCACTACCAGAGGGTGCTCGAGCCCTTCTTCGAACTTTTCCCAGAACGTGTGCATGTTTACCTATTTGAGGATTTACGCCGCAATTCCTTCGAGCTTCTTTGTCATCTTCGTGACTTCGTTGGGCCACCGGAGGGTGGACTCCCCGATGACGAGGTCCGCTACATCGCCAACCAGCCGCCGATGAACCCGCAGCGTCACGACCTAGTCATCGACACGATGCTAACGCTGAATCGCCTACGAATGAGACACCGCAAAAATACAATTTTTCCGGAGATTCGGCGCCGCGGACACGATCATATTTTTGTGGAGTTAGCCGAGTATCTCGCCCGGAAGTACAGCAACCGGACCGGACGACCGCTACGCTACCGGAAATTTGACGATCGCGGCATTCTCGCCAAGGTCTATGGCGCCGAGAATCGCGCACTCTCTGCCTTTCTGAGCCGTTCGTTGGCCGATGACGGATACCCGTCATAAACCCCCCAGCCTGATGAAGCGCCGTGCCTAACCCCCGAACCAAACAGACAAACCTGACTGGCTTCATACGGTGCATGGCGCCGCTTGTCCTTCTGACAAGCTGGCCCTTCGTGGCTTTCTTGGCCAACAACTTGGATCAGACGCTGCGCAGCAGAGAAGTGGTGCTCCCCTGGGCAGCCATGCTGGCAGTTGCGGTTGCGAGCACCCTGGCCCTCTCGCTCCTGTTGCACAAACAGCCCCTCGCCCGAATCGCGATCGTGATTGGTGTCCTGAGCGCAGTCTTTTTCAGCTTCGGTAGCGTCGCACATCTGCTGATCTTAGCTGGTATCGAGTTTGGAACGACCTGGCTCGGCGTCTGGCTCATTGTTTTTGTCGCCGCCGGTTGGGTTAGCTGGGTTCTGGCCCAACGTCCGTCAGCGGGTTTTGTGATGACAGTAGTTGGCCTCGCCTTGATTGCCTGGCCGACCATGCAAATCATAGCAAACAGCGGCGGTACACTTGAGCCCCGAGCCGATCTCTCGTCCGTTGGAAAAACAGTAACGAACAGAACCAGCGAGACCAAGCAGCACAATGTCTACTGGTTCTTGCTCGATGGCTACGCGCGCGACGACAGCCTCGCGCGCTACTTCAATCACGACAACCAACCCTTCCTTGATTTCTTGACTGCGCGCGGCTTCCAGATCGCGCATTCTGCCTTCGCAAACTATGACAACACCACGCTCTCACTAACGTCGACTCTGAACATAACCTACCGCCAGCTTCCCAATGGAGATCCCCCCAATTCCGCAGAGCAGATCAGCACCCTATCGGGTTTCAACCCCGTGGTCCGCGGGTTCGATGCTCTCGGCTATCGATATTTCCATGCCCCGTATGCCGGAGCGGCCAAAACCCAGTGTGGCGGCTCCGAGGATCGCTGCATTCACGCGCGACCAAGCGGCGACGTGCCACTCAACGAGGTCCAGATCAGCCTGCTAAAACTCACACCGCTGTTTCGTATCTCTCGTAGAATACTGCCGGGCGCGTTCCGATATGATCATATCTTCGTTGAGGACGTAATGGCCGCCATCAGTCCGACAGAGTCATCGCCTTTCTTCTTGTTCGCCCACATTCTTTCACCACACGCACCACCGCGCTTCGCACCAGATTGTACCCGCCTCAAAGGGGTCATCTCCGCAGTAGATATCGGTGAAGGCGTTTACGATCCAATCCAGTTCCGCACCGACACGGTCTGCACGAACCGCTCTCTTGAGGACGCGGTCACACAGGTCCTCGCAAACGACGACACCGACCCGATCATTATCCTGCAGGGCGACCATGGTTTTAAGTTCCGACTTCCAGGGGAAGCACCGATAACACCCGAGGGGGTAACCTTAGGCGAAGAGCCCGCGCGGCGCCTCGCGACACTCAACGCGCTGCGCCTCCCCGCGACCTGTCAGACGCAATTCCATGATGCATTGTCGCCCGTTAACACCTTCCGCCTTGTTTTTGCCTGCCTCAAAGGTCAAATGGCCGCCCTTCTGCCGGATAGGCACTTTCTGCGACAGCGCGGCGCCAATGGCGGGCTGGTCGAGGTTGACCCAGTTGCACCAGAGCCGCCAACCGGGGGTTAGGGCGTTGCCGAAAAAAGCAAGCGGACAAAGAAGAATCTGGTCTTGAACGCACATAAAGAAACTGAAATTACTATGGATATGAAACTGAAAAATATCATGTCTTCATCGCTGCCTCCCATCGCGAGGCGCGCCTATCACTATTTGCGAGCCGAATATGACAGGCAATTCTATGAACGCCCGAGCACGGCGTACCGCCGTCGGATAGCTGAGCGCTCCGAACTGCCTGGTTTTCAAGTCTATGCCGAGACGTTATGTGCGAATGGCGGTGTCGTCGTTCCGAATTTCTTCGGGCCCAAACGGCTTGCCGAGATGCGCGTGGAATTCGAACGCCTCGTCGCAACGAACCCCCCCAATCGCGAGGCAGAAGCCGAGCGGAGCGTCCACATCGCGACGTCGCGATTCTCGGAAACCGCACTATTTAGCAAGCTCCTTTTCGAACCCAGTCTGCTGGACCTCGTGCAGTATTACTGGGGAAAGCCCGTGGTATTGAACGGCACTGGCGGCACGCGCTACGAGCCGGCGGAGCTCGAGGACAGCGGCTCAAACCAATGGCACCACGACGGCAAGCGCAAGCAAGCGCGCGTATTTATTTTCATGTCCGACGTACCCGAGGACGGGCAGTGCACAAAGTATGTTCCCGGAAGCCACCTCACATATCACTACGACGTCAGCCATTCACGGCTGAAGCAAGATGAAGTCCTGCGGGCCGGCAAACCAGCATGCTGCGCCGGCTCGGCTGGATCAATAGCGATTTTTGACACCAACTGCGCCCACCGGGCTGATCGCAACACTGGCCCCCGCCGGGATACATGGAACTACTCCTTCCGCGCGCCCGGTCCGATTTCTACGGACCTTAGTCCTGTTCCGACCCTGCATCCCGATGTCACAAAAACCCTGAACAAAGAACAACGCCGGATCGTGCGAATCGTATAAGCGGCCACACCGCTCATTCGCTCATCTATAGCTACAAGCCTTTCCCGCCGCCCGATGGCACGGGACGACGCCAACCGACCATGACCGCTACCTCACAAGACACCAGACCGGTGCTCAGCCGAAAACAGATGCTCATTCTGTTTGGCTTGGCCGTGGCGCTTCGCCTCGCCTATGTTGGTGTCGTCGCTATTTTGGGAGGGGATTTCAACAACGGAAGTGACTCCGGGAAGTTCATCAGGCGCGCACAGAGCCTTCTGGAACATGGGGAGATTGTTTATTTAGATTTCGGTATCCTAATTCCCGATACCGCACGCATGCCGGGCTATCCTTATTTCCTTGCTGGCATCTTTGAGTTATTCGGAGTCGGAAGGCTCTGGATCGTCAGCATTTTCCAAGCATTCATCGATGGATCAACAGTGCTTGCGATTGGGCTCCTTGCTGGTGCAATCGACAAACGCTGGGCTCTGCCGGCAGCTGGCCTCGCGTGTGTCTGGGCCACCCTGGTGGTCTACGCATCCTTCGTGCTTTCGGATACGCTATTCCTCGCCTTATTCTGCTGGGGAATCAGCGCCTGCGCCCAGGCCACCCGATCCAGACATAAGGTTTTGCTCATGATTGCGGCTGGGGTCGCATTTAGTCTGGCGCTACAAACCCGCACGACCTTAATGTTCTTCCCCTACTTGCTATTGCCGCTGGTTGGGTATCTGCTTTGGTCCGCTGGCGGCGCCCGCTGGTATCGTGCCGCCGCACTCGCCACGATTCCGGCCGTCCTGATCGTGGTGTCTGTAGTGCCGCAGATGGCCCGAAATAATGCAAATTATGGTCAGGCTGTGGTTACCACCCAATCCGGCAACCATGCCATGGATGTCGTCGATCAGTTCCTACGGGCCTGTCCTCATTGCATGGCCGCAGGAATGGAAGATCAGATGCACGCAGAGTTGCAGATCCGATTGGGCGCCATGCCGGTCCCCAAACAACAAAACCCGGTGATCCTAAATAGTATCCGCCGGGATGTAGCCCTCGATTTTCTAAAACAAGTGCCACTCACGGCACTCGCGCGCGGTACCCTCAACGGCATCCTGCGCTCCACATCGCAAACGGCGCTATATGAAACCGGCCACCAGATGCGCTGGAACCCGCAATTTTTCTCGGCGGTGACCGGGTCAAGCACAACTGCACGGCTTATACGATTTTCCAAGGCGGTTGCAACGGACCCGTTCCTTTTGATCTGGTCTGTCGCACAGGCAGCAACCCTCGTTGCCCTATTTCTCCAGGTGGCTGGGACCTTGGGTGGGGTCCGCAACGCAGAAACTCGACCCTATATTATATTTCTACTTGCAGTAGCGGCCTATTTCCTGGTGCTCAATGGGCCATTCGGAAGCGCGCGATACGGCATGCCGCTCACACCAACCCTGGTGATACTGACCGCCGCGGGTTTGATGGCGGTCCGCGATCGGCTTGGGTCTCGAAACCCGGCGCGCACCAACCATCAGGCCGAGGGGTCTTAAGGATAGCTGCCATGTTCCCGAACGAATCATCGAGCGCGCTGACCGCACGGGCTAACTTTGAACGTACTGGTTTCCACCTCCTGCGCCCGCTTTTCAGTTCAGAGGAGTCCGCCGCGTGGCGTGACCGGATCAACGCTATTTTTGGCCTACCGGCCGGCGACGCCGCCATTCCGGCCATCGCGGGCGCAACCCACACACTGGCCGACGGCATCACCACAAACCGCGAGTTCTGGCCAATAATTTTCAACGAACGCCTCTTGTCAGCCGTCAGAGGCCTGATAGGCGACAACATCCGTTACACTCAGCATTCTGATCTGCACATCAATTTGCCCGGCGGGAGATGGCATCGGGACAATGCGTGTCGGGAATTTGGAGTCGGCCAGGACTGGGACGAAAGGACAGAGCCTTACCGCGTCGTGCGGATCGCAATTTATCTCTCTGACTATACCGACAGTGGCTCTTCCCTTGCCGTTTTACCGGGCACCCATCGTCGCGAAAGCCGGCTTGGCCGGTACGAGTACATGCTCTGGAACAAGGCACCCACCTTCATGCGCAAGCGTGGGCACAACGACAAGGTGCCCCATTGGTTTATTACAAACCCACGAAGGGTTATTCGAACACAACCCGGCGACTGTGTGATTTTTGACCAGCGCCTGACCCATGCCGGCGGAACCCTAGGGGCGCAGAGCCCCAAATACGCGATGTATCTATCCTACGGTATCGACAACTCGCACTCTCGGAACCACCGATCATTCTTCCTAGATAGGCCAACCTACAGTCGTAATCTGCCAACCGAGCTCAAGACCAAACTAGCGGAGACCAATCTCCTGCTCGCAGGAATATAAGCTGCAGCATAACTTAAAATTTATTCAAGCCGAAAGGAGCCTTCATGGCGCCAAGCCCCAAACCTTTCCTGATCGCCGAGATCGGAATTAACCACAATGGCGATATCGAACTCGCACGACAAATGATCGCCGCATCCGCTGATGCCGGCTTCGACTCCGTTAAGTTCCAGAAACGAAACATCGACCTTGTTTATACCGCCGAGTACCTATCAGGAGATCGCGAGAGCCCCTGGGGAACGACACAGCGAGAGCAGAAAGAGGGCCTTGAGTTCGGGCGCGCGGAATACGACGAGATCAACGAACTCTGCCAGTCTCTTGGCCTCCAATGGACGGCATCTTGCTGGGACATGGACAGTCTAGAATTCCTTAAGTCCTACAATCCGCCATTTCACAAAATCGCCTCACCGATGCTTGGGCACATTCCACTTGTGCGCGCCACGGCGGCGGACGGACGCAAAACTTATATTTCAACGGGCATGTCAACGTTGGAGGAAATCGACGCGGTCGTCGAAATCTTCCGTGAAGCAGGCTGCCCCTTTGAGCTGATGCACTGCAATTCGACCTACCCCATGGCGATCGAGGATGCAAACCTGCTTTGCATTCCAGCCCTACGTGAGCGCTACGATTGTGCCGTCGGTTACTCCGGCCACGAAACCAGCCTAGTAACAGTTTGCCTCGCCGCCGTCGCACTGGGGGCCACCTCGCTAGAACGACACGTCACCCTGGACCGAACCATGTACGGGTCCGACCAAGCCGCCTCGATCGAAACCAAATCCCTTCGAAGTTTTGCAACAGCTATCCGCGCAATACCCGATGCCCTGGGCACCGGTGAAAAGAAAATTGAGGGGGCGGAGATGGAAGCACGCGTGAAGCTTCGTCAGGACATTGCGTCCTAGATCAGGAAGTCAGGAACATGGAATCGGTTGTTGTCATACTGGCGCGCGGCGGGTCGCGTGGCATTCCTCGCAAGAACATTACGAATTTCTGCGGCAAGCCCCTGATCGCCTGGACGATCGAACAGGCGCAGGCGGCCGATGCCATTTCGTCAGTCTGGGTCAGTAGCGATGACGTCGAGATCCTCGACGTGTCGCGCCATTTCGGCGCAGAGGTGATCAAGCGACCATCCGCCATCGCAAATGATGAGGCTTCGTCTGAAGCGGGCTGGCTGCACGCGCTGGATTTCTTCGAGGCCAAGAATATCGCAGTAGACAATCTGGTAACGCCGCAATGCACATCGCCAGTGCGAACGCCCAGTGACTTCGACTCGGCAATATCAATTTTCGAGCGCGATAGTCTAGATTCCCTTTTCTCCTCGACGGTATTGCCCGATTTTAATCTCTGGCGCGCGGACAAATCTGGCTCCCTCAATAGTTTCACCTACAACTACCGGCGGCGCGAGAGGCGCCAAGAAAAGGACGAGCAGTTTCTCGAGAACGGATCCTTCTGGCTAACCCGGCCGCGGATCATGCGTGAACAGGGCAATCGTCTTGGCGGCAATATCGGCGTATGGCACATGGAATTCTGGAAGAGTTTCCAAATAGACGAGCCGGAGGATTTAGAATTCTGCGAAACGCTAATGCGCCACTATCTGCCGGATCAGATTGCGCCCTGACGATGGTTGCGCGCGGACAGCAATCCGGATCCTGGTTGATCGGTGGCGCCGGGCGATCTGGAAAAACCGCATTGGCAAAAATAATCGCGGCGGAGTCGCGAACGGTGGCCGGCTTTCCGCTTGAAGGCGTGTTCCATGTTTATCTTCAGCGGCGCTTTCCGTTTTTTCGACACCAGCGCCTACGACTGATGCACGAATATCTAAGCCGCCCGCGGTACATGGATGCGACGCGAACACGCGTAGAGTATCCAACGGATCACTTCGAAGCAGACGCGGATCAGCTCATTAGAGACATACCGCAGACAATCGACAATCCGATCGCACTTTTTAGTTGGCTGTTAGACAGGTACGCAGCATCCCTAGGACGGCAGCACTGGGCTGTCTTCGACCTGCTTCCGGAGCTGCGTTACCCGACCTACCGGAAACTAATCCCGGGCATTCGCTTGGCGGTCATGCGACGCGATCCCCAAGAGGCGATCGCAGAAGGACTGTTTTGGCGTTCTTATCCGGAATCTCCCGATGACAGAGAGCGCCGTTTTAAAAGCATACTTTTCCAATGGTGCCTTTCCAATACAGTCACCCGCGCTATGGCGGCACGTTTCGGTGATGATGTGGCAAGCTTTTCCTTCAATGCGCTCCTCGCAGGTAACAGGGACGAACAGGGACGCCTAGCCCGCACATTCGACATGGAACCCGACGCTATTCAGAAGGCATTCAGCTTTGAACCCAACTTTGTCTACCGGTCAGACCGCGGCTTTAAGGGACCCGATGATGCTTGGCGGCACCTATTGACTGATCGGGAGCTTGCCCATATTGCAGCCGCCGAAAGGAATCGGTCGATTTATCGCGACATTCGCATTCTCCTCGCGGTCGCACCGCGAGCGCCAGTATTTGCACGCACGTTCGGCGACTCCATGATGTATCCTGGGACCAATCTCACGCGTCGGCTTAACACCCTGCGTCAACGGGCCTTCGACGCAAACGCTGGTCTCCGTGCTGCGCTGCGCAGTGAGGGACGTCGTTAGGCCGAACCCATGACAGAATTTTATGTTATTAGCGGCTCACACGGGGTTGGTAAGACCACCGTGGCTACTCTGGTGCGGGAGATTATGAAGGCGCGCGGGCACGCCACCGCCACATTCCACCATCGCGCTGATAAGGCAGTTATCGCCGCGGCATCGTGTGCCGGCGCCACGACACGCGCGGCCTGGAAAAAATCTATTTGGCATTTTTTGCCGGTTCCATTACGTGCGTGGCTAGTCGCCGCACATGACGAGCAGCGCTACGCCCGAAGCATATCGCGTCGAATCGCCGCCGCAACCGCCGACGGCACACAGGCGATCAGCGATCGTTACGTCTATGATCGACTTGTAGATCTAAGGTTACATGCCAGGGCCCGGCCACAGATATCGGCCGTCTGGGTCGCATGCAGACTCATGCGCAAACCGAAGATGACCTTCCTGCTAACCGATACTCCGGCACGCATTCATGAGCGAAAAAACGAGCTGTCGCCCGACCAGATAGCGACATATCAGAACGCACTTCGGGACCTGCTCATTCGCCTGCGCATTCCCCATCGAGAGATTGCTGTAAATGGGCGCGAAGCTACGCGGGTCGCAGAAGATATCGCTGCCATCATCGAGGTATCAGCATTTTCCGGCGCGGCCCTAACCCAAGAACAAATGGTCGAGACACTCCCAGACCCTCCTGCCGAAGCCGTAATGAGGCATGATCAATGAGGCAATGCAGAGAACTACTGTTCTACAGCCGGGTCTTTTATCGGTTTGCCGGTTGGCGGTTACCGATGCTGGTAATGCTGGCCCTAATAGGCGGGCTACTTGATGTAATCGGCATAGTTTCGCTTCTTCCCCTTCTCCAAGTGGCTATGGGCGAGGTGGACGAAAACGCCATGACCCGAGCGGCGGTGCAGATGATGGCAACACTCGGAATACCCACCGAGTTCAAATCCATGGCGCTACTGATCGTAGCAATCTTCCTAGCCAAGGGAACCTTCGTCTTCGCCCATTCATTCTGGACGATTCACACGATCACGACAGTGAGAAAGAACATACAGACACGTCTCACCAAGCGCATCGGCGATGCGAGCTTTACCTTCTATACCGAACAGGAAACCGGTCATGTTATCAATGTCCTAACCAATGAGACCCGTCGTTTCGCCAGTGCACTCAAAGTCTTTGGTCAAGTACTCGTAGGCCTGATCTATATTATCATCTATGTCCCGACGATACTCGCCCTGCAGTTTGATCTCGCACTGACATTAGTGGTCGCAACATTGGCGGTCTTCGTTGCAGTACGCCCCCTGATTGAACGCACTCGTCTTCTTTCAATCAGCGCCTCGGCGCAGAACTCGGCACTGGCATCCGAGCTGATCCAGTTCGTTCACGCAATTCCCTACCTGAAGGCGACCGCAACCCTTTCGAACCTGAGACGCCATGTCCGTGGGCGGGTCAAGGAGGTGGCGCGCCTCGATCTTCGGATGGGTCTGCGCACAGCAATCCTCGGTGGCTTTAAGGAACCGGTCGCCGTAGCAGTCCTAATTCTCTACATCCTGGTCGAGGTCGAGATCGGTGGAGGCTCTCTCGCAAGCGTCGCAGTTGTGGCACTCCTGCTCTACCGACTCCTTAATCAAACGCTCGGATTACCCGCCTCCTTCCAGAGAATCAACCAGCTCACGGGTTCAATCACTTTTGTCGTCGACTTCACCCGCGACGTCACCGACGCTGCTGAGCCGAACGGCCCAAACTTAATAGAGTCGATCGACTCGGATATCAACTTCTCCAACGTCAGCTTCAGTCGCGGGGAACAGAATATATTACGAAATATTACCCTCACGATACCGCGGCACCAGACCATCGGCATTGTTGGTGAATCGGGCGCGGGAAAGACCACTTTCTTTAACCTTTTAACTGGCCTTCTGGACCCTAACGACGGCGCGATCACCATCGCCGACCAGGACTATCGCGAACTAGATCGACAGTCCTTGCGCCGTCTCATCGGCTATGTGCCGCAGGACCCAGTGATCATCAACGACACCATCGCTAACAATATTAGCCTCTATGCCTGCCCACCCAATGATCCGGACTGCCGCGCACAGGTCGACAGCGCGGCCGCTGCTGCAAATTGCGAGTCGTTTTTACAAATCACTCCATCCGGCCTCAACACGATGGTGGGAGATCGCGGCATGCGCCTCTCTGGCGGACAGCGCCAGCGGATCGCTATCGCCCGCGAGCTTTTTAAAGATCCGCAGCTTTTGATTTTTGACGAGGCGACGAGCTCGCTAGACGGCCAGTCAGAGGCATATGTGCAAGATAGTATCGATCGTCTGCACAGACAGCGTACAATCGTGATCATTGCCCATAGACTTTCCACCATCCGCCGCTGTGACTGGCTTTATGTGTTCGCCGAGGGGGAGGTGATAGAGCAGGGCAGTTTCAATACACTCTACGAGAAAACTGATTCAAAATTCCGTCGCATGTGCGAGCAACAAGGGGTTCGGCCCCTTGAGACAGGCTGAGACAAAGTGCGAAGGCATAGTTTCAGCCTGGGTATATTTTACACCGCTGCCGCCCACTGGGGTCCTGGGCCGTGCAATGACTAAAAACCCAATGGTCGCCGCACCGGCACCTGTCGCGATGGATCTCTCGGTGTTAGGCGACGCGCATCCGCATCTGGTGCTCGAGGATTTAGTGTGGCCAACCGCCTATGATTCCTATAACGCACTTACCCGTGCACTGATCGATGGCCTAGTAAAAACAACTCGGGCGCTAAACCCGGGAGATGATGCCGCGGCCGTGACGCGGGCTAAAACATACGACATCATCACAGATCTCGCCTTCATCTCCCGGCTCGCACTCGACATCGCTAACGCACGCCGAGCGGCGCAGACCATAAACTTCGATCCAAAGGCCAGTCCGATGCTGGCTTTTCTCGACGCTGGCGGTGACCCATCGCACTCACCGTTATTGCGGATCTGGCATCACCCGGTTGATCTCAGACTGCGGACCCGTCTGCGTAAAGGCCTGCGCCGCGCGCGCGCTCATCAACGGGCCCAGCTAGCCGGCGCAAACCGGATTGACGTGCACAATCGAAACAACTTGGTCAACACGCTGCTCAGCGCAGACACCCGACCCGCTATCGACTGGCCTGTAACGAATCTGGATTGGGATCACGAACATAGCGTTCCATCATCACTCACCGAAAGCGTGGCAGAGATAGCTCGCACCTACACACGAATAACCAATCAGTTCATCGACGACGTGGCGTTGCGCGAAACGGTCAGCGCACTTGGTACAAACCTGACCGCCCGGCATCTCGCCAAATCATGGATCGATTTCAAGACTTTCGAACAACATTTGCGAGCGCGACCATTAGGGGAAATGCTCGTCAGTGGCACACCTAAGCACCTCGGGCGAATTGCTGGCTGGTTTTACCGGCGCGAAGGTCGGCCTGTTCTGCGCTGTGCCCACGGAGGTGAGCGGGTTTTCTTCGCCGACTATGAGTGGGGTCTTGCCGAATTTCCCGACTGCGACATCTACTATGCCCACAGCGGCGGTGAGCGCGATGCACTGGCTGCGCGCCTGGCCGCGGGCGGAACAGCGCTGGTAGAATCAGCGCCTAATATCGAGTTTCGTGCGCTCGGCAGCCCACATCATCAGAAGATTTTCGAAAGATCCCGTTCAAACCGAACGCGGGAGAAAACCGGTACGGTGGTATATGTTGCAGGAGGATACCTAGGCGAGCAATTCGGCGATTTTCCAAATCGAAAGCCGCCAGACATTCTGTATCTAGACTGGCAGATCAACCTTATCCAAATGCTAAAAGGTCTGGGCTATCGGGTCGCGGTCAAGCTGCACCCAGCCGGGATTGCCCGCGAGGCCCGCTATCTCGCACACTATGCCGACGCAATAATAGAGGGGCAGTTTGACCCTACCGCAACACGCGCGGATGCATTCATCTTCGATTTTGCCGGAACAGCGTTCATTGACACACTGGCAAGTTCAGAACCGATGCTTTTTGCCGACTTGGGGATTAGGCCTTTTGACGAAAACAATCGTGCAAATCTGATTGAGCGATGCCCAATCGTGTCGGCAACCCGGGACGCACGTGGCCGATTTCGCATCGACCGCGATCGACTCGGTGACCGTCTCGCTGACACAATAGTATCGGATACTTGTCCGCCCGGCTTTCACGACCGATATTTCGGCTCATGACACTACAAAGAATGGCAATCCGAAATGCGCAGTAAACGCTCTGCGGGAGGAGTCCGTAAACAACGTTGGCGTAGCCGCATTGTCGATTCTATTGCGCGAATCCTGCCGCATAACATTTTGCGGAACCTGATGGAGAAAACCTTCATCAACTTTGGTGTGGAAACGACAAACCTTTGTAATGCGAACTGCTCGTTCTGCGGCTACCGCTTCATGCAACGCCCCAAGGTGAACATGCCGCTAAATGTCTACGAGAAGGCGCTATACGAATATGCTTCTAGCGGCGGCGGCAACATCAACTTCACACCAACCGTCGGCGACCCCCTGGTAGACAAAGAGATTGTCACCCGCATCCGCATGGCGCGAGCGCTTCCCGAAATACAGGATATTTTCCTCTACACCAACGCAATTCTTCTCGACCGTTTCGGCTACGAGACGTTGCTTAAGTCCGGACTAACGCGCCTAGCCATCTCGACCTTCATCGGAAGTCGCGAAGGCTATGAGCGCTATTATGGAAACGACAAGTACGGCAAGGTCGTTGAAAATATCATCGCCGCCGCACGGCTGAATCGCGAGCTTGGCCAGCCCGTACAAATCTCGCTCCATCTTCGAGTCGAGGGCGAACGCGCCACATGGGAAGCGACCGAGACCTATCAAACCATCGCCGGGCTTATTGGCGAATCTAACATCGACTACCTAGAGGTTTATGACGCCTGGGGTGGCCGAATCCAGAAGGAGGACGTGCCCGAAGGCACTTCGCTCGACAAGCCGATCCCGTTAGCAGAAAAAGTTAAGTCACCATGTTTCGAGATGTATCGACGCCTGCACATTCTCGCCGACGGGAATGTTGGAGCTTGCGTCTGTGTCGATCTCGAAAGCGAAATCAAGGTCGGGAATGTCAAGGACCAAACCCTCGACGAAATCTGGAACGGCGAACGCTTGCGCGCATACCGAGAGAACTGGACCGAGGGAAGCCTGCCCGAGGTATGCAAAAGCTGCACCCGATACCAAGCAGTCGATCAGTTTATCGATGAGAACCGCAAGCGCGTTATCATAGATTATGCACGTCGGCGGCACCCCCGACTTCTCAAAGCTCTGACTCGCTAGGGAAAACATGTTCCGCGATATTCCGAATTTTGACCTAGCTACCGCCATGCGATCACTCTATCAGACGGACGCCTACTACGTGACCGTGCCGGCTGGTAAGTCTGAAGCCGGGGACGACACCTATTGGACAAAGTCTGTCGATCCCGACGGAAATATCCGCGATAGATTCGCCGAAAGAGACCAATATGTGAACAACATCAGGCCCGAACTGGAATTCATTGCACAGCTGTCACCTGGACGGGTACTCGACATCGGCTGCGGCCCGGGATGGCTCCTGTCCGCTCTCAATCCGGATTGGGAACGGCACGGTGTCGAACTATCGGCTGCGGCCGCCGAACATGCAGCCCAATATGGAAACATCTTCGTCGGCCCGTTCGAAGATGCCGACTTCGCGTCGGGCATGTTTGATCTCATCGTAATGTATCACGTTATTGAGCACCTGCCCGATCCGGTCGTTGCGCTCGGTCGCGCCCTTGCGCTTCTGCAACCCGGGGGATTGCTGATTCTTGGAACACCCGACTTCGACTCCGGATGTGCCCGCCGATTCGGAAACCGATATCGCATGCTGCACGATCCGACCCATATCAGCCTGTTTTCGAATGATTCTATGCATCGCTGCCTACGCGCCACCGGCTTCCATATTGACCGGGTCGAGTATCCGTATTTTGACACCCAGTGGTTCGACCGCGAAAACCTTCTCCGCATGCTCGAGTCGGACGCCACATCGCCGCCCTTCTACGGGAACTTCATGACCTTCTACTGTTCGCGCGGCGACAATTGAGAAAACGTTAGCGCGCCGGAACGAGCCGGCGACTGCAATATAATGCGTCGTATTCATATCCTCACACGCGGGTTCGAATCCCCGAACGGTCGGGCCTTCCTATTTCCGCTCGTCGTACACCGACGAGCGCTGGCCGACGCCGGTCTTGATATCAGTTTTCACTGCAATCCAGCAGATCCACGCACCGTGGACTGCGATGCACTGTTCATTGAGAGTCGCGTTTATAGCTCACGTTGGGCTACCGAGGGAGACACGCGGGTCCTTGAGGACATCGCCGACCTCGGCCAAAAGGCTCCGGTCGCCTGGTTTGATATATCCGATAGCACCGGGTGGCTGCAGCCCCAAGTGCTGCCACTGGTGAAAGTGTATGCCAAGTCACAACTTCTGCAGGACCGCAACATCTACATGCAACCCCATTACGGAAACCGAATCTGGGCCGATTATTATCACCGTGCCGAGGGAATTACGGACATGGACGAAGCGACGCCACGTGTTGTGGTCGATTCTGCGCATCTCGACCGGCTATGCGTTTCTTGGAATTCTGGCCTTGCCGACTATTCCCTACACGGCCCGACCCGCATGGCTTTGCGGCAGAAGCTGCCGATCGATTGGCTGCTCCGTGTCCCGACTGATTTCACCCCCGCCCATACAAGCCGCGACATACCCTTCACCTGCCGCATGGGAATCAACTACTCCCGCGCCACCGTTTCTCACCAACGCCGTCGTATTGCCGCCCTCCTCGACGGGCGCATGGCCACAAACAAGCTTGGGCGTCGCGCATTTCTCGAAGAGATGCGCAACACGCGCCTAGTAGTTTCACCCTTCGGGTTTGGTGAGATCACGCTTAAGGATTTTGAAGCTACGCTCTGTGGATCCACGCTGCTGAAGCCCGACATGTCTCATATGGAAACCTGGCCCAATATATTCCGCAGTGGAGAGACAATCGTAGCCTACAAATGGGACCTCTCGGACATCCTTGAGATAATTGACACAGTCGACGACCAGAGCCACTCGATGGCCGACATGGCCGCAGCGGCGCAAGAGACCTATCGCTCAGCACTCATCGGCCCAACAGCCGCACACGACTTTGTTTCTAGGTTCAGTGCCATCCTTAACAATACGCTAAACAGTTCCGGTGCCGATGGTTTGGTCGAGGCAACATGACAGACATCCCGTTAAAAATCGGTATGCCGACATCAACATTCCTCCCCGCGCTCGGCGGTGTAGAAGTCGGGCTGCATAATATTGCCATGCGACTGGCGGCGCGCGGCCATAGCCCCGTCGTCGCAGTGCCGGCCCGCAACCTGCGCGACCTCCGCCAGGTTCGCAATCAGTTGCCCTACACCCTCGCGGCGTTTCCTCCCAAAACAATGACACTGGTCCATCACTGGCCCGATTTAGGCTCACGCTGGATCGCCGCGTGTCTTTCCCGTCTGGCGCACAAAAATGGGATTGATATCTGGCACGGCACGATCGGCTTCCCAATCGGCGTCGCACTAATACGCCACGCCGCAGGCCGCACTCCCCACCTTGTACGATGCGCCGGAGAAGATATTCAGGTGGCGCCGGAGATTGGATATGGGATGCGGCTAAATCCGAGAATCGACGGGCTTGTTCGAGACTGGTTACCACGTGCCGACATGCTGGTGGCCATTACGGATTCGGTAGCGGCAGAGTATGTGAAGCTTGGCGTTGCGCCGGACGCCATCCGCCACATACCCAATGGCGTTGATCTGGAACGGTTCGCAGCCGATGGTGATCGTAAGGCGACACGCCGGCGACACGGGATCCCTGAGGATGCGTTTATGTTTCTTTCCGTGGGGCGCAACCATCCGAAGAAGGGATATGATGACCTCTTAAAAGCCACGCGCAAACTCGCGGACCGGAGCAACATGTCATTCGCGGTCGTTGTCGCCGGGGCCGGAACCGACGCGCTTCAATCGCGTGCGGAGGACCTTGCAGTGGCTGATAGGTTGCACCTTCTCGGCACGATGGGGTCGGCCGACGCGGCCATCAACCTCCAGCTTCCCGGCGATGATCTTGTCGATCTCTACAGCGCTGCGGACGCGTTCGTTTTCCCCTCCCACATTGAGACTTTTGGTATCGCCCTGGTAGAAGCCATGGCCGCGGGATTACCCGTCGTCACCACCAACGGCCCGGGATGCCGAGATATAGTCGCGGACGGTCGCTGGGGAGAGATGGTACCCGTCGCCGACCCGTATGCTTTAGCCGAGGCCATGGACCGACTGATGCAGGATTCTAAATATCGCCGCTCTCGCGCCGCCGACGCGTCCATGCGTGCCGGCGATTTTTCCTGGGACCGGGTCGTCGATCTGTATATCGAGACCTACCGACACATCATCGAGCAGACGCATAACCGGGAACGGCTAACCCCATGATCGTAAATTCAGAAGATCTCGACGCTATCATATTCGACTTCGATGGCGTCCTTACCGACAACCGTGTCCTCGTTTTCGGCGACGGTACGGAGGCAGTCTGGTGCAACCGCGCGGATGGGCTAGCCTTCGACAGGCTGCGGACACTCAACTTCCCGACTTTCATTGTCTCCACCGAGACCAGCGCGGTAGTTCGTGCGCGGGGCGCCAAACTGCAGATACCTGTGCTGCACGGCGTCGTCGACAAGGCAATCGCAATCAAAGCCCTATGCGCCGACCACGGCTTCTCGGCCGACAGGCTGATGTTCGTCGGCAACGATATCAACGATCTCCCTGCGATTGATGTCGTCGGTTACCCAATTGCCGTCGCGGACGCACACCCGCAGGTGATCGACGCCGCTAAACATGTTCTATCTCGCAAAGGCGGGCAGGGTGTCGCGCGCGAAGTCATGGAAGCCGTGATCCGGTTCCCGGTCGCTAACTAGGGCCGGTCCGACCGCGGCATCATGGCTAAACGGATCGTCATCGTCATCGGTTCGCTGCAGGTGGGGGGTGCCGAGCGGCAGATCACTGAGATAGTACCACGGCTCGACCGTTCGCGCTGGCAGGTGGACATCATCACATTGACCCAGCCGGGGCCGCTAGCAGCCCAACTAAAATCAGACGGCTTCCGAGTATTCTCCCCGCCACTCGTCCGGCGCAGCAGACGATCAGGCGGGCCCTTACGCCTGTTTCGCGCCGCAATATTGATGCCTTGGCTCTGGCTTTGGTTTCTGCGACACCGGCCGGACATCGCACACTTCGTGCTCCCAGAGGCCTATCTCGTCGGCAGCCTGTGCGCATTGCTCGCGGGCCAGAAGCGGATGATTATGAGTCGCCGCAGCCTCGCCTACTACCAGAAAAATCATCCTGTTCTGGCGACTTTAGAACGTGCCCTGCACCGTCGAATGTCAATCATCATCGCTAACAGCGAAGCGATCCGCCGAGACCTGCGTCGCGAGCGAGCACCTAACGAACGGCTCTGGGTGATACGTAATGGCGTGGACACGAATATCTATCGGCCCAATCGCGCGCTCGGCACAGCGTGGCGTGCAACCATGGGCATAGGGCCCGATCAACTAGTGCTGGTGATCGTGGCTAACCTGATCCCCTACAAGGGACATGCAGATCTGATTGCCGCCCTGGACCTCATTAAGTCGGATTTACCCAGGGGCTGGCGACTGCTTTGCGTAGGACGCGACGACGGAATCGGAGAACGGCTGAGGGACCAAGCCGAAGCGGCAGGACTCACCGAGAATATCCGTTTCTTGGGGCCAAGAAACGAGATCCCCGCCCTTATCAACACAGCGGATATTTCAATCCTGAGCTCCCATGAAGAAGGTCTACCGAACGCGGTTATCGAGGCCATGGCAACCAGTAAGCCGGTAATCGCAACCAAGGTCGGCGGGACGAGCGAGCTGATAGATGACGGCGTCACCGGTATCCTCGTCCCCCCGGGCAACACCCAGGCCATGTCAAAGGCCATTCTAGGCCTCAGCATGAATGGCGGCCAGCGCCAGGCCATGGGTCAAGCTGCCTATAAAGAGATTGAGCGCGCTTATGATATCAGCGTGTGTGCCCGCGCCTATGACGATATCTATCAGCTCGTCACAACTCACCCGAAAGGCAAGTAATGTGTGGTATCGCAGGATACTGGTCTCCGCGCGCCAGCCTCGACGAGTCAACCCTTGCAAACATCATCGAGATCATGGGTCTAGCCGTAGCCCATCGCGGTCCAGACGGCAACGGTATCTGGACCGATCCGGAACTCGGTTTCGGCATTGCACATCGGCGTTTAGCGATTATCGACCTGAAAGAGACAGGGCATCAGCCCATGTTTTCAGCGTCTGGCCGCTACATCATCTCCTTCAATGGCGAGATCTACAACTTCCCTGAGTTGCGCGCGGACCTGGAAGCGCGCGGCACAAGGTTTCGCGGCACATCCGACACCGAGATCCTTCTCGCGCTTATTGAGCGGGACGGACTAACGTCTGCACTCGAGCAGGCGAATGGCATGTTCGCGTTCGCGCTTTGGGACCGCGTCAAACACACGCTCTCCTTGGCACGCGACCGCTACGGTCAAAAGCCTCTCTACTATGCATGGTTTAACGGCGGCATCGCTTTCGGATCAGAGCTTTCTGCGATCCGCGCCCACCCCGATTTCGTTGAACACATTAACCCGGATGCCCTCGCGCTCTATCTACGATTCGGTAACATCCCCGCACCCCATGCCATCTACCGAAACACACGCAAGCTAATACCAGGCACAACGCTGACTATCGACGCCCAAGCACTGGCCAGCGAACCACCGGAACCGTCCTCCTATTGGTCGGCGGCAGAAATCGCAAGGGTCGGGGTCGGAGAAGCCTCGACCGTCTCGCCGGACGAGGCAGTCAACGTCCTAGAAGATGTGCTCGGCAAGGCGGTGGAGCGCTGCATGGTGTCCGACGTTCCGCTGGGCGCGTTTCTGTCGGGTGGCCTCGACTCTTCGACCGTCGTCGCCCTCATGCAAGCGCGCAGTAACCGGCCAGTCCGGACATTTTCTATCGGGTTCCAAGAGGCCGCCTATAACGAGGCAAATTATGCCGCAGCGGTCGCCGATCATATTGGAACCGACCACACCGAGCTCTACGTCACGCCGAAAGAGGCGCGAGATGTCATTCCCGACTTGCCCAATATCTATGACGAACCGTTCGCAGACTCATCCCAGATTCCAACATTTTTAGTCTCGCGGCTCGCTCGTGAATCGGTCACCGTCGCGCTCTCGGGTGACGGCGGCGACGAGCAGTTCATTGGCTACAACCGCTATGCGTGGGGCAACCGAATCGGCGGCTTTGTAGAGTTGATGCCTGCATCGGTGCGACGCCTAAATGCACGTGCCATGCGCACGGTACCCCCGCAGGGTTGGGATGGACTCTATCGGGGAGCAACATTCTGGCGCAGCAAGGAGAAACGTCAGAACCAAGTCGGACACAAGGTACACAAGCTTGCCGAACTCCTGCGCGCACCCGACCGGCGGGCACTCTATGTCGAACTTCTTTCCCAGTGGAACGACTCCAGCGCGCTGGTGCCTGCAGCTCACGAGCCTAAAAGCTTCGGTGGGGCGACCGGCAAATGGCCAGATCTAGGCAACTTCACGCTGGAGATGCTGTTGCTCGACACAATCGGATATTTGCCCAACGATATACTGGTGAAATTAGACCGTGCCTCTATGGCGGTCGGCCTCGAGAGCCGGGTCCCGTTCCTCGATCACGAAGTCGGCGCGCTAGCCTGGCAGCTCCCGTTGTCGGTGAAACTACGCAACGGAACCACAAAATGGCCAATTCGCCGGCTTCTCGAACGCTATGTACCGCAGCACCTTGTCGAACGACCAAAGATGGGCTTCGGCGTTCCCATCGGCCGCTGGCTTTGCAACGATTTGCGGGAATGGGCTGAAGATCTGTTGAGCGAAGCCGCCTTGCGTCAGGGTGATTTTCTAGACCCCGCACCGGTTCGTCGAGCATGGGCAGAGCACTTGGCGGGGCGCCGCAACTGGGAACACCGGCTGTGGACCATACTCATGTTTCAGTCCTGGAGGAGGCGGACCGGCCTCTAAACGGCCCGTCAATCTCTACATCGGTGTTTGCAGGCCCTGACACTGCCGAAAATTAAGTTCCAGCCGTGCGCAGCAAATTTATCCAACGAATAGCATAGAAACAGCCGCCCTCACGCAATCGACACTAATTCGCGACTAACGGTCCGCATCGGCAAAGCCAGACCCGAAAACAGGACAAAGCGTTTACGAATCTACCCGGATTTCGCGGCCAATACATTAGTAAATATGGGCTGCACCGCACGGCACCAGAACACCGGTTCGGATGATCCATCAGGCGGCGATCAACCCACCCCGGGCCAGGCTTGCCGCTCGATCTTTTTTGCGGCACAAGTGCGAGACACATGAACACCTTTCAGCGATATGTTCCCGCCTACGCTACCCTCTCCGTAGCGGCGGCGCTAACTACCCCCGTATCGGCTCTCGAACCACTCTGGCTGACCGTCATCGCCGCACTGGTCACGCTGGCTGCAATCGCCGAACATGCGGGCAGGCGCGAGTGGCCAAGGATCCAACCAACCCTCGCAAAGCTTTTAGTGGCACTCGTAATTTGGGGCGCCGCAAGTATTATCTGGTCGGTTGCGCCCGACCGCAGCCTCTCCCAAGCCTTTGAGTTATTATTGTTCGCCGCAGGCACGGCTTTCCTGCTCTCCACAGCACTAACTCTCGACCCAAGAGGGCGGCATCTCTTCGGAAATTTTCTTCTCTTTGGCTTTACACTCGGCCTACTGCTCGTGTTCTTCGAGCTAACAACGGGCGGGTATGTGCATTCGGCACTGAACGGGCATTATGGGCCCGACGGAACCGAGCTAACTCGCGCCATGAACCTGTTTGAATTGAACCGTGCCTCGAGCGTGATCTCATTGATGTTGTGGATCGCGATTATTCCGGCCTGGCGGCGGGCGGGCTGGGTTGGCGCCTGCGCCCTTATAATCGTCTCTCTGTTCGCAATCTCGAAGCTTCAGCCCGGCGCGCCGGTCCTCGCGGTGACCGCCGGTGCCGCCACATTTGCTCTGGCATGGTTCGTACCGCGCTTCGTTGCGTTCTTTCTGATGGGCACGATTGTATTCGGATTTGTGATGATCCCGGCCCTTCCGACCCTACAGCCAATCCTTACCAACATAATCCACGGACTCGGTCTTTCGGAGTTCTCGCTGCATCACCGTATGGCAATCTGGCAGTTTGCATCGGAGTACGCGATCGCCCGCCCGTTGACTGGTTGGGGGCTCGATGCGTCTCGGCTAGTCGGCGTTGGCCAAATGGTTACCGTGAACGATGCGCCAAATATAGGCTTCCGCAATGTAGACGTTCTGCCCCTTCATCCTCACAATGCCACGCTTCAGGCATGGCTCGAACTAGGCGTGATCGGTGCGCTAATTATTTCCGGCTTGTTTACCGCGGCCACCATAACGATCCGTCGTAATGTAGAGGGCCGACTCGAGCGCGCAGCCTCCTACGCTACCCTTGCCGCCGCCCTTATCAATGCCGGGCTTAGTTTTGGGGTGTGGCAAGGCTGGTGGATTTCTACACTTGCCCTGGTTGCTGTTATGCTAACCGCTCTAGTGTACACCCGCCAACCCGACGCCGCCGTGTTAGCCTAAACGCAATCACGCGCCATGCGACAGAAAATATGCCAACTCTGCACGGTCGACTTTACACTCTACCACCTGCTGCATCCCCTGATGCGCGCCTTGCGCGATGAGGGGCATGAGGTAGTAGGCGTTTGCGCTGACGGCGATCTAATCCGTCATGTTCGCAACGACAACTTTCGTGTCGAGACGCTGCCGCTCGCGCGATCATCCAACCTAGCACGAAACTGGCGCGCCGGGCGCGCATTGCGCACGCTGCTCCGGCGCGAGGCCTTCGACATATTGCACGTGCATACCCCGGCCGCCGCCTTCGTAGGGCGACTTGCGGCGGCCGGCACGGGCATTCCTCGCGTCGTCTATACAGCGCACGGCTTTTACTTTCATGAGAACATGCCGTTCCCCGGTCGACAGGCGCATATCGCCGCCGAGTGGATCGGGGGTCGATTCACCCATACGCTCATGACCCAGTCCGAGGAGGACGCACAGACGGCGCGGCGTCTTGGCCTCTGCCGGACGGGTGACATTTTATCCATCGGTAACGGCAGCGATCCGGGGGTTTTCAAGCCAACCACAGACCACACAGCGCGCGCATCGGTACGCGCGCGCATCGGCACGCCGGCGGACAGGGTGGTCATCCTCATGGCTGGGCGCCTCGTAGCCGAGAAAGGCTACAACGAGCTCATAGCGGCCATGGGCCGCATCGACGCCGAGCTATGGGCGGTCGGAAACCGGCTCGAGAGCGACCACGCAGCGGGCATCGACGACACCATGCGTACTATCGCGGCGAACCCCGCACTCAGTGCACGCATACGCTTTCTAGGCTATCGTGACGACATGGCTGACTTGATGCGTGCCGCTGACATCTTCACCCTTCCTTCTCATCGCGAGGGCATGCCGCGTTCCATTATTGAGGCCATGCTGACAGGTCTACCCGTCGTTGCCACCGACGTACGCGGGAGCCGCGAAGAAATTGTCGATGGCGAGACCGGGTTTCTTGTGCCAGTCCGCAATGTTGACGCGTTGGCCAATGCGCTCAGACGTCTAGTGAAGGAGCCAAAGTCTCGACTGCGGATGGGCGCTGCAGGTCTTGCACGCGCCCGCCGACTCTATGACGAGCGCCTCGTGCTTGACCGTCAACTAGATCATCTTGGCCTACGCAAAGGTTGACATCCATACAGAAAGACCTCGCCCTGGGCCCGCCATCTTGCCGGGCCCTTGTTTTTGCCGTTACAAGCAGGACCGAACAACGCAGCGGAGCCACTTAGTGAACGACTGCACATGATCTGGAACCTTCTCATTATAGCCGGCGCAACAGCGCTTGCGTCCACACTGTTTGTCAGCCTGGCCCGAACACAGCTGCTGCGCCACGATATTCTTGACCGGCCCAACAATCGCAGTTCCCATGCACACCCAACGCCACGCGGCGGCGGACTCGGCGTACTTGCCGCGCTGATCCCCGCCTGGGTGATTGTTCAGTTTGTAATGCCGACAACGGGCGGTATGACCGCTGCGTTTTGGCTTGTCCCGCTGGCCGCCCTCGTCCTCGCTGCGGTGTCCTTGGTCGACGACCTCGTAACCCTAGGCCCGCTGCCTCGGCTCGCGACCCAATTCGCCGCTGCGCTGGCCGGCGCATTCGTGATCGACGGCCCTGTTTTTCAGGGGTTGTTACCCGGCCCGCTTGATCTGATGGCCGTGGCCATCGGATGGGTCTGGTTCGTTAATCTCTTCAACTTCCTGGACGGAATCGACGGCATCAGTGGCGTGGAGGCGATATCCATCGGCCTAGGCCTTGTAATAATCGGTGCACTTGGAGGCGTCTCGACCATGGACGCTTCCCACGGCCACGCATTAGCTGTCGCAGCTGCTGCCAGTGGGTTCCTAGTCTGGAATTGGCCCCCGGCCAAAATTTTTCTCGGCGACAGCGGCAGCGTGCCGCTTGGCTACCTGCTCGGCTGGCTTCTTCTATCACTTGCCGCTGACGGGGCATGGCAGGCCGCTATTATCTTGCCGCTTTATTATCTTGCGGACTCAACCATCACGCTGTTCCGTCGTATCATTAGGGGCGAGAAATTCTGGCTCGCGCATCGAGACCATTTTTACCAAGCGGCTATAAAGCGGGGCATGTCCCATGCCCGCGTCAGCTCCATAATTGCCGTCTTAAACTTGGCACTCGTCGCACTCGCCCTAGTGAGCGTTATTGGCGGTGAGGGCAGCACTTGGTCCTGGGCGGCTTTGGGTTCTGCGCTCGTAATAGTTGTACTCCTACTGTGGTGGCTTGCTAAGCCACGTGTTTAGCGCGCAATTTATCTGTTATCCCTCGCCGCACACTTGAAGCGGGTTTTGGCGCGAGTCCCCCGTAATGTTATAAGTGCCGCTGGCCACTGGGACCCGTTCATGCGTACAAAATTACCACTGAGTCGTGCGAATATTGCCTACGCGCACGACATCTTTATGGCAGCGGTTTCGCTACCCTTGTCTCTGTGGCTGCGCATGGGACTATCGATCGAATCGGTGCCCCTCGACTTCATCGTTCAAAGCACAGCGCTCTTCGCCATCATTGCGACGACCGTCTTCCTGCCGATGGGGCTTTACAAGGGCATCTGGCGCTATGCGTCGATGAACGATCTGATCCAGATCACCAAGGCGGTTACGCTCGCGGTTCTGGCCTTCGCCCTGATCCTGTTCGTTATCTCCCGCGCCGAATACCTGCCGCGCTCGCTACCGATCATCAACTGGTTCGTCCTGATGGCACTCCTCGGCGGTCCACGATTCATCTACCGTCTGTTCAAGGATCGGCACCTTGAGCTTGTAGCTGACAATAATGAAAAACCCGGTATCCCGGTGCTGCTGATGGGGGCGGGCGACGAGGCCGAGACCTTCATTCGAGCCATCCGTCGCCAGCCGGGTGCCGCCTATCGAATCATCGGCGTCCTCGACGCAAAAGGCGGACGGGTTGGCCGCCACATTCACGACGTCCCGGTTCTCGGAACCCCCGATCAATTAGAAATGATTATGCGCCGGCTTGGAGCAGATCGTCCCCAGCGAATGATCGTGACCAAGTCCGACTTCAATCCAACATTAATGAAAAAGTTGTTAAATTTGGCCGAGGCGCACGGCATGACAATGGCCCGGCTGCCCGGTCTAACAGCCTTCCAAACTGGTGTTGGTGACGAGATTGAGGTCACACCCGTCGCGGTCGAGGATCTACTCGGTCGCCCCCAAGCTGTGCTCGACCGTCCAGCCATGCGATCGTTAGTGGCCGGGCGCCGGGTGCTTATAACCGGCGCCGGCGGAACAATCGGCGGGGAACTCTCACGTCAAATCGCCGCGCTCGGCCCGGCCGAAATCGGACTAGTCGATAGCGCAGAGTTCAACTTATACTCGATTGATCTCGAGGTCGCCGAGTTAGCACCCGATATTGCCCGTCAGCCACATCTCGCCGATATACGAAGTACCCAAGCAATGTCAGCGGTTTTCACCGCGCTTAAACCCGAACTGGTATTCCACGCTGCGGCACTAAAACACGTGCCAATCGTCGAGGACCACGTCGCGGAAGGCGTACAGACCAACATCACAGGGTCTCGCAATGTGGCAGACTTGTGTCGCGAGCACGACACCCAAATCATGGTTCTGATTTCGACCGACAAGGCCGTAAACCCGACCAACGTTATGGGAGCAACAAAGCGGATCGCCGAAAGCTACTGCCAGACCCTCGACCGGACCCGCTCGAAGGACGAATGTCGGTACCTGACAGTCCGTTTCGGAAATGTCCTAGGCTCAACCGGCTCAGTGGTCCCGCTGTTCGAACGCCAACTCGCTGCCGGCGGGCCGCTGACCGTGACTCATAAGGATATAACCCGCTACTTCATGACGACGCGTGAGGCGGTTGAACTGGTGCTCCAAGCCTCAACCCTAGCAACCTCGGCGAGAACAGTGGCGGGCGGGATTATGGTCCTCGATATGGGTGAGCCGGTGAGAATCCTCGATCTGGCAGAACAAATGATCCGACTAGGCGGCAAGCGTCCCTATGAAGATATTGATATATCGATTGTCGGCCTGCGGCCTGGGGAGAAGCTTTACGAGGAATTGTTTCACAATGCCGAAAACCTAACACCCACTGATAACGCCGCTATCCAGTTAGCCGCACCCCGTGTCGCCAACCATGAGATGCTGATACGGGCCATCGACGAAATCTGCACCGCTGCGCGCGAAAATAAGAACGAAACCTGCCGCATTCTTCTTTCGAAAATGGTGCCGGAATACCGGCCCGGCGAAACCGCAGCGAAAAGATTGACAACACAATAAGTTCGCCTCTAGCCAGGACAGAACCTCACCACCAGAACTTGATGAAGGACAAACAGACCGGTGCCAAGCAATCATAAAACGCCGATCGCACGCGCAATAATTTCAGTATCCGACAAGACAGGACTGACCGAACTCGGCCAAGCCCTAACAGGCCATGGCGTTGAAATCTTGTCCACAGGCGGCTCCGCAAGGGTGCTCGCTGAAGCCGGTATTCGCGTTACCGAGGTCGCCGACCATACCGACTTTCCAGAAATTATGGACGGTCGGGTAAAGACCCTGCACCCCAAGATCCACGGCGGCATTCTCGCCCGGCGCGATCATCCCGATGATCAAACTTCCATGACCGCGCACGGAATCCGGCCCATTGATCTGGTTGTCATCAACCTTTACCCGTTTGAGGCCACCGTCGCCGGCGGGGCAGACTATGCCAACTGCGTCGAAAATATCGACATCGGCGGCCCGGCTATGATTCGCGCAGCGGCTAAAAACCATGCACATGTTACAGTGGTAACGGATCCCGCCGACTATGGTGCTGTGATTGCCGAATTGAACGCGAACAATGGTTCACTGCCCGCCAATCTGCGCCGCCAACTCGCAGTCAAAGCCTATTCCCGGACCGCAGCTTATGACGGGGCAATCACCGCCTGGCTGTCCGGAACACTGGGCGATTCTTTTCCCGAGGTACATGTCACCTCGGGCCATCGCGCCACTGTGCTTCGCTATGGTGAGAACCCGCACCAGCAGGCCGCGCTCTATATCGGTGGTCCTGGGCGCGCCGGAGTCGCCCAAGCTGAACATGTCCAAGGTAAGGAGCTTAGCTACAATAATCTCAGCGACGCCGATGCCGCGTTTGAGCTCGTGGCCGAATTCGAAGAACCCGCCATAGCTATCATTAAGCACGCCAATCCATGCGGGGTGGCGACCGGCGCAAACCTAGTTGCGGCCTATCGCGCCGCGCGCAAGTGTGACCCGGTCAGTGCCTTCGGCGGTATCGTCGCAGCAAACCGGCCCCTTGATGGACCCCTAGCCGAGGCCATCACCGAAATCTTCACCGAAGTTGTAATTGCCCCCAGCGCCAACCCGGAAGCGCGGGCTATATTCGCCGGCAAGAAAAATCTGCGCCTGCTCCTCACCGGCAAGATGCCAGATCCTCATGCAGCCGGTCACCTCGTGAAGCCTCTGGCCGGCGGCTTCCTGCTGCAGGATCGAGACACGGGGCATATCACCCGCGACAACCTTAAAATCGTCAGTTCACGGCAACCGAGCGACCAGGAGATGGCCGATATGCTATTTGCCTTCACCGTCGGAAAACATGTGAAGTCGAATGCTATTGTCTACGTAAAGGGCGGCGCAACGGTGGGCATCGGCGCAGGCCAGATGAGCCGGGTTGATGCAGCTCGGATCGCCGCCCAAAAGTCGGGGGAGGCAGCCGAGGCCTCCGGCGAGGCTGGACTGCTCACGTCCGGGTCCGTAGCCGCCTCAGACGCGTTCTTCCCATTTCCGGACGGACTCCTAACTACCGTCGAGGCAGGGGCCACAGCTGTGATTCAACCAGGCGGCTCAGTGCGCGACGACGAGGTGATAGCCGCGGCCGACGAGGCCGGTATTTCTATGGTCTTCACTGGCATGCGACACTTTCGTCATTAGCGTGCCGGTCTGACGGCTGGCCTAGTCAGGGCAGGACGGCACATCGCGCACAGTGCGCCAGAGGAGCAGGCCGCCGACGGCCAAAAACGGCAGCACGGTAGCCATGCCCAAGCGCTGGCTGCCCGTGGATGCAGTAATCGCTGCAACGAACCAAGGTCCGACAAAGGCTGTTGCCTTGCCGGACAGAGCGTACAGGCCGAACATTTCGCCCGCCGCACCCGGGGGGGTAATGCGGGCCATAAGCGAGCGGCTGGCTGCTTGGACTGGTCCAAAGAAAATACCCAGGATGGAGCCCAGGATCACAAAAGCAGTCTTCGACTCAACCACCAGCATTGGCAACCCAATCACGATCAACCCGCAGAGGCCTAACAGAATCACACGCTTGGCACCGATCCAGTCATCGATCCGGCCGAAAACGAAGGCGCCCAACCCGGCAGCCACATTCAGGATCAGGCCGAACATAATGACTTCAACTACCGACATACCGAACGTGCCCGCCGCAAAGACGCCACCGAACGCAAATAGCGTATTGAGCCCATCAGTAAAAATCATGCGGGCTAGCAAGTAACGCCAGAGCTGCGGATGTGCACGCAAATTTACCAGCGTCGCCCAGAAACAGGCAAGACCAGACCTAACAGCAGCGGCCGAGGCGAGCCCCCTGCCCCGTGTGTCGCGGGTCCAGACAAACAACGGCAGAGAGAAGACGAACAGCCAAATCGCAACGATTGGGCCGGCGATGCGGATTTGCTCCAGGGCCCCGTCCAACGCGTCGAGACCAAAAGGTGGCGGGTCGGCCAAGACAAAGCCGAAAAGTACAATCAAAAGACCCGCAACCCCACCTAAGTATCCGATGCCCCAAGCCCAACCGGAGATTCGACCTATCCGGTGCATTGGCACCAAGCCCGGTAGCAGGGCGTTGTAGAACACCATCGACAATTCGAAGGCAACAATCGAGACTCCGACAATTACGAGCAGCATGGTCGCATGGCTAGCATCAGGTCGAGCAAACCAAAGCAGCGCGGAACAGAGCGCCACAGTGGCCGTAAAAGCGGCAAGCCAAAGCTTGCGGCGGCGACCCTGATCCGCAATCGCACCAAGGATTGGGCCCAGAACCGCGGTCGCGAAAGCCGCGAAGCCAGTCATGATTGCCCACCAAATGGTCGCTTCCTCTGCATTGTCCATCACCGCCTCGGTGAAGTAGGCGGGAATGACAAAGGTCAAGACGACCGCCGGGAATGGAGAGTTAGCCCAGTCATAACTGCACCAGCATGCCACGGACCGGTGGTCGGCGTTTGCGCTCACGCGACAGGTACCGCTCTGCGCGGCCAGTTGGTAACCGCAATGCCCGCGATTACCAGCGCAAATCCGACCAAGATCGCAAGCGTAATCTGCTCGCCAAGTAACAGCGCACCCCAGATCATTGCCATCAGAGGATTCATCGGTAACGCAACCGCCACCAGAGTCGGCGTCGTGTGACGCAGCGCCCACAACCACAAAGTGTAAGAGATCGCCGCTGCGCCAACGCCGAGATATGCAATTGCTAACCAGCCAGCCCGTGACAAGTCAGGCGCGAACGCAGGCGCCTCCGTCACCGTTGCCACTACATACAGAAAGGCCGAGCCCGGCACCACACCACACACCACAGCCACCAGGGGCGGATGTAACCGGAGCCAGCGGTTCGACCAGACGCCATATATGGCGGTAATCAAGGCGCCAATTAGAATCAGCCCATCGCCAATCCACGCGTTTGACGGTGCACCGGCACCCTGGCCAAGTGCAACCACAACACCCAGCGTGGCAAGTACAATTCCAAAAACCTTTTGACGGGTTGGCCGTTCGATCCCAAAGGCCGCCGCAATCAACAGGGTCATGAAAGGCGCAGTCATATATGCTAGCGCACCCCGCGAGGAAGTTGTGAATGTCAGGGCGTTCGCAAAAATAAATTGCAGAACACCGAAGAAAACGGCCCCCATCAATCCCATAATCAGTAACTCACGCCGCGACGGCCAACGACGAACAATAACTAGCGCGATGGCAGTCAAAATGAACGCTGCGATGCAGTTGCGCAGGAACGCAACCGTCACCGGTTCCGTCTCCGTCACAAGGAAACGCATCGCCACGAAGGCAGAACCTCCGAGCGCCGTCGACAGGCAGGCCGAGAGCGCAGCAAGAATTGCGAGATTGCCGGCTAAGAGTGTGAAAAATCGGCTCATTTGGAATCTGGCCTAAGCAATGTCAAGAACGTTGCCGGACGGGATAAATTGATCACGGGACCATGGACCCGTGACCATTTATCCGGCAAGCAGATTCCGGAGTTGTCCGTTCGCCACCGAGAGCATTGCTAGATCAATATCTTCACCGGCACGCAGATCGTCCAGAAGTCGGGAGGTGCGCTCCACCGCTCCATCGCAAGACTCCATCCACACTTCGATTGCCTCAGCTGCCGCGTTGGGGCCCAGCCCCCTGCCATCGGCCAATTCGAGCACACAGCTGGTTAACGCGGACTGGTGGCGATAGCTTTCATCAACAATCGCATCAATTGCGAGCTTCTCCCATTCTGTTCCAGGCGTGATCGTCTTCGACGCGTGACGAACCCAGTCGATACCCAGCCGCGAACCCAGCTCGAAATAAACCCTGCCCGTGTCAAGAACCGACACTTTAGAGTTCCCGGCAATGCGCACAACATCGCCGCCAGCCACCAGCATACCAAGGCTGGCAACACGCTGAGAAACTGCCTTGGGCACACCGGCATTGATCAGTCTTGTGGTATGCGCGGCAATAGCCTTCCGGTCCTCAGCCGCGACGATTCCAGGTAGCTTCTTCCCTAACTGATGGATTCCCGTGGCGTAACGATCAATGGTCTCGGCGATATTTATCGGTCGCTCGGCGTTGGCCAAAAACCAGATAGTCATCCGCTCGACCAGATTTTCGAGCGCGAAAGCCAATTTGATTTGCGTGTCAGCCAACACCTTTAGGTCAAGAGCCTCGACATCACGCCACAGCGGATCCAAGTCAAAGACGTCTCGGGCTATGACATAGGCGCGCACAATATCCGCAGGAGTTTCTCCAGAACGTTCGCTTAGATCGTGTACAAAGGCCGCGCCCACCCGATTGATCAACGAGTTGGTTACATAAGTTGCAACGATCTCCCGGCGCAGGCGATGGCGCGACACCTCTGTGCCGAACCGTTTACGCAACGGTTCTGGAAAATATCGCAATAGGTCTTTCGACAGATAGGCGTCTTCGGGCACGTCGGTCGCTAACAGATCACCACAAAGAGCGATCTTGGCATTGGAGAATAGAACCGCATATTCAGGCCGCGTCAGGCCCATTCCTCTAGCCTGCAAATCGGACATATGCTCGTCGTCCGGCAACTCCTCAATGGCGCGGTCCAGAAGACCACGCCGCTCCAGCGCTCGAATGACACGCCACTGCGCCTCGAGCAACTCGGGGGCCCGGTGCTCAGCTTGGGAGATCGCCTGGGTCTGCAAATAGTTGTCGTCGAGGACCAGGTCCGATACCTCTTCGGTCATCTTGACCAGCAGCGCGTCGCGCCGCTTTGGGCTCATCCCTCCGCCCGAAATGACATCGTCGAGCGCGATCTTGATGTTCACTTCATGGTCTGAACAATCGACCCCCGCCGAGTTGTCGATGAAATCCGTGTTTATGCGGCCACCGTTCCGGGCATACTCAATCCGACCGAGCTGGGTCACGCCCAGATTAGCGCCCTCGCCGATCACTCTACAGCGCAAGTCTTTGGCGTCCACACGCACCGCGTCGTTCGCGCGGTCATCAGCATCGGCCTGGTTCTCATCAGTCGCCTTGATGTACGCACCTATGCCACCAAACCAAAGCAGGTCGACGTCAGCTACCAGAATGGCCCGGATCAGCTCGTTGGGGGTCATTTTGTCGCGCGCTACGCCCAGTAGACTCTTAATCTCTATACTCACGTCGATCGACTTGGCGCTGCGATTGAAAACACCACCCCCTTTCGAAAGAAGATTTGCGTCGTAATCGGTCCAACTCGACCTGGGCAGTGCGAACAAGCGCCTGCGCTCGGCGAAGCTTTTCGCCGGATCCGGTTCGGGGTCGACGAAGATGTGTTTGTGGTTAAATGCAGCAACAAGCTTGATGTGCCGCGATAACAGCATGCTGTTACCGAATACGTCACCTGACATATCTCCGACGCCTGCCACGGTAAAGTCTTCTGCCTGGGTGTCGCGGTCCATCTCACGAAAGTGCCGCTTTACCGACTCCCACGCACCCTTGGCCGTGATTCCCATCTTCTTGTGGTCATAGCCAGCCGAACCACCCGACGCAAAGGCATCGCCCAACCAAAAACCGTAGTCATGACTTATTCCATTGGCGATGTCCGAAAAGGTCGCGGTACCCTTATCCGCGGCAACCACCAGATAGGGATCATCCTCATCATAGCGCACTACGGTTTGGGGGGGCACGATCTTCCCGCCAACAAGATTGTCGGTGACGTCAAGCAAGCCACGGATAAGGGTGCTGTAGCAGGCAACAACCTCTTCCTGTGTCGCCTGCCGGTCCGCCTGCGGATCACCGGTCGGCGTAGGCAGTTTCTTACAGACGAACCCGCCCTTGGCTCCCACCGGCACTATGACGGAGTTCTTAACCATCTGCGCCTTTTGTAAGCCGAGAATCTCCGTGCGGAAATCCTCGCGCCGGTCCGACCAGCGTATGCCTCCGCGCGCCACATCTCCGCCGCGCAGATGGCAGCCCTCCATGCGCGGGCTATAGACAAAGATCTCCTTCTTTGGCCTCGGCTCAGGTAGATCGTCCACATTGGCGCTGTCGATCTTCAACGATACGTAGGGCTTATATGCACCGTCGGAATTGTGGATGAAGAAGTTGGTCCGGACCGTCACTTCGACCGCGTTCGCGAAGCGTCGGATAATGCGATCCTCATCCAAGTTGGACACAGCATCAAGTCCAGCAGTCAGCGAGGCCTGCAATTTTTTGATCCGACGCTCGCTGGTCCGGGTTCCTGCCACCTCAGGATCGAACCGGGAAAAAAATATTTTGACAATCACACGCGCCAGATCCGGGTTATTGGCCAGCGTCTCTTCCATATAGGACTGGGAGTAGGCTATCCGGTTTTGCAAGAGGAACTTGCAGTAAACCCGCAGCACCAGAATCTCGCGCCATTCAAGGCCCGCGCCCAAAATAAGATTATTAAAGCCGTCATCGACTGACGACTGCTCAAAGACCCGCGCAAACCCCTCGTGGAAGGGCTCTCGCACCTGATCCAGATCGATATCCGCCCTAGACCGGGATTCCATCTGAAAGTCATGCACCCAAACGGTCCCCGTGCCGTCACCGTACTGATACTCAACGGCGAACGGCTCCTCGCCAATCACCTTCAGACCCATATTTTCTAGCATCGGAATTACATCCGACAGGGGCAGAGCATGGGCGGCATGATAGAGTTTGAGATGAACCGTATGCGCCGGATCACCGCTAGGGCGATAGAGATTCAGCTGCAGCCTCTCGGAAATTCGCGCTGCGTCGATGGATACGATGTCATCGACCGCCACTGCGGGATCGTAGCGTTCGCGAAAGGCAGCGGTAAATGCTTGGCCATAGCGCGCACACATAACCGCGCCAACCTCCTCTCCACGAGCATCCACCAGCGCATCACGTAGCCGGTCGCCCCATGACCGCGTCGCCTCACATAGCGCAGCCTCAATCTGATCCACCCTATAATCCGGAACCTCGTCCGCGCCGGGCTTGATGACAAAAAGGATGCGGGCAAGCACAGATTCTGTGCTGAACTCAGGAAAAAATGCGATGCAACTTCCACCAAAAGACGCCTCGAGAATATCAGCCAACTTCTCGCGTAACTCTGTATTGAAGCGATCGCGAGGTACGTAGACGAGGGCAGTCACATAGCGCTGGAGGGGGTCCCAGCGTACAAACAGTGCTGTACGCTGTCGTTCCTGCAGATGCAGGATACCCATCGCATGATCCAGCAGGAGATCACTATCAATCTGCAGCAGTTCGTCGCGGGGGTAGGTTTCAAGGATATGCGTCAATGCCTTAAAATTATGGCTCGACGGCGAGAAACCAGCGCTGTCCATCGTCTGCGAAATTTTGCGCCGCACAATCGGTATTCGTGTGGGCGACAGGCTGTAGGCGGCCGACGTGAAAAGGCCGACGATTATTCGCGCACCCACAACGTCCCCAGCTGAATCAAATTTTTTCACGCCTACGACATCTAGATGCACACGGCGATGTACCGCAGCGCGCTGACTACCCTTGGCCACCATGGCCAGATTCGGTTGGCAGATGAGGGAGCACACCTCATCGGAGAGAGAGGCGCCATCAGTCCAGCTCTTGAAGATCGGACGACTGGAACTGCGCAGCACACCGAGCCCGCCAGGCCGCACCTTTAGCTTCTGCTTCGCGCTACTGCCAACGTAGTCATACTCACGATACCCAAGGAACGTAAAATGGTCTTCGAGCATCCACTCCACGAAAGCACGCGTCTCGGAAATCTCGGCTTTTGCAGCCTTGGGCGGTGAGGAATCGAGGTCGTTAAGAATTGTCGCTGCCTGACCACGTATAGATTTCCAATCCTCTACCGCCGCACTTACATCCTGCAGTACCCTCTCAAGGCGCCCCTTCAGATACGCCAGGATCTTGGGGTCTGCTTGCTCGTTGACCTCGAAATGCATGAAACTTTCATTGCCTGCTCTGTCCGCAGCACAGGGGGTAAAGGTTTTCATCTTCCCTGCTGGCGTGCGGATTACCTGGAAGGTCGGGTGAACCAGGAGATGCACAGTCAATCCCTGATAATTCAGCTCCGCCGTAATCGAATCGACCAGAAAGGGCATGTCGTCGGTGACCACCTCTATCACCGTGTGGCGCCCGTCCCAGCCATGGTCAGCCTGGCGTGGGTTAAAAACTCGGACAAGGGGTTCGCCAGCCAATCGCTTCTGAGCGAAACGGAAACACGAATTCGCGGCCGCGGAAAGTGTCTCGGCGTCCATCGCGGCGATGTCGGCTGGGGGCACATTGGCATAGTAGGCTCGAAGAAATTTCGCGCCCGCATCTTCGCCAAACTGCTTTCGTGAAAGCTGCGCCGCCTTGTTAACCAAATTCCTCTTACGCGTGTCCGTGCGCGTCGCCATCGAAATTGTCCTCTTGTTCATCTGTGTTCGGACGTCCAAAGCGATCTAAGGGTCTCCAAGCAAATCCTCGCCTGATCAGCCATGTGGACCAATTGGCTAAATATGGGTACCACCGGCAGGCATTCGTTAACCATGTCTTTTCATAATGACCGATGATGCCAGTTACGCCATTTGTGCCGGAGAACCATATTACGACATTACTTTAATTGCCCATGACCTCGGCAGCATCATCCCCTGAATGCGATCAGAAACAACGTCTTCTCAAGAAGTATACTGTTCAAATTCCGGGCGCTAGGTCTGGTGAACTGTCGGGCTAGGCGCGCTATTCCCTAGCTCTTGCAAAGACAACAAATTCCACCTGATGAGCTGGAGCATTGCGCAGCGCTGGTCCTAACTACCAATATGGAGCGGCCTTTTGCCAATGATCAGTTATATTAGGAGATAGCATTGCGCCTGGTTACATTCACGAAATCGAATTCGATGCCGCGTGTCGGCGCCTTCATCGACAACGATAAAAACATTGTCGCCCTCGCCACGGCTGCGGCCGAACTGTTTCCCGACGATGACGCCACTGCCTTCACGTCTATGCTCGCACTGATAGATGGCGGGGCGCCTGCGCTATCACGCACCTACGAGCTGTGTGACCGGACCGTAACCTGGGGCGTAGACGCAGCGCTTCAACCACGTTGCGAAGTCCGGCTCGAAGCTCCTCTGCCTAACCCGAGGCGATTGCGCGACTGTACGTGCTTTTTGCAGCACCTGCGTAATGCACGGGAGGTCCGGTATACACGGCTTGCCGCACGGGAGGACGACCCCGAGGCAGCACTCGAACGATTCCGCGCAGCCGGCGTCCTCGACGTACCCGCCGAATGGGTCAAGGCACCAGTCTACCTAAACAGCAACCATCTAAGCATCATCGGTCCAGAGGACGAGGCTATCTGGCCAAATGGTGCGCGGCGAATGGATTACGAACTCGAATGGGCAATGATTACCGGTCGCAGCGGAAGGGAAATCAAGGCTGAGAGCGCTGCCAGTTATATTTTTGGCTACACAATCTTTAACGACATCAGCGCGCGCGACATACAGGCCATCGAGATCAGAACCGGCGCCGGGATGGGTGGTCCGGGTAAGGATTTCGACGCAGGGAATGTTTTAGGACCGTGCATAGTTACCGCCGACGAGATCAAGAACCCATATGATCTGGATATGTTCGCCCTAATCAATGGAGAAGAGTGGAGCCGCGGCAACACCGGAATGATGGACCACCGCTTTGAGCGCGTCCTCGAACATCTGAGCGCTAACCAGACAATCTATGCAGGGGAGGTGTTCGGCTCCGGCACGGTACCTACCGGCTGCGGAATTGAGCAAAACCGATATCTCGAGAATGGTGACAGCGTTGAACTCAACGTAGAGGGTATCGGCGCACTAACCACAAAAATTGCCAAGCCCGCCGACTGGCGCGACCGCGGAAGCCCCGACCTAAATTGAGGAGATCAACATGCCGCGTAATATCCGCCGGGTAATAACCGGCCACAACGACGAAGGTAAATCCATAGCCATAACGGACGAGACAATGACCCCGGAGATGGGCCATGTGCTCACGCCAGAGGGCCAGCCCAATGTCCGACTTTCGGATATCTGGCTGACAGGGGGGATACCCGCAAACAATGCGGGAAATGCCGATTCTGTTAGCAATAAGGTGATTCTTGAGCCACCGGCCGGGGGCGCCGTCTTCCGCGTGGTAGAAATCCCGCCGGACTCCCAACGCAACTACGACACCATGAAAAAATACTTCGAGAAAATGGGGGCCGGTGAACGGCTGGACGGTCAGAACCACCCGGGCATGCACAAGACACAATCAGTCGACTATATAACTGTAATATCGGGTGAGGTCTGGCTAATCCTCGACCAAGAGGAGATCTGCCTGAGGGCCGGGGACACCTGCGTTCAGCGCGGCACCCTGCACGCTTGGTCAAACCGGACCGAGGTACCGTGCTTACTTTCTGCTGTTCTTCTAAATGCCGAGCCCCTTGCTATATAAGGCTCGGCCACAAAAACCTGGGCAATTCAGTTGGTAGGTTAATTTATCTGAATAATGTATTATTCTCTTTTTGTGAAAAACTGTTGCCGTCAGTCTGCCGAAGGCGATACGATTTCCGAACGCAAAATCAGAAAAACAACAGGGATGGTCCTAGTTATGAAACTCCTTACACCAGTTGCCGTTGCAGCCGCAGCAGTTATCGGGTTCACATTCGTGGCACCGAGCGCTGTATCAGCCAAAGATTTCCCGAGTAAACCAGTGCAACTCCAGGTTCCATTTAAGCCTGGCGGAGGTGCAGATCGCACCTTCCGGCTCTTTGCCCCGTACCTATCGGAAGAACTTGGGGTGCCCGTTAAGGTCACGAATGTCTCCGGCGGAGGCGGATGGGTTTCATGGGGCCAAGTTACAAACCAGTGGAACAAGAAAAAGGACGATCACAAACTGGCTGTTGTGAATATCCCGCATATTTTTTCGATGCTGAATCCAGCGATGAAAAGAAAAGAAACGCTAGAATCGTTTAACTTCCTTGCGTGGCACTCATACGATCCAGGGCTCTGGTTGGTCCGGTGGGATGACGAACGCTTTAAAAACCTGCAAGACGTTCTCGACTATGCGGTCAAACAACCCCTGGTCGTTGCACCAGGTAGCCTCGGAAGTGACGACCACATCGGGGTTGCGTTCGCACAACAAGCTGTTCCCGGCTTCCAAACAAAGTTTGTGACCAGCAAGGGGGACAACGCGAAGATTCAGCTCCTGCTGGGTAAACATGTCGATATGGTTGCCGCCAATGTTGGTTACTACATCAACAGTATTCTGGAACGTAAATTGCGCCCAATCGCCGTTATGCACCCAGAGCCATGGAGAATGCTGCCGAGCGTTGAGACCTTCGAAGAGCAAACGGGCAAAAGGAATGTCACGTACGCTGGCAGAACTATTGCCACAGCAAACGGTCTTGAAGAAGAGAAGCGGGCAGTATATCTCGCGGCCATTGAGCGAGCCATTACCAATCCTGAATATATGGCCAAGGAAGTGGCCAATAAAAATCACCTGATGTTCTTAAAGGGTGACGACATGTGGAAAATGCTTCGCGCCGGCCAAAAGGTTGCGGAGCAGGCCGCATACTGGAAACAAAAAGACGTCCAGTAGAAAATCAAAAATAGGTTAGTCTGACCACGCCCCGTCGAATATTTGGCGGGGCGTGGCGCTAATAAATCTACCGTTAATATAGAGCTGTCTTAATGACCAGATTATTGGCAGAGCGACTTGTTTCTATCGGTTTAATTATTGCCGGTGGAATAGTTTATTTTTTGACCAGAGATTGGCCTGGACGGTCCGATGCATTCCCAGATTTTGCCTCCATCGGAACGATGGTTCTGGCATTGGGTATGCTTATAAGGTCCTTTATGGCTCGAGATATTGAACGCCTAGAGGGATCTGTAAAATTTGATTTCTCATATCGGGCGTGGAAGCCATTCTACATCATTATAGTCGGAATTCTTTATTCTATCGCCGTTATAAAGGTTGGCTTTTATACATCCTCGTTTGTGTTTTATTTTATTGTCACATACATGGTTGGTCTTCGAAACCACAAGGTCATATTTTTGACTGCGGCAATATTATTCCCAGTGCTTTATGCATTTTTTACCCTAGCCCTAGATGCATATTTACCTGAGGGGATTCTCTTTTAGGACCGAGAAAGCTAGTCGTTATGGAAAGTTTTGATTTTCTTATTAATGTGCTCTCGCTTCCTAATATGGGGGCGATGTTCGTGGGAATCGTCGTTGGCCTTATAATCGGGGCAATCCCTGGCCTCGGCCCCCCGATGGCCATCGCATTGATGATACCCATTTCGTTCGAGTGGCCAGCGGAAACTGCTCTGATCCTGATGGTGTCAACGTACGCTGCGGGGATCTATGGCGGGTCTTTTACGGCCATACTGCTTCGCGCGCCCGGTACGTCGGCCTCGGCAGCCTCATCAATTGAAGGTTATGAGTTAACCAAGAGGGGCCGTGCGATCGAAGCCATTCGCATGTCAACTTTTGCATCCGTTATGGGCGGGCTGATAAGCGGCTTCGCTTTGCTTTATCTTGCGCCGCCTTTGGCCAAAGTCTCTTTGCTGTTCGGTCCGTCTGAGTATTTTGTGGTCGCGCTGTTGGGGCTAACGGCGATCGCAGCGGTTTCATTTGGTTCGGTGCTCAAAGGACTAATTGCCGGCCTGTTCGGTCTCTTGGTTAGCACCGTAGGTGTTGATTCTGCGTCGTCATTCCCTCGATTTACCTATGGGCTGGACGGACTTTACTCCGGGGTTGGAATTCTGCCCGCGGTAATAGGGCTCTTTGCCTTTGCGCAAGCGCTGACCCTCTGCGAAGGCAGCCCCCTATCCAACATATCTGGCCGCTCCAAGTTAAGCTGGAACATTTGGCCAAGATTAAGCGAAATTATGCACTGCCGGTGGTCGCTTGTCCGTGGTTGGGTGACAGGGCTGATTATGGGTGTGGTGCCAGCAGCAGGAGGCAGCGTTGCCCAGTGGATTGCTTACTCATGGGAAATTCAGCGCGGGAAACCGGGCGATAAATTCGGTGAAGGCGAGATAAAAGGGCTCGCCGCCACTGAGGGCTCTAACAACGGTGTCACTGGAACATCACTAATCCCAATGTTTGTTCTCGGTATCCCGGGGGGCATATCTGCGGCGGTTATCCTGGGGGCGCTTATGATCCATGGCCTGCAGCCTGGCGATCGTCTCTTCAGGGATTCGCCGGAAGTTATCTTCACCGTAATTTGGGGGTTTATACTCGCGAATTTCTTCATGGGTGGAATTGCCGCCGTTCTGGCGCGGGTGATGGCTTATGTCACCCTGTTCCCTCGCGGGCTCTTGGCGCCAATCATCATGATTTTCTGCGTCGTCGGCACTTTTGCTGCGAGCGGAAATCCATGGGATGTTTGGATCATGATCGCCATGGGTATAGTGGGTTATCTAGCACACAAATATAACTTTTCACCTGCGGGGATCCTTCTGGGCATTATCTTGGGCCCGATAGCTGAAGAAGGATTGAAAAACGTTTTAGTCGTCTCGGATGATAGCCCATTATCCTTTATCTTCAGCCGTTGGATTTCAGACCTAATTATTTTCATGATTGTTGTCGCGCTCTACTATTCGTTCAAACCCAAAGCTTGGGATAAAGCGGTCGAGGAAGGTGAGGCCGCGCTAGCAGCGAGCGAAGAGAAGGCGGCGAACGAAGAAGCTGGAAGAGACTCCTAGCCTTTGGCAACTGATGGTTTCTTCAGAGAGCCTAAAGGCCGGGCGATTAATCGGGGTCTTTAATGCGTGAATTTGGCGTCGGACAATCGGTGCCGCGTGTGGAAGACCGTCGTCTGCTGACAGGGCGAGGCAACTACACCGACGACCGTAAGGTTCCAGGCGCTGCTCATATGGCGGTGCTGCGTTCCCCCCACGCTGCTGCTGCAGTTCGCGATATTGACACTAAAGCCGCAGCAGCGATGCCAGGGGTAGTTGCTGTGCTAACCCATGCCGACCTAGTGGCAGACGGAATTGGCGGGTTGGCCTGCGGGGTAAAACGTCACCAGCGCGACGGTTCGCCCATGGTTGAGCCCCCCTATCCGCTACTCGCTGGCCATGAAGTGCATCTTGTTGGCATGGCCGTCGCAGCTGTCATCGCAGAGACCTACGCACAGGCCGTCGACGCGGCTGAAGCGATTATGGTTGATTATGAGCCACGCAAACCAATCACCCAAACGGGCTTGGCACGTAATCCAGATGCGCCATCGGTCTGGGGGACTGTTCCTCGTAACGAGAGCTTTGTGTTCTCAATCGGCGATAAGGACGCCACCGATGCCGCCTTCGCCAAGGCCGAGCATGTCGTCGCGCTCGACTATGAAATCAGCCGCGTCTCTACAAACACCATGGAGATGCGTGCTGCGATCGGTTTTTACGACCCGCTGGGGGAACGTTACACTTTATATGCCGGTGTCCAGTCACCTCACCGCCTGCGATCCGACCTTGCGAAAAATGTTTTCGCAATTCCCGAGGGAAAACTGCGTGTTATTTCACCCGACATGGGGGGCGGATTCGGCATGCGCGGCAGCCCGTTTGCTGAGCATGCACTGGTCCTTTGGGCGGCGAAGCGCTTAGGCCGACCGGTCCGCTTCACCGCCACCCGTACCGAGGGTCTGTCAAGTGACTATCATGCTCGCGACAATGTCTCCCGGGCTGAGCTTGCGCTTGACGCCGATGGCAAATTTCAGGCGCTACGGGTATCCACCGACGCGGCGCTCGGGGGTTACCTAAGCAATACAGGCCCCCACTCACCAACCAATAATCTCGGTGGACTTTCGGGCGTCTACACCACTCCTCATTTGCATGTTGAGGCGCGCGGTGTCTTTACCCACACGAGCCCTACCGCCACGTATCGTGGGGCGGGTAGACCCGAGGCTTCCTATGGGCTCGAAAGGCTGATCGATGCAGCCGCATTCGACTTAGATATCGATCCCGTTGAGCTTCGCCGCCGAAACCTAATCCCCAACGAAGCCCTACCATACGACACCGGCTTCATATTTACCTACGACAGTGGTGATTTTTCCGGATGCCTAGAACGAGTGGTGGCGGCAGCCGACAGGAATGGGTTCGAGACCCGCAGGGCCGAGGCTGCCAAGCGCGGAAAAATGCGCGGAATGGGTCTCGCCATTGTGATCGAGATCGCTGGCGGCCCCCTGCCACTTCCAAACGAGGAAAGTGCCTCGGTGCGGTTCGATACCGACGGTGGTGTATCGGTGCTAATGGGCACCCATTCCCATGGACAAGGGCACGAAACCGCATTCGCACAGATAGCTTCCGAAGCACTGGGCATACCGTTCAATTCGATCCGCGTACAGTACGGTGACACAGACCTAGTCCACCACGGCAAGGGGACGTTTGGCTCACGCTCGATCAGTGTTGGTGGCGCAGCGCTGCTGCGCGCATCGGAGAAAATCATCGCGCGCGCCACCCTTATCGCGGCCCATCTGCTCGAAGCCGCAGCAGCCGATATCCAATTCGAGGATGGCATCTTTACCGTGTCGGGCACCGACCGCATGATCTCCCTGACCGAAGTAGCAAAGTCAGCCTATATGCCAGCGCGAATGCCCCAAGAGTTGGAGCTTGGCCTGTCGGAGACAGCTATAATCGTGCCACCAGGCCCGACCTACCCGAATGGGGCACATGCTTGTGAGGTCGAGATCGACCCAGAGACAGGCGTAGTAGAGATTATCTCCTACACCGTGGTCGACGATGTCGGGGTCGCACTCAACCCGATGATGGTAGAGGGACAGATCCATGGCGGCGTTGTCCAAGGCGCAGGTCAAGCTCTACTTGAACGCGTCGTCTATGACCCGGCTAGCGGCCAGTTGCTTACAGGGTCCTTCATGGACTACACAATGCCGAGGGCCGATGACTTTCCATACTTTGACGTGCACGAACACAATATACCATCGAAGAACAACCCGATGGGCCTAAAGGGCGCCGGCGAAGCCGGCACCGTGGGTGCCCTACCATCGGTCATGAACGCGGTTTGCGATGCACTAAAGCCGCTAGGCATCCGCCACATCGACATGCCTGCCACGCCCGAGCGGGTGTGGAAGGCAATTTATGAAGCAAAACAAAAGAGCTTATAATTCAGATAGATGGTAGAAAAATAAAAAAGAATAAATTCAAAGGAGATCAGTCAATGGCCGCCTCAGAAATTCATAATATGACTTTGCTGTCTGAAGATAACCTTGTCGGTTTCGGCGGTATGGGCGAGGGAATTTCAATGCAAGTGGCGGGGGACGGACGGCGAATCCTTTGGCTCGCTCATGAGTCTGCCCCCAAGAACTTCACCGGTGTCGACGTTACAAACCCAAAAAGTCCGAAAGTAATAATTCAAACTGATCTTCCGGTCATGGAGATGCGGTCTAACTCGCTTGAGGTAACCGGAGACATCATGGCTGTTGCCTATCAAACACCAGGCGTAAACATGGAAAAGGTGGGCGTCGAGCTATTCGATATCGCGACACCTGAGAATCCAAAGTCAATCTCCTTCTTCGACTGTTCAGGGCCGCACTCACGAGGGGTTCACCAAGTCTGGTTTGTTGACGGAGAGTATGTGCACTGTGCCAGTGGATCTAACGACTTTGTGCCAACAAACCCAAACGATGATCAGTTCTACCGCTGCATAGATGTGCGGGACCCCTCAAACCCCATAGAAGCGGGCCGTTGGTGGTACCCGGGGACGCGTGAAGGGGACGAAGCGCCACCCCCGACACGTCATCCAGTATTTGATTCCGGTTTTCGAGCCCACAATACCAACGTTTACCCGGAGCGACCTGATAGGCTTTATCTAGCCTATCTAGATGGCGGATCGTTTATTATGGATATTTCGAACAAAGCAGAACCAAAGGTAATAGGTGAGTGGAACCCTCACCCGCCCTACCCAGGTTTCGCACATACCGTACTGCCGCTATTTAGCAAAGATATTCTCATTATAACGGATGAATGTGTGCGCGACGACGGCGTGGACTGGCCAAAACTCGCGTGGGTGGTAGACGCGCGGCAGGAGGACAATCTGATACCAATCGGAACCTTCCCAATGCCGCCGCTAGACGACTTCCGCGGCCGTGGCGGCCGCTTCGGCGCCCATAACACGCATGAAAACCGTCCGGGGCCATCTTTCCAGTCAGATGATCTGATCTTTGGTACCTTTTTCAACGGCGGCCTTAGGGTTTTTGACGTATCAAATCCTTATCAGCCCAAGGAGGTCGCCTATTTTGTGCCCCCCAAACCAGATAACTCACCGGTCGCAACTGCCCAAATCAATGACGTGTATGTGGATGAGAACCGGACCGTTTATTGTGTCGATCGGCATGCAGGTGGCCTCTACTGCTTAGAACTAAATATTTAGTCTAACAAAGTAGGCCGGCGAGGGGGCGGCGCACGAAAGGATGGTGAGGCGCCACAACGCCAGACAAATGATCCAGGAGCTTAGTTTGTGGCGGAACACCCGTTGTTGGACAATAGGGACCATCAGCTAGCCAAAACATTATGGGCGCCTTGACCTCTCGGCCAGCCAGAATAAACGATGCATGTATCAGGGGACGATAAGCAGCGTAGCACCAAGCCCTGTATCCATTCTCAACATCCGAGCTACCGGCAGGCTCCAATAAGTTGTCCTTTTCAGAATCGGCGTGCGAAATGACTGCATCAAAATAGTTGTCAATCCAACGACGGGGAGCAACTTCGAAAACACCCAAAAGGCTCAGATGCAGCCAGCGCAAAAACAGCAGGCAATCATCCGGCGCCGCAACCGCGCTACGCGGAGGCGGCATAAACACTGGATAGTTACCATCACTGAGCCGCAGAGCACGACCCGGCACTACGTCGATTGTATGTCGGCCAGCATATGAGATAGTGGTTACTTCATTCATAACACAATACTCAAAATTCTTTTCTGAACACGCACAGAGCCAAAGGGGAAAAATGCGAACGCTAAAAATTAACGTATTTCCCGGAGCTATCAACATCCCCATATGGGCCGGCCAAGAAATGGGCTTCTTTTCCAGACGCGGGATCGACCTCGAAATTGTTTTCACACCCAATTCGGTTGAACAACTAACCGGGGTCGCGGCAGGCAAATTCGACATCGTGCTCACAGCGATCGATAACATCATCGCCTACAAAGAGGGTCAGGGGGAGGTCCCAGCCGAGGGTGACACCAACCTATTCGCCTTCATGGGCTCCGACGACGCCTTCCTGCGTTTCGTCGTCCAGGAGGACATCACCTCGTTTGCCGACCTACCCGGCAAGATTCTCACCGCCGATGCACTGACCACCGGTTTTGCCTTCGTGCTCCGTCGTATGCTGGCACTGAACGGTATCGACGAAAACGATATCGAGTGGATGTCTACAGGCGGTGTTATGCAACGCTGGCAATCGATGATGGAGCACCCCGAACAGAAAGGTACGCTGCAGGTTACACCTTTCGAAATAATGGGCGCGTCAAAGGGCCATCACGTTCTGGCTCGCGCGGCAGACGTTCTTAACTCATATCAGGGAATCGTTGGCGGCGCACGAGTTGCATGGGCCGAAGAGAATGCGGAAGATCTTTCACACTTCATTGCCGGCTGGCTGGAGTCGGTTAGCTGGCTCTACGAACCTGCCAACCGAGACCGCGCCCTTGATATACTCGCAGAGAAAATGCCCCAAATGCCCCGGACAATAGCTGCCGCGGCCTGCGATGTGTTTTTCGATAAAGCGACCGGCATGCGCCGGGATGGAGCTTTCGATATGCCCGGCATCGCCACAGTGCTCGATCTGCGGCGCGAATTCGGCACCGCCCCCGATGACCTGCACGGGCCCGAGCATTATATCAACACGCGTTATCTGGACGCAGCAAAGCATACATAGCGCAGGGCATTGAAATGCTGGTTACTTCAAGTGTGTGGTCGACTCAAGGCCCAGCGTTACTCGGCCATAGGTGGTAGCGGCGACGTCCCAGTTGAGAGCGAAATGGCCACTAATGGCATGCATATCACGGAACTTCCGCTGCAGCGCATTGTCCAAAAAAATACCGTCTCCGCCCAGCGTGGTGAACAGCCGGTCCACCGCAGCCCGACACTCGCGCACCAGATAGGCCTGGTCCCGGCGGTTGCGTACCCGCTCCATCTCACCCAGCTCACGGCCTTCACGCATCGCCTCCATTGCCTCGCCCGTGTCGCGTGCCATCATTAGCCTCGCTGCATCAATCTGAGCTGCCGCCTCAGCGATATGTAACTGGATAGTCTGATGTTCTGCCAAACCCACTCCGCGCGAACTACGCTCAACCATCTGCGAAATTACTAAATCAAGTAGGCTCTCCGCGATGCCTAGCGCCGGCGCGGCGAGCATGAACGGAACGCATGGCGGATGTGGAAGCCGGTAGAGCGCCGGCGCATCTGTCTGCCCGCGAGCTGCGCCTCCCGCGCCTGCCATACGAAAAGACAATGCGCGATAATCCGGCACAAAAGCACTCTCAACATGTAGGCTTTTGCTACCGCTCCCAGACAATCCCATCACATGCCAATTGTCTTCTAGGGTCACATCGTCGCGCGAGACGACACAATAATTCGGCTCGATTACATCGTCTTTTCCTGTAGGCAGCAGGCACCCCAGAATCAGCCAGTCTGCGTGATCACAGCCACTCGACCAATCCCAGCTGCCGGAGATCTGCCAGCCACCATCAACCCGTTCATTCTTTCCGCCCGGGGTAAACCCAGCAGAAACTAGGGCGTCAGGGTTTTCACCCCACACATCATCGGCCGCACGTGGATCGAACATCCCAATCAGGATTTGGTGGTCGGTGTAAACGCCTACTACCCAGCCGGTTGAGCTGCAGCCGCGCGCCAACATAGCTACAATATCGCAGGCCTCGTTCAGCGACGCCTCCGCACCTCCGAAACGTGCGGGCTGGCAGATACGGTGTAGCCCGGTCACCTTCAGCTCAGCGATTGTCTCGTCCGGCAGGCGGCGCAGAGCCTCCGTCGCAGCAGCCCGCGCAACGAGATCCGGCTCCAACGCCGCTGCACGCAATTTCAACTCTGATGCGCCGGCGGAAACGAACGTGTTTCTATCAGGCATTTAATGTTCCACCCCCTAAGGTTACAGTGAAGGCGGCAGCGGGCCGCTGGTCAAGAGGATTGGTCCGCCGCCCCGCTTCCACTAGACTTGGGAAGCTATCAGGGAGGCTAATCATGGACGGAACAGCCGGAACGAACGATACAAATAAGGACGTGATCGATAGAGCGCGCTACTACAGCCCGGCGAACATCTTCAACGTCGAGCGTCCCACCATCCCGCAGATGGCCTTCGTCGCGGAACGCGACCGGGCCATGGCACCCAACGCGCCGACGGCATGGATCACCCTTGATATTGGCGCAAAGATCGGGCTTGACGAGGCCGCGACCACGCCACTAATGCTAGCCCGCTACGCCCGGATTGCTGGCGGTGAGGCACTAGTCGGATCATTTCGCGCCAGCGGCGAATTCTATTTCGTTATCTCTGGCGATGGACAAGCCACCAAAGGTGGTGAGACATTCAGCTGGACAGAAAGGGACGTCTTCTCACTGCCCGGCGGGGGAGAGACCCGGCTCGTTGGCGGCGCAGACGGAGCGGTGCTTCTTCAGGTTACCAACGAGCCAGAGCTAGCGTTCCATGGACTCGCCGCACCCTTTCCCGAAAACGCCCCAGCCCGGTCCGTACGCTATCCGATGGCAGATGTCCTGGCCGAGATGGGCCGGGTCCGCGACGAACAAGATTCTGATCCCAGCCGCACCGGCAGGGCCCTGCACCTGACCAGTGAACGCAACGGCAAGTCCGACGCCGCCCATCCGTCGATTAAGCTCGCCATGAATACGCTCGACCCCCTCAGCGTGCAGCGCCCCCACCGCCACAACTCCGTGGCACTGACCCTACCCATCGAGGCAGATAATGTTTATTCGCTGGTCGAGGGAAATCGTATCGACTGGCACCAATATGCTCTGATGATCACCCCTCCCGCCGAACTTCACAGCCATCACAACGAGGGAAGCACGCCCATGCTAAGCTTGGTCATCCAGGATGGGGGCTTGTACTTCCGCTGCCGCACCATCGGCTTCAGATTCGACTAAACACCGGCGGTCCTTATGGCATTTTCCATGCATCGCATCTCAGCCCCAGTCTTCGGGCAGATGCTAGCCAATCTCGATTATATATTCGAACAAGCGACCGCATTCGTCGCAGAGCACAGCCTCGACGAGGCAGTCCTGATGCAACGGCGCCTGGCGCCCGATATGTTTACCCTAGGCCAACAAGTTCTCTGGCTTTGCGAGCATTCCGCCGTCGCTATGGCCCGCCTCGCCAACCTCGCGCCACCGGACCTTGCAACCGAACCCGACACAAACATCGCCTCTGCTCGGAAGAGGATTTCCGTCGCACGCGAATTCATTGGTGCAATAACACAGGACCAGCTTGAGGGCGATCCGGACCGACCGATCACGCTCAAAGTCCGACTCGGTGAGGTGACTTTCCCAGCGCAGGAATATCTAATCCATTTTGCCAAACCACATTTTTATTTCCACACCGTAACCGCCTACGACATTCTCCGCGCCGAAGGCGTCAATATCGGGAAGATCGACTACCTCGGCGCCATAATGAAGGAAAGAATCAGTGCGAAATAATTTCGTCGATCGTTCCTGGGAAATTCTCTTCTAGAAATTTGCGGATCCGAGCTAGCGCGCGAACCTCGAGTTGCCGCACACGCTCCTTGGTTACCCCGAGCTCTTTGGCAATGGCCGAAAGAGTTTCCCTCTCCTCCCCTAAATAGCGGCGGCGAACAATATGGGCGTCTCGGTCCTGGAGGTCGTTCAGCGCCAATTTGAGCCAACGCGAACGCGCACGTGCCGTGTTTGCCATTGTAACTGATTCTTCGGTGCACCCCGTCTCGTCCTCGAGCAGCTCCAATAGGCTCAGGCTCCCATCTTCGCCCCTGGGCATATCAAGGGACATATCTTGGCCCCTCACCATTGGCATCAGCGCCTCGACTTCGTGGGGCTCTACACTTAATTGGGCCGCGGCCGTATCAATCAAGGAAACGCCCGAAGGGTTGCCGCTAGCGTGTTCGATCTTCTTCAGCGCGCTCCGCAAATCAAAGAAAAGCTTCTTCCTGTTGTGTGAGGTAGCAAACTTTACTATCGACCAGTTGTCGAGCATGTAACGCTGAATGGCTGCGCGCACCCACCAGCCAGCGTAGGTGCCAAACCGGAACCCGCGCTCTGGATCAAACTTTTGTGCGGCCTGAAGCAGCCCAAAAACCCCCTCCTGTACAAGATCATCCCGCGACAGGCCGAAGCGGGCATACTTTCCAGATATTGAGGCCACAAGGCGGAGATAGGCTGACACAAGAGTGTCCAGAGCTTCTTGATCCTGGCTATCACGCCACGCAATCGCTAGTTCCATCTCACGCTCACGCGACAGGACATTCCCGTCGAACGCATCGCGGACAATTTTTTCGGTGTTAAAGGCGGCCTGATTAATGAGGACCTCCATGGCTCACGGTTTTGATACTTTGACTACGTCTGCGGGTAATATTTGGATCTATCCTAGACAGGAATCGCCCCCCTCGAGCACGATATTAGGGGGGAATCCGAGCTCCGTCCCAAGCGAAAACTCCGCCCGTATCGGCGGCAGTCAGGGCATCCAGAACCTCTAACAAACGCGCCGACGCGTAATCCGGAGAGAACAAACTCTCCCTTGGAACATTGCTCTGGAAAGGAGTCGACAAACCCGTGTCGACAGTCCCGGGGTGCAACCCAACGCACAGCGCGTCGGGTGATCGCCGTGCCAACTCTATCGATAGTCCCCGGATAAGCATGCTTAGCGCCGCCTTTGAAGCGCGATAGGCGTACCAGCCGCCAAGGTCATTGTCGGATATGCTTCCTACACGTGCGGATAGTGCAGCAAATGCGACTTTTCGGTCACGCGCGAGGAGCGGAAGAAAATATTTTGCCACAAGTGCCGGGCCTGTTGCGTTCACACGGAACGCACGCTCGAAGTTTTCCGGATTGATACCACGCCAGTTCTTCTCAGGCTGAAAAGTAGCCCCGTCATGCAGTACCCCGGTTGCGACAACCACCAAGTGGAGCACCCCCGCACTGTCCTTGATCGCTTCCGCTGCAGCAGCGATAGACGATTCAACGGTCAAATCGAAATAAATACTGTTGGCGTCAGCGTTTTGGACACGCGACAGAGAATACAAGCGATTGACTGATGGCATCGCAACGAGTTGAGCACAAAGTGCTTTCCCGATACCACCTGTCGCACCCGCTACTGCGACATTCAGGCCTGAACCAAAGCTTTTCATAACAATCAGAGCTTGCGGAACGGCGGTTTGCGATCCACCCAACCGGCCTAGAAGTCACTATTTTGCGCCGACCCAATCGCCCCCGAACCGTTAAGGGATGGTTCCCGCTTGGAAGAAGAGTGGAACGTCAAACCTGTCATAGCTATGCCGAGGGCCCCGAGCACATGGATAAAAATAAGTTCGCCGTACCAGAACCAAAGCCCCGCAGCCGAACAAAAAACACATGTCCACATCATGCTAAGGACCACCATGATCTGAAAGCGCTGCGCGCGCGGCAGTGCGTTAAGCGGGTTACGGTCTGAGTCCATGACTGTGCGGTACAATTCAAGCATTGATGTCTCCTGTAATCGAATGACTTTGGTACGCGCCTGTCACCGAAACGGATCAATACCCTAGCGTTTCAAATGCGAAACACACACCGGTGCCCTGCGCCAAAAGCGCATCTAAGTAGGCCTTTGCCGCGTACCAACGACAGGTAAATCAATTATGGAGACTTCAAATGTTCAACCTACTCTGCCGGATGGGCCAGAAAATCTACGAAAGCCGTAGCCCGTCGAAATGGCTCGAAGACGGGTGTTAGCGTTTGAAAAACGTTAACTCCTTAAAGCCCGGCCTCAAGGCCGGGCTTTTTCGTTGGAGACATTAGTCGTTGGACGCAAGAACCTCAGCGACCGTCACGTGCCGACCCTCAGCAACCGACTTAATACCCGCTTTAACTACAGCAAGCGAAGTCATAGCGCTCTCACCGCCAACCTCCGGCTCGACACCACCCGAGACTGCATCCGCCCACTCGATTAGTTGTTCTGCAATCGCGTCATTCTTCTGAACCGCCACCGATGTCTGATTAGCATCGCCCTGGTTTAAGCACCTTAGGCCGTCGAACAAATTGTAATAAGCACTCATCTTTTTTCCGTAAACATTCATTACGTAATATTCGGACGCCGACGCATAGCTGGTTGACAGCGAAGACACCGCACCATTGTCATGCTTCATCATCAGCGTGCCCACATCCGGATTGTCGCCAGGCAAAACCAACTGGGAAGCCATGCCCGATACGGTTTCGATCGGACCCAGTAGCATGGTCAACACGTCCACATAGTGAAGTCCGATCTGCAGCATCACACCACCGGGCATACCCTCAGCAGTGTAGCGCCAGTGGCCTAGTTCGAATTTACCGGCCCGGTCACGGCTGATATTGGCTTCGGCTTGGACCAGGGTACCGAATTCGCCGGATGAGATCTTATCCTGGATCCAGCGAAAGTGGCTCTCCCGACGGCGCTGATAGCCGACCGACAGAACTACGCCGGCATCGGCGCAGACCTTGGTGATCGCGCGAGCCTCTCCAATAGTGTTGGCCACTGGCTTGTCCAGAAAAACATGCTTCCCGGCCCTAGCCGCCGCCGCAGTCGTCTCCAGATGTACATGGTTCGGCGTTGTGTTGATAATCCCATCGACTGAGCCGTCGTTCAGGATCTCGTCAAGGCTGGTCGCCGACACACAATTATAATTTGCGGCAAACGCCTGGCGCTTGTCCTCTGACCGAGTAAAGCAGGACACAATCTCGACCCGCCCGCCGGTGCGGCCAGCTGCATCAGCCAGAACATCCGACCACCAGCCAAGGCCGACGGAGGCAACGCGAAGGGGTTTGGTGCTCATGGGGAACTCTCCTTGGGGGATGGGGGCGACGCCCTCTGGCGCAGCCAGGCCGCGCGCAGCGACCAGATAATGGACAGCGCCGACAGCGCAAGAAAGGTCAGGGCGATTGGCGAAGAAAAGAAGATCGAGATGTCACCCTGGGAAGAAGTGAGCGCAACACGCAGATTCTCCTCCAGCGGCACGCCGAGGACGAGCGCAAGCAGGAGCGGCACCACCGGCATGTCCAACCAACGCATGGCCAACCCCACAAGCCCGAAGAACAGCATCACATAAACATCGAAGAAGTTATTGCGCAGCGCAAAGCTGCCGATGACGCACAGCACCGCTACCGTGGGCATCAGCAAAGACCGCGGCGCGGCCAGAAGCTTGACCAAAACCCGGAGCGCGGTTAGTGCAATTATGAAGTTGAAGATATTTGCCCAGAAAAACGAAAATATCAGACCGAAGGCGAAGTCACCCCGCTCAGTAAACATTAACGGGCCCGGCGCAAGACCGTGAATGATAAGCGCTCCGATAAGAATCGCCGTTACCGGGTCGCCGGGAATACCCAAGGTCATCATCGGGATAAGCGCACCACCCGTTACAGCGTTGTTTGCCGACTCGGGCGCAGCCACACCCTCTACAGCGCCCTTACCGAATTCTTCGCGATGCTTCGAAATGCGTCGCGTATAGTCGTAACTAATGAACGCCGCAATTGGTCCGCCCGCGCCCGGCAGAATTCCCAAGAAAGCACCAGTTAGTGAGCCGATCGTAACAGGCACCCTAATCGCCTTTAGATCGCGAAGGTGCGGCAGCACGGATTTCAGCTTTGTCTGGATACGCGCCGTACCACCCGCCGCGTCAGCCAAGTTGCTAACTAACTGCGGAATCGCGAACAAGCCAATCATCGCAGTCAAAAAATGGATGCCGCCAATCAGGTTGACCTCGCCGAACGTGAATCTCTGGGTCCCCATCACCGGGTCCTGGCCGATGGTAACAATCGCGAGCCCGATGACACCCGACAATAGCCCCTTGACCAGAGATTGAGACGCAAAACTGCAGATAATCGTTAGGCCGAAAAAAACGAGTGCAAACATGTCCTCGGTACGAAAACTTAGCGCCACCTCGGCCAGTAAAGGAGCAATAAACAGTAAACATAAGAAACTAATGATGCCGCCGATGAAGCTCGAGGTTATGGCGATGCCTAGCGCCCGGCCCGCTTCGCCATTTACGGACAGAGGATATCCATCCAGCGCAGTGGCCGAGGCCGATGGTGTACCGGGGATGTTTAGTAGAACCGCTGAGAAACTGCCCCCGGTCATGCCCCCAACATAGAGGCCGAGAAGCAATGCGATTGAAATATCGGCCGGAAGCACGAAAGTAACCGGAAGCAAAACAATGATCCCGGTGCTGATAGTCATCCCTGGGATCATGCCAACAGTCAGGCCAATGAATACCCCAACAGCCGTCGTCAGCAGAACGAAGAAACCCGAGGCTTGCGCAATGCCCGCAAGAACATCAGGGCTCACGGAACAATTCCCTTGAGCAGGCCAGCAGGCAGAAACACGCCGAAGCCATGACGGAATAATAGATAGAGGAACAACGTCGCGAGTATGGCGCCGACGGCGACCCGCAGCAGCCTCAACTCACCAAACAAAATCATCAGTGCAGCGAAGAACGGTGCAGTCGAAACAATAAAGCCCAGACCTGGCAGAACCATTAGATAAACAACGAAAGCGCCGAGTGCCCAGGTAGTGCGACATCGGGCGCCAGCAAAGGACGGCGTCGATCCGCCAGCACCCACCAACCCCTGCAAGAGAAGCGTCGCCGACAGAGACAGGATGACGATAGTATTAATCCATGGAAAAAAAGGTGGCCCCGGTGTGTCCGGGAGACTGCGCGTAGGCAGCTGGGAGGTCAGCACCCCGTATCCCAAACCAATCACGAGCAGCACGAGTGCGGCGATGATGTTTCGACGACGCATAATATCCACAGACGTTTGTGGGAGGGTAGATGATAGCCGCGGCCAGCACCGGTGGGTTCAGGGCCTATCCGGAACAGCTGTCCCGGACAGGCCCGCTTTTTATTTTGTCTTCAAGAGCCCCGCGCTGGCGAAGATCGCTCTTACCTTAGTGTTCTCAGCCGCGAGCATGGCCTCAAACGCCTTATGATCTAGCGGGGCCACGGTAAACCCCTTAGTTGCCGCAAGCTTCTTGAACTCAGGCGAATTAGCAGCCTTGGCCATTGCGTCGGCCAGCTTCGCCTTAATATCAGCGGGTGTGTTCGGAGCGACCGAGAGACCGCGAAACAGGTCGAGAGCGACGTCATAGCCGGCCTCCCTAGCAGTCGGCACATCCGGGAAGACCGGGCTCCGCTCAGCCGTAGGCATCAGAAGAATCTTTAGCTTGCCCGCCTTGGTCAACCTTACGGCGCCGGTCAACGGTGCAATCATTGCATCGGCCTCACCATTCAGGACAGACTTGTTGCGACCCTTGATTCCCTTTGGCAAATGCACAACCTTGCAACCAGCTGCATCCATCAGCTGTATCGCGCCCGCATGGGTCGAGCTTCCAGTGCCAGAGTTAGCAACCTTCAGGGTCCCCTGCGCTGCCTTACAGTCGGCAACAAACTCTGCGAAGGTGTTCCACTTGGCATCGCCTTTGACAGCGAAGGGCTGGGGTTGAAACTCGACACGGCCCACATGGTCCATTGCGTCATAAGCAAAATCCGTATTACCCAGATTGGTCGTGGTAAGGATCGAGGTCGAATTCCACCCGACCGTCTGCCCGTCTGGCTTGGAGTTTTTAATATAGGTATATGTTACCGCGCCGCCGCCGCCGGGTCGGTTGACGGGCGTGAAGGGCACTCCAAGAATTTCACCCATCTTCTTGGCCAGAAGACGGCCTTCAATATCAGCACCCCCTCCAGCGCCGAAGGGAATGACAAACTCGACGGGGCCGTCTGGAAACGCTTGGGCCGGCGTTGCTGACGCGGCAAGGCCGAGCGCCGCTGCGCCGGCAATCAATGTGCGGAAAGTGTTCATTTTGGAATCCTCCCAGATTCTTTTCGTGGTGATTGTTATTTATATAGAAATNCCAACTGCCTTTAGTGCGGCCGCCGCAATATCTGCATCCTGCTGCCAGTCGCCACCGCTGACGCCAATTCCGCCGAGGCATTCGCCGTCGAGTATAATCGGATATCCGCCCTCCATGGCGGTCCAGCGTTCAGGACCGGCAGCCAAGGTCAGGCCGATCGCATGAAGCGTGTCAAGATCCTGTCCNTGCGCACCCTCGGTGGTAGTAATCCGCTTGTTCGAGGACGCCGTAACCGCCTTGGTGGTCGACGAGTGCACTGTATGGAACCGACCGCCATCCATGCGCTCCAATATCATTGGATGTCCGCCAGCGTCTACAACGACAACCGTCGCCGCGATCCCAAATTCTTCGGCCTTAGCGATAGCAGCAGCTACCATCATTTTTGCGCCGGCACTGGTCAGGCGCTTCGTGTCTACAAATTCCATTCTGTTTATCCTCCCAGGTGGCACGCCGCGATATCACGCGATCGAAAATTAGCCGAAATACTTTTTTAAAACCCCATATGCCTAAGCCATACACAGGTTCAGCCTAGGGCTGTCTAATGTCCCCGTACAAGTGCGAAACGGGATTTAATTTCGTTCCAATCTCTCAAGTAATGGTGCCAGAAACAGTTATCNAAAAAGGGCCCGGGGGAGATCCACCCGGGCCCTTTCGAAACTGGAGCGGGAAACGAGATTCGAACTCGCGACCCTCACGTTGGCAACGTGATGCTCTACCACTGAGCTATTCCCGCATTAAGAATGCCGGACATAACCGCAACCGGCGTTCGATTTCAAGTGTCTATCAACTGCCCACGGTCGATTCCTGGTCACTGGGCCCCCGCTACCCAGCAGTGGCCAAACCCGCTGTATGCTGCAAGCCTGATTCTCAATCCGAACACGGTCACAACGGATACCAATTCCACCGAGGCCCCCTTATCCTCAGACTGAGAAATCTCGGAATCCCGATCGAGATTCATCCTCACCCAGCATTGCACGCGTTAGCAGCTCCCCGGAAGCTGCGTGGCGCCATACCCGGCGCCCACACCAAAAACTTGTTTCTTCGCTATAAGAAGCGCCACCAATGGCTGGTGACCGTGCTCGAAGACACCATCATCAACCTAACGGCCCTTCGTCACACGCTAGGGACGAAAGGAATTCTGAGCTTCGGCAGCGCTGATCTGGTCGCCGCCCCTCTCGGGGTTGCCCAAGGTTCGGTCACACCATTTGCCGATACAAACGATCCATGTGGGGCGGTTAAAATGATCCTCGGCAGCGTAATCCTCGACCATGATTAGATTAATACCCACCCGCTCCACAACGAGGCTACCGCCTCAATAGATCGGAACGACCTATTACTTTTCCTCGATTCATGCGGTCATGCAGCTATGCTGATCGATTTCGCCTGATTCCGGTCGCACCCGACCGTCAAATTCGGGGCTTGATAGAGGGTGATCAAGGCTCCATCTTCTGATTGTTAGGCCGACACAAACCAACAGAACTGAGTTTCCACAATGGACCCAACCCAGACCAACCCNGATGACATGCACAGGACGACGCTCGATGTGGGTAGCGCACAGCCATCCGACACTGCCGTAATCATCGACGCCGACCAGAACAGCTTTATGCGCGACGTCATACAGGCCTCACGCGAATATCCAGTCATCGTGGACTTCTGGGCTACATGGTGCGGCCCTTGCAAGCAGTTAACCCCACTTCTCGAAAAGATAGTCATGGAAGCGGGGGGCGGCGTGCGACTCGTCAAGGTGGACGTGGACAAGGCCCCGGATATCTCCGCCCAGTTACAGATTAAGTCGATCCCGACCGTCTATGCCTTCCGCGACGGCCAGCCCGTTGACGGCTTCCAAGGAGCGCTGCCCGAGAGCCAGATCAGAGCATGGGTTGACCAGATCGTCCAAGTCCATGGGGGTGCAGGCAGCGCTGAACCCTCGCCACTAGACGAGGCGCTTGACGCCGCCGACGCCGCCATGGAAAGCGGCGACATCAATAGCGCCGGCGCACTATATGCTCAGACCCTGAACCAGGAGCCCGAGAATCTTCGTGCCCTCTCCGGCATGGCAAGAGCTTATGTAAAGGGCGGCGCCATCGACAAGGCACGCGAGCTGATCGACGGCGCCGGAGACGATGCCCGCGCGAGCGAGAAACTGAAGAGCGTGATTTCCGCCGTCGAGCTCGCGGAGGCCGGCTCTGCGAATGCTGGCCAGATCAACGCACTTCGCGCCAAGGTCGAGGCAAACCCAGTCGACCATCAGGCTCGGTTCGACCTCGCGGTTGCATCGTTCGCCGCGGGCGATCCAGAAGTAGCGATCGACGCACTCCTCGAGATTATTCGTCAAAACCGCGAATGGAACGAGGACGCAGCCCGCACCGAACTGCTCAAAATCTTCGACGCCCAGGGCCCAACAGACGAGATCACGGTGGCCGGTAGGCGAAAGCTCTCCTCAATCCTTTTCTCATGATCACAGACACACCGGTTTCATCTTTGGATTCTGCAAGAAATACGCTTCCCGGCGAATTGCCATTGTTTCCTCTGAACGGCGCCCTACTGTTGCCGCGTGGCGCCATGCCACTAAATATTTTTGAACCGCGCTATCTGGCGATGGTTGATGCAGCCTTGGCCGGGCTCCGGATGATAGGCATCATACAGCCTGCCACCGACGGCACTGTTGGTCTGAGTTCGCCTAATGGAACCGATCTATACAGAATTGGCTGCGCAGGGCGCATCACCGGCTTTCAGGAAACCGGGGACGGCCGCTACCTAATTGAATTGTGCGGCGTATGCCGCTTCGGCATCAGCGAGGAGCTGGAACAGCACAACGGCTATCGGCGTGTACGGCCGGACTTTGGTGCATTCATCGGCGACCTAGAGCCTAACGAAAACCAGGAAATCGAACGCAACCGTCTTCTAAACGCACTCAAGGCATATTTTGAACAACAAGACATTAGCGCCGACTGGGAGGCATTAGTTAAGACGACGGATGAACGCTTGGTGACCACTTTGTCCATGGTCTGCCCGTTCGACTCGGCAGAGAAGCAGGTATTNCTGGAAGCCGATGATATCGCGCAACGCTGCAAGCTTCTGATAGGGTTCGTCGAGTCCGCCTTGCGGGCCGATAGCGACAGCGGCAACACTGCGCTTAACTAAGGGGGCGTTATGGTTGACACCAACGCAGGAACAAATACGAACACGGTGCAAGTTGACCCGAAGCTATTGGAGATTCTCGTCTGCCCACTGACCAAGGGCCCGCTGGATTACGACCCAGCGGCGCAGGAACTAATTAGCAAACAAGCAGGCCTCGCTTATCCAATCCGCGACGGGATCCCAATCATGCTGGCCGATGAGGCTCGCCAACTCGACGGTACCTAGCCCGAGCGAGAGCACTTTGGACGAGCCCTGGCCAATCGACCTTCGATACAGCAAGGACAAGAAAACACTCATCGTNGCTTTCGACGACGGCGTCACACATGAGCTGCCGGCAGAGTATTTGCGCGTCTACAGCCCCTCAGCNGAGGTCCGTGGTCATNGTGCTGACGAACGCCAGATCGTGCCGGGTCGCCGCTATGTAGGAATCATAGAGATTGAACCGGTCGGAAACTATGCCGTGCGCATCCACTTCGACGACCTGCACAACACCGGCCTGTTTACCTGGGCCTATCTGCGCGAACTTGGAGACATGCGCGCCCAATGGTGGAAACAATATCTGTCCGAACTTGAAACTCGTGGGCTGTCGCGCTGCCCTTAACCGCAAATCGTTGTTCGCAATTCTGGCCTAAAGCGCCTCACCACGCACCAGTCGCGGCAAATCCCCAACCACACCCATGGCATGGCGCATAGAGAATTTTCGCGCCGCGGGGATCGCGTTAACGATGCCCAGGCCCAGGTCGCGGGCGACGCGCACCGGAGCGATGTCGTTTGAGAAGAGACGGGTCAGATTGTCTGTTACCGTCGCCAGCAGCATGTTGTCAAAGCGCCGCCAGCGCTCGTAATCCGCCAGGATGTCANGGTCTCCAATGTCCCGACCGAGCCGACGCGCATCCACGATTACCTCTGCTAGCGCCGCCACATCTCGGATACCCATATTCAGCCCCTGTCCGGCGATCGGATGGATGGCGTGCGCCGCATCCCCGACCAACGCTAGGCGGTGGTCGGTGTAGCGGGCAGCATGGCTCAACCCCAGCGGGTGTACCCAGCGAGGTCCAACCAGCGTGAGCTCGCCCAAAAACCCACCAACCCGCTTTGCGAGCTCGGCCATAAAAGCCCCATCGTCCAAATCGCGGATCGTCGGCACTAGGTCGTTGGTCTCGCTCCAAACGATTGAGGCGGCATGGCAGAGCGGGCCGAACGGAGTCGCGACCGGGGTCTCGAGGTCACACATTGGCAGAACGGCGAATGGACCGCCGGGCAGGAAGCGTTCATGGGCGATATTCTGATGGGGGCGCTCGTGTGCGATGGTGCATACGAAACTCGACTGGTCATAGCGCCACTCGGTGACCGGGATCCCCGCGTGCGCGCGCTGGCGAGATCGCCGGCCGTCGCAGGCCAAGATCGCGCGCGCGCGGATGGCGCGGCCGTCATCAAACGTGATCACCGCACCGCCCTGATCACGGTTTGTCATGGCAATCGAGGCGGGCGCATAAATCTCTATGTTTGGCGAAGCCACCGCCCGGGCCAGCAGAGCACGACGGATATACCGGTTTTCTAGGATGTGCCCCAGCGGATCGTCACCCACCTCGGCGTGATCAAAATGAAGGAACATCAGCGCGTCGCCGTCGCTCACCCGTATCGTGTCGATCGGGCAGGCTTTCCCCTCCAAATCCCGCCAGAGCCCGATCCCATCGAGCACCCGGGCGCTGCCCGCAGCGATCGCTGTAGTCCGGCCATCGAAGCCCGCATCAGTAAAGGTCGCCGGATCATCACGGTCAATCACCGCAACCTCAATCCCGGCACCCGCCAGCGCATGGGCGAGAGTCAGACCGGCCATCCCTGCGCCGACGATAGCCGCCTCTACGGTCTGCGTGTGAGGCAGCTCTGTGATGCTTTGTTTAGCGGTCATAGAAGAAAACTGGACCGCTAACGCCAGGAAGTCTAGGCCGATTAGATCGCGTTCGCTGTAGAACGTTCGGATAAAATGATGAAAAAATAGCCACAGTAATTATTGTGCTGAAAAAATAGGCACATTTTCGGCGTTTCAATTATGGCGAAATTCTCAACCGTTTGATTTTACTACGCCTTTCGGCTCCATAAATCTGGCACGCTTCTTGAATAATCTTCCGAGTGAACCGCGGCCGAATAGTCGGTCGTGGTCAACAGCTCGGCAAAAAGGGGCTTTTAATGAAACTGTTAATGGCGGTGGTCAAGCCGTTCAAACTTGATGAGGTGCGCGAGGCACTTACCGAACTTGGGGTCCAGGGCCTGACTGTTACCGAAGTGAAGGGCTACGGGCGGCAAAAGGGGCAAACGGAGATCTATCGCGGGGCTGAATATGCGGTGAGCTTCCTACCCAAGGTGAAGATCGAAGTCGTCGTCGACGACAACCAAGCTGATGATGCTATCGAGGCCATCGCGAGATCTGCGAAAACTGGGCGTATCGGGGATGGAAAAATATTCGCAGTTGACGTCGTTGGCGCCATGCGGATTCGCACCGGCGAAACCGGCCCAGAAGCTCTCTAGGCAAAGGAGTTATCAAAAAATGTTTCAATTGACGACTAAAGTAGCGCTGGGAATTGGGGCGACTTGCGCCGCGCTTCTAGCTGCGCCGGCGGCAATGGCAGCGGTTGAGGCAGAGACCGGATATGTGTTCAATACCTTTTCGTTCCTATTTTCCGGCGCGCTGGTTATGTGGATGGCGGCGGGGTTCGCTATGCTTGAATCAGGCCTCGTGCGAACCAAAAATACAGCCACAATCTGCCTCAAGAACATTGCCCTTTACTCGATAGCGGGCATCCTCTTTTACCTTGTCGGATATAATCTCATGTACGTTGATGTCGACGGGTTCATGGGGTCTATTTCCTTCCTCTATAACCCGTCTGAGGCGGAGCTTGCCCTGCTCGGTGCCGAGGAGGTAACCGATGCAATCGTTTCGGCGGTCGTAGACAATAACTATTCGGTTGGGTCGGACTGGTTCTTTCAGATGGTTTTCGTCGCCACCGCAGCCTCGATCGTCTCAGGCACAGTCGCCGAGCGCATCAAGCTTTGGCCCTTCCTGATATTCGTCGTCGTGTTGACCGCGATCATCTACCCGATTCAGGGCTCGTGGACTTGGGGTGGTGGCTGGCTCTCCGAGATGGGCTTCTCGGACTTTGCAGGCTCCACCATCGTCCACTCAGTAGGCGGTTGGGCTGCACTGACCGGCGCCATCATCCTAGGCGCACGCCGTGGAAAATATGGTGCTGACGGACAAGTAAACCCAATTCCAGGAGCCAACCTGCCGCTCGCGACCTTGGGCACCTTCGTTCTGTGGCTCGGCTGGTTTGGCTTCAACGGCGGCTCGCAGCTCGCGCTTGGGTCCGCAGTGGACGCCACCTGGATGGCTATTGTCTTCACAAATACCAACCTCGCAGCCGCAGGCGGGGTGGTCGCTGCAATGGTTATGACCCAAGCCATGTACAAGAAAGTGGACTTAACGATGGCGCTCAACGGCGCGATCGCCGGCCTTGTATCGATCACAGCTGGGCCAGACCTGACCAATCATCTGATGTCGATTATTATTGGTGCCATTGGTGGCGCACTTGTGGTCATCGCAATCCCAATGCTCGACAAGATGAAGATCGACGATGTCGTTGGGGCCATCTCCGCCCATCTGGTGGCGGGCATCTGGGGCACACTGGCGGTCGGTATCTTCGGCAGCGGTGACCGGATGGTTCAAATAATCGGCATCGTCGCCATCGGTATCTTTGTGGACGTGACCAGCTCTAGCGTCTGGCTAGCGCTCAAATACACCATGGGTATCCGGGCAAGCGATGAGGATGAAGACCTCGGTCTCGACTCCGCCGAGCTAGGGCTCGAGGCCTACCCCGAGTTCGCGCGAGGTTCACAGCGCACTTAACCCCCTCACCTCCCAGACCTAAACCCCCAACCTTCGAGGGACACTGGGCCCGGCAGAAAGTCTGCCGGGCCCATTTTTACGTCAAACACACCAAAATCGTCACTAACGCTCCTGAAACGATGCTGCCATAGAGTTTTAGGACAACTTTACGCCCCATAAGCCATTATCAGATGGAAAATCCAGCTCTGAATCTTGGACGATAGATGCATTTTTCTTGAGTCGATTATTAGCTTATGCGTATAAGTATATGGTTATGATAATACTTTAGTAAAATATGCTCTGCTTTGAGTCACGGATACGCGCCTGGCATGCACAACGACGTACTCGATTCACTCAACGATTACCCGTTCGACCGACTTCGGGAGCTGCTTGGCGACACAACACCGCCGGGCGGCTGCGACCCCATTCATATGCAGATTGGGGAACCGAAACACCCCGCCCCTGACTTCATCGGCCCGATCCTGACCCAAGACATGTCCGAGTGGGGCCGCTACCCGCCGCCCAATGGTACAAGCGATCTGCGTGCCGCCATCGCCGACTGGCTCACTGCGCGTTATGAACTCGATGCAGGTGTTGTCGACCCGGCCCAGCACATCGCCATCGTATCTGGCACTCGTGAGGCGTTATTTATGGCTGCACTGCTCGCTGTTCCGGGCACGAGGAAGGGCGAGAGGCCCGCGGTGCTCATGCCCAACCCCTTCTACCAAGTCTATGTCGGCGGCGCTGCGCTAGCTGGCGGGGAGGCAATCTACCTGCCGGCTGGGCCAGAAACGGACTTCCAGCCCGATTTTACGGTAGTTCACGATGCCGACCTCAACCGTACGGCGCTCGCCTATCTAAACACGCCGGCCAACCCTCAGGGCTCTATAGCCGGCATCGAACAGCTGAAAGTCGCGGTCACCTTGGCCCGAGAGCGAGATTTTGTTCTCGCGGTCGACGAGTGCTACTCGGAAATTTATACCGGCAACAAACCGCCGGGCCTATTCGACGCCTGCCGCGAACTTGGCCTCGCACAGAACGGCCGGGACATATTCAAAAACACGCTCGTATTCCACAGTCTTAGCAAGCGCTCTAATGTACCGGGCCTGAGATCCGGCTTCGTGGCCGGTGACCCAGACCTTATCCGTCTGCTGCTGCGCCTGCGCCAGTATGGCGGCGCCCAGATTCCACTGCCAGTGATGAACGCCTCGGCCGCTCTTTGGCGCGACGAGGTTCATGTAAGCGCCAGCCGCGATCTTTACCGGGAAAAGTTTGACTTGGCATTGGAGCTACTGGACGGCGGGTTTGGCGCGACCAGGCCGGGCGGCGGGTTCTACCTCTGGCTCGACGTCGGTGACAGCGAGGCGGCAACTCGGGCTCTCTGGGGGGAAGCCGGACTTCGGGTTCTGCCCGGCGCATACCTGGCCCGCGAGAACGAAAACGGCACGAACCCCGGCGCGGCCTATATCCGCCTAGCGCTAGTTCATGACCTAGAGACGACCCGAGTGGCGATTACGCGCCTCCTTAACACCTTGGCCAGGTCGGCCTAACCAAACAAGCGAACCACGAGAGAAGAAAATTATGGTTGCAAAGGCACAACCCCAGACCGGCCGCGGCATCGCCCGCGGACTGAAAACAAAAATGGCCCTGCTGCCCGAACCAGTTCGCCTGTTCATGAAGAGGCGCGTGCTCGAGCTTACCGGCGCGCTATTCATTGGCTGCGCTGTCGCGCTGACACTCGCGCTAGCAAGCTACAATGGCCTAGACATCTCGCTCAACAATGCAAGCGGACAGGCCCCAACCAACCTACTGGGCCAGACAGGCGCCACCATCGCCGACCTCGCCCTGCAATCCTTCGGGGCCGGCGCCATTCTACCCATCCTCGCGCTGCTTGCCTGGGGATCGCGGCTGATCAGGCATAACAATGTGGGTCGTTTCGGATGGAGGGTGCTCGGGCTCCTGCTCGCCATTTGTGCACTTTCTTTCTCACTGCACAACATCCCGGCTGTAGATGCATGGCCCATCCGTGCCGGGTTCGGAGGCATCTTCGGCGACCTAGCCTTCCCCGCCGCCGCCGCATGGCTTGTCGGTTTCGGCATTCCAGACATTGCCCCCGCCATCGCAGGGGCGGGGTTGTCAATACTGCTGCTATTTCCCACGCTCGGCCTCAGCCGACACGAATGGTGGACCATGGGCCTCGGCACGGCACGCGGCCTTCGCTTAAGTGCTCGCAGCGCGCGCATTGGCGCCGGTTGGTCTGCACGCCACGGTGCCGGCGCTGCAAGACGCGGTAGCGACGGTATCAAGCAGCTCATCGCCGAGAGAGGGTCCGCGCGCCTGGAGCCGCACCTCGTGCCCGGCGCGACCCCTGTGCCGCCGGGGGATTCGGGAGACGAGGAAGGCACCACCACTAAAAACAGCACCGCGAAGCGTGTTGCGCCGCGCGCGCCCAAGCCCAGGCCCGGCAAGCGTGCGGAGGCATCCAAACAGCGTAAACTCGACCTGCCAAACCCCAACGGGGAATATGAGTTCCCGTCCCTCGAACTGCTCGAGGAAGCCGACGAGATGGCGCGCGCCGCAGGCCGTGCGAAAGATGATGCCCTAGAAGCTAATGCCCGAATGCTTGAATCTGTACTGCAGGATTTTGGCGTCCACGGCGAGATTGTCCAGGTTCGCCCGGGTCCCGTCGTCACCCTCTACGAGCTTGAGCCCGCACCGGGTACAAAGACAAGTCGAGTCATCGGGTTGGCCGACGACATCGCCCGTTCAATGAGTGCAGTATCGGTCCGCATCGCAGTTGTGCCGGGCCAGAACGTCATCGGCATCGAGCTGCCTAACGTCTCGCGCGAAATGGTCTATTTGCGCGAACTCCTATCATCGCGCGCATTTGAAAAGAGCAATACCGGCCTGTCCCTGGCGCTGGGCAAAAATATCGGCGGCGAACCAGTCATGGTTGATCTGGCGCGCATGCCGCATCTGCTGATCGCTGGGACCACCGGTTCGGGTAAGTCGGTTGGCGTCAACTCCATGATCGCATCTCTGCTCTATCGTCTGCGGCCTGAGGAATGCCGCTTTATCATGATCGATCCGAAGATGCTTGAACTGTCGGTCTATGATGGCATCCCGCATTTAATGGCTCCGGTGGTCACCGACCCCAAGAAAGCAGTGGTCGCTCTGAAGTGGGTCGTCAGGGAGATGGAGACCCGCTACAGGTCGATGTCCAAGCTCGGGGTGCGCAACGTAGCCGGCTACAACCAGCGTATCGAGGAGGCGCGCAAGAGGGGCGAGGCCCTCACCCGCAAGGTACAGACCGGATTCGACGATGAGACCGGAAAACCTGTTTTCGAAGAGGAGCCCCTGGACATGTCTCCGCTGCCCTATATCGTGGTTGTCGTCGACGAGATGGCTGACCTGATGTTGGTCGCGGGCAAGGACGTCGAAGCAGCTATCCAGCGCTTGGCCCAGATGGCGCGCGCCGCTGGCATCCACCTGATTCTGGCCACTCAGCGCCCCTCGGTCGACGTTATTACCGGCACGATCAAGGCAAACCTACCAACCCGTATTTCTTTCCAGGTTACAACCAAGATCGACAGTCGTACCATTCTGGGTGAGCAGGGCGCCGAGCAGCTTCTCGGCCAGGGCGATATGCTCTACATGGCCGGCGGCGGGCGGGTCACGCGCGTCCACGGCCCGTTCCTCGCGGACACAGAAGTCGAGGACTTAGTCGCCTTTCTCAAATCCCAGGGCTTGCCGGATTATATCGACGCCATCACAGAGGACGAGAGTGCCGCCGACGGCATACCGGGTTTCGAGCCGAACGAAAGCGATGGCAGCGGCGACAATCTATACGACCAGGCGGTCGCCCTTGTCGCCCGCGAGCAGAAAGCCTCTACCAGCTTTATTCAGAGACATCTGCGGATCGGCTACAATCGTGCCGCCACCCTCATCGAACAGCTTGAGAATGATGGCGTGGTCAGCCAGGCCAACCACGTCGGCAAGCGAGAGGTGCTAATACGCGACCATGTTGGTGGCTAAGGACGGCCAGCGGCCGTGTGCAGAAACATCGTTGGTCTGCCGCACAAAATCAGCCCTCGCCGCGACGCCTCTGTAGGCCTATTCTTGAGCCCATGTTTTCGTTGCCGCCTATTCTTGGATTGATGCTCCAACACATTCGGGCACCACTGTTGGCGCTCACTGCGGTCGCATTGACCTGTGGGACGGGAGGGCCGGCACCCGCCGCAGAGGCTGCACCCGCAATACTCAGTGACGCGGATCAAGCCGACCTAAACCGCATCGAGGCCTATCTGAACGGCCTCACCACTATGGAAAGCCGGTTTCTGCAGTTTTCACCAGAAGGGCTGGCCGAGGGTCGGATCCTTCTCAGCCGCCCCGGTCGTCTACGGATAGAGTATTCGCCGCCGGTACCAGTGTTGATGATCGCAAACAACTTCCTGCTCATGTACCACGACACCGAGCTAAAGCAGACCACCTTCGTTCCTGTCAGCGAGACCCCTGTGGCGCTGCTGATCGGCGAGAAGATAAGACTATCGGGAGACATCACGATCACCGCTTTCGAGCGCTCGCCAAAGGCGTTTCGTGTCACACTGTCCAACACCAACGCCCCGGACACAGGATCAGTAACGCTGATGTTCGAGGATTCACCCCTTCGGCTAGCCAAGTGGCGCGTCATCGATAGCCAGGGCACGGCCATTGATGTGGCCCTGCTCGAGCCACGTTTCGGCGTCAAATTCGAAAACGTCCGGGAGCTATTCTCGACGGTCGACCCAAACGTTATGGTCGACCAGAACGCCGACATCCAATAAATTTACTGACACCAGGCGCAGGGCACATAAACCTAAGGAACCAGCTGCAGCGTTATGCCTAGCCCCGATACAATTCGACCCCTGATCGGCGTTAACGCCGATGTGCGTGAAAACAACGGCATGGATTTCATTCATACGGGCATGAAGTACATCACCGCCGTCATCGTGGCGGCGGGCGGCATCCCGGTGTTGATCCCGTCCCTCGGCGATGTAGCCGAAGGTGGCGTGATCCATATAGACGAGCTAATTTGCCGCCTCGACGGCTTGGTCCTTACCGGTGGCCGCAGCAATGTCGAACCTCATAATTACGGCGGCGAACCATTCCGCCCCGAGACGTTACGCGACCCGCTGCGAGATGCGACAACCCTGCCGCTCGCCCGCAAGGCGATTGAAGCCGCGGTGCCACTCTTCGGCATTTGCCGCGGAATTCAGGAAATCAACGTTGCGCTCGGCGGTTCGTTACACCCCTATCTATGGGAGCTCGACGGCGTTGATGACCACCGCATGCCCCAAACCGACGTGATGGCCAACCGGTTTGCTATCCGTCATCCCGTTACCCTGAGATCCGGGGGTGTGTTCGCCAAAATCGCCCGCGATGCCGGCCACAATGCCGAAACGGTGATGGTGAATTCACTGCATGGCCAAGCAATCAACAAGGTTGCCGACGGGCTTCGGATTGAAGCAGTGAGCCACGACGGCGTTATCGAGGGCGTCTCGATGCCCGACAGCGCAAGCTTCATGGTCGGGGTACAATGGCATGCTGAATATAGGGTCGAGGACCACGCGTTTAACCGAGGCCTGTTCAGGGCTTTTGGCCAAGCCGCGCGCAGCCGCGCAGCTTCACGCGCCGGGGCTCCCAAAACAAGCGACGCCGCCTGAGCGCCCTCAAGCCGAGGCTGGCAGTTTTTCCAGCGCAACCCCGTGACAATTGGGATCCCACCAGCCTAAATAGGCGCCGCAAACCATCAACACAACAGCTTCGAAAGCGAGAAATAGGGATGGATTACGTAGTTCCCGCGCCGGGATTGGTCTCAGTCGCCGTCGTCGGCCAGACTGCCCGTTTCCCCGTGCGCCGTATCTTTTGCGTCGGCCGCAACTATGTCGCGCATATCCGCGAGATGGGCGGCGACGAGCGCGACCCGCCCTTCTACTTCTGCAAGCCCGCCGACGCCATAGTAGCTACAGGCGGGACGATCGACTACCCGCCCCAGACCAAAAATTTTCACTTCGAGATGGAGTTGGTTGCAGCGATCGGGACGGGCGGTGCAAATATCAGTGAAACCAACGCACTGGACCATGTTTACGGATATTCAACCGGGCTCGACATGACCCGCCGCGATATCCAAATCGCTCATCGCGAGAAGGGCCGCCCTTGGGACATGGGCAAAGGATTCGATCATTCCGCTCCCTGCGGGGACATCCACCCAATCGCCGATGTGGGCCACTTTCCAAAAGGCAACATCTGGCTCAAGGTCAACGGCGAGACGAAACAGGACTCTGATCTAGAACTAATGATTTGGAACCTCCAGGAGACGATCGCCAACCTGTCCGGCCTCGTTGCCCTGGCACCAGGCGACCTGATCTACACCGGGACACCGGACGGCGTCGGTCCCGTAGTGCCTGGCGACAAGATGCACGGCCATATCGACGGACTGAGCGATATCGAAATAACGGTGCGCTAGCCCGGGAACGCTAGAAACTATGCGAATCGCAACCTGGAACATCAACTCTGTCCGCATGCGAGCCGGGTTACTCGCGCGCCTTGACAAACTCGCGGCGCCAGATGTGGTCTGCCTGCAGGAAACCAAGGTGGTCGATGAGCTGTTCCCTCATGAAGCAGTGGCGGCACTTTATCCGCATCGCCACGTTAAGGGGATGAAGGCCTATAACGGTGTGGCAATTCTTTCAAAGCTGCCCTTCACGGCGACGGGCGGGCGCAACTGGTGCGGGCGTGAAGACGCGCGCCACATCACAGCTAAGTTCGCGGGCGGGGTAGAGGTTCATAATTTCTATGTCCCCGCAGGCGGCGACACACCCGACCCCGTCGGGAACCCAAAATTTGCTCACAAGCTTGAATTCCTAGCCGAGATGCAAGCCTGGCTCGAAGAGATCGCCCGCCCGCGCGCCAAACGCATACTGGTCGGCGACCTCAACATCGCGCCGCTCGAGGCCGATGTCTGGTCCCACAAGCAGCTCCTCAACGTAGTCAGCCATACGCCCCTCGAGGTGGACGCGCTGGCGCGGGTTCAGAGTGCGCACAACTGGACCGATGCAGTTCGACATCTGGCCGGCGACAGCCAACAGATCTATAGTTGGTGGAGCTACCGGGCAAGGGACTGGCGGGCATCAAACCGCGGTCGGCGTCTCGATCACATCTGGGTAACCCCGGCGCTAAAATCAAAGCTAAAATCATACGAACTCCTGCCTGACGCCCGGGACTGGCCGAAATGCTCGGACCATGTGCCCGTGGTGGTTGAAGTTGACATCTAGCAAACAGTTAGTTGTCCCCGTTGGGTGATAGAGGGTGAGCGGCACCAGGCTCACCCAGTCCTAGCGCGGCGAAATTGCGAGTACTAGCGGCGGTAAGCTCAATATCGTAGGTCCGGGCAGCCTCAAAGGCGACACAGCAGACCCGATCGAAGCCCTCAAGCCCGGAGTTGAGCGCAATGTTCCCTTGCGGTGATTTGAGTTTGAGCTGCATCCAGCCATTGTCGCGATCGCGCCTAGTTGCAAAGCACGAGAGGGTCACGCCCGCTAAGTTATCCCAAGTGATGGTGCGAGAGCCGGCCGCGATATGTTTGGGACCGAGGGTCACAATAATCGCTCGGTTGCACCAAGTGCGCAGGCCGAAAACGGCAAAGAGGGCGGCCGGAATAGCGAAAACAAGTGTTGCAAAGGCGTCCAATTCTGCAGCGGCGAGCAGGGCCAGACAGCACAAGAGCCCGATCGCAGCACGCAGAAGATCTGCGTTCACGGCGCGGGATTCGTAACGGTGCTCGGTCATGAGATCAAAAACACCTCGGTGGCGGGCCGCCAAACTGCGGCGGGATGGGAGCGGGTGCGGCTTACAAAGTCGACGACAAACCGAAACATCCCACCATCCATGTCGGCATGATGGGTCATTAAACCCGTCGCCTCACCCGGATCGGCGGTACCACGGCGACGTGCCGACAGATGCATTACAGCATCTGCGAGTATGACTTCTGCGCCCAAAAAATCGTCGGCGGCCCCACCTTGGCTGCCTTGGTGTTTGCTCAGATCGAGATGAATATTGTTTTGACGCAGACCCCGAATGGGGGTTTCGCGTATCCGTGCCCCGATTGTGCTCAGCCCACTAATCCCAACCTCCGGTAAAAAAGGTATAAGGTGGGGAGAAATTCTATTCCATGGCGGAACCAAGATCGGCAAGCTGTTGGTAAATTTTTTAATCGCTTGGACACCCATTGCAAGCTCCGCAACCACATATTCAGAGGGACGGCTGTCGTCGAGCTCAATTTTAGGGCCATTAGAATCTGAGAAATCCTTGTGGGAATAGCCGTGCTGAAGCACAGAAACCTGGTCCTCATCCGACAGGCGGAGCTGCAGCCTCGTCCCGGCTACCGTAGGTATAACGGCAAGCGCTAGTGGAACGTCCAGCTGGTCGCGAAGGCTCAAAAGGCGCTCAAAGGAGCTCGTGTGACGGGAGACGGCATCGCGCCACCAAAATGTCGCAACCCTGCCTGCTGCACTCCACGCGTCGAGTTCATCCATTAGGGCGCCCCATGCCGCATCCGGCTTATAATCGGTCATTCGGAGCGAGGAGCGCAACAGGCGCCAAATGTGGGGATTGAATACATCACCCAGAAAACTGCCAGATTTTCGCGGACCCGTTAAGGTCGGAATGATACAATGGCGACACGGTCAAAACCGCCTGTCGACGGCCCCCGGCTATCTAATTAAAAAAACCCATCCAATCAGTCAAAATTGTCCGCCATCAAGCGGTCTATCTATACGGTATTGGGTCTCATTTGGAACACACAATGTCTAACCCGGCCACCCAGACCAAGAGCACCAACTGGACTGGCGTGTCCTATGGCATCGTACTCGGCTTCGTCGCCGCCTACTTCCAGTTCAAGGTGCCTCCGGTCCTGCCGGTTTTGTTCGACCTCTATGCCTACGAGACCATGGTTGCCGGCGGGTTCATGTCCATCTTTGCTATTTCCGGCATGCTGATCAGCGTACGCGTTGGGCGGGCCATCCAACGCAACGGGGCCCAACAATATCTAATTGCTGCGTTCGCGCTGATGCTCGGCGGAACGGCACTGGGCCTCGCGTTGCCGGAATCGAGCACGGTGATGCTAACCTCGCGCCTGATTGAGGGGTTCGGCGCTGCGGTGCTCGCAGTGTGCATGCCAGCCTTTGTCAACATGAGCGCCGGGCCGGGACACTTGCCCATCGCCATCGCCGCCCAGGCCACCTGGATTCCGGTCGGGCAGTTAGTGGCCAATGTGGTCGCCCAGCCTGCGGTCTCCGAGGATTTCTGGCAGCCGGTCTGGTGGTTCGGCGCCGCGGCGACCGTCGCCGTGGCCCTATGGACTTGGTGGATCGTCAGGCGAGGCTGTGTACCGGGTGTGGCTCGGATGGCGGCAACCACTCCACCAGCCAAGGGGGACCTCACCAAGCGCGGGACCGCCGCACCTTCCGGCGATCTTCTCAAGCCCATTGAGATCCGCACCCTATGGATAGCAGCGGCCCTGTTCTTCCTCTGGCAGGCCCAGTTCATGGGTTACTTCACCTGGCTGCCGGTCTATCTGGTCAACGTGCGTGACTTCACGGCCAACGACGCGGTACAGCTAAACCAGGTCCCGGTAGTGGTGCTGCTTGTCTTCTCGCTGATAGGCGGGATGATTCTGAAAACCGGGGTTGGCGTGATCAGGCTTCTAACCTTCGCGCTGACGCTCCAGGCCTTGGGGTGGGCAATGATCCCGTTTGCCGACAACACGGTGGTCGGGCTAACCAGCCTTGTAGTCTGGGGTATAGCCGCAGGACTGACACCAACCTCACTCTGGGCGTTGCCGTCTACGCTGGTCGGCGGTCACCGCGCCGGCACGGACGCGTTTGCCGTAGTACTGACGGGGCGTTACCTGGGTATCCTCGGTGGACCGCTAATCGCTGCAGGCGTGTTCGACCTGACCGGCGACTGGGTCACAGTGGCCTACGCGTTCGTCGCGATAGCCGGCACCACAATCGCCGGTACGCTATATCTGGGTGTACGCATACATTCAATTAAGGGCGGCGGGGTAAGGCCCGCGGAGACCGTATAATATTGGAAAAACTTAATGAATCAGACGATAACCGCCGGGCGCAGTCACTAAAATACGGGCGTTCGATGGTTCTGCCTCAATCTTCTGGCGCAGGCGATAGACATGGGTCTCGAGCGTATGTGTGGTTACCTGTACGTTGTACCCCCAGACCTCACCCAGAAGCTTTTCGCGGCTCACGACGGTGTCTCCTGCGCGGTAAAGGTACTTGAGGATCGCCGTTTCCTTCTCAGTCAGCCGCACCTTCCGTTCGCCCCCAGAAACCAAGAGTTTCTGTGCCGGACGGAAAGAATATGGGCCGATGGTAAAGACCCCGCCCTCGATCAACTCATGTTGGCGCAGTTGCGCATTAATGCGCGCTAGAAGCACGCTCAATCGGAACGGCTTAGCAATGCAGTCGTTGGCGCCCGTATCCTGGTCACCAGTCCATTCGGCATCAGATTCGGGGCCGCTCAGCATGATGATCGGCGCCCTGAAGCCGCTCTGACGCATCCGGTGGCAGACCTCCCAGCCGTCCAAGTCAGGAAGGTCAACGTCGAGAAGGACCACATCAAAACACCCTTCTTGAATTATCGCCAGCGCATCGGACGCGCAGGTTGCCTCGGTCGCTGAGAACTCCTCGAGCAGTTGCAACTGCTCGAACAGGGATTCCCGCAACGTGTCATCATCGTCAATCAGCAGAATCTTCTTGGCCATGATAGGCTTGTTTACCACCGGGTCCATGATCGCAAAACTCGCGATTTCAATGTGCTTCCCGAGTCACCACACCAGAATGCGATATGGTCGCAGGCGCCTCGTTGAGAAGTGCACAATACCATGCGGCGCCCGATTTAACCTCGCCATTGACCCTGGCCGAAAGATAATTTTCTTCTCCCGTGCGAGCGCAAACCATTGTCGCTATGGTTCCGATGGCGCATTCGCAGTTAATCGTGGAACCCGTAGGCGGCCTCGCCCCTGTGAACGAATCGCCGGCCGCCGGACCCGCCCACAAGGCGAGAACCAAGACCTGCGCTCCCGTATTGCCGCGCGCAGCCGGTTGGCGCATATTCTCCGGGAACATTCTTGGCACCCCGATCAATACCCCATGATGCAGCTACCCAATACGCTTCAGCCCGTCGAACGCACGATTTCTGACCTGCGCCGCGGCATGACGATCGTTTTGCGCGACGCGGAAAAAGCTCTGCTAGTGCAGCCGGCCGAGGGGGCAACTGCGTCTCAACTTGCGCGCATGTCGGGACTGTCAAAGATGAGTTTGTCCCTCCTGCTAACCGGGCGTCGCGCAAAGATTCTTGGGCTCACGGACAGACCTGGCGGCGCTGTTCGTCTCGCGCTGGCCGACGGCATCACCGCCGAAACCGTGCGCATGATGGCCGATCCAGCAGGGCCCCAGTCAAACCGGGCTATGCCGGCTATTTCTATTTCCCAGATCGACCCCAACAGATGGCCCGGCACGAACGAAACCGGCGCCATCGAGCTTCTAAAGCTGGCCGGCCTCTTGCCCGCCGCGGTAGTTGCGACCGTTCCTGACGAGCGGCTTGAATATCTGCCAGCCTGGGCAACGGCCCAAGAGCTTCTCACTGTCGAACTAGAACATGTACGTAACTATCAAGAGATTGAGGCTCGCACACTCGGGCGGGTAGGTGCGGCGCAAGTACCGCTGGGGGCCGAGGATAACGTTGAGATCGTCGCCTTCCGCCCGTCCGATGGGGGACGCGAACATTTAGCGATCGTCATAGGCGCGCCCAATACGGCAGCGCCCGTTCTCGTGCGTCTACATTCGGAATGTTTTACCGGCGACCTTCTGGGAAGCCTTCGCTGCGACTGCGGCGACCAGTTGCGCGGCGCCATCGCCGAGATAGGCAAGGCGGGGGGCGGAATAGTCCTCTACCTCGCCCAGGAGGGCAGGGGTATCGGGCTGGTTAATAAGCTCCGCGCTTATACGCTCCAAGACCAAGGGCTCGACACAATCGATGCAAATCAACAGCTCGGCTTTGAGGCCGACGAGCGGCTGTATCGCCCCGCAGCCGAAATGTTGCGCCAACTTGGTGTCTCCTCTATCCGACTAATGACCAACAACCCGGACAAGGTAGCCGCCCTGAAAGAGTGGCAGATCGAAGTGGCCGAACGGGTCGCCCATTCGTTTCCTTCAAACCAGCACAATGAATTCTACCTCGCAACCAAACGCAACAGATCGGGACATTTGTTCTAGCTATCCCCCCCAATTCCTGCCCGGATCCAGGGACCTGCCGGCTTGATCAATCCGGCGACTCAACACGAGCTGAAATTGGCCCGCGCTAATGAGCCGCCCCGTGCCTTCGCCCGCCGCGGCACAAACCAGCAACAACCACAGGTTCGACATGAACTTAATCGTGACCCCTACGGCACAGCACCGAGGCATGCTGAGTGCGTTCGGACAGTCGTATAACTGTGCTCTCGGTCGCGCGGGTGTGAGCGCAGACAAGCGTGAAGGTGATGGCGCGACACCTGTTGGGCGGTTCGCAATGCGCGCAATACGCTATCGGGCCGATCGGCTCGTATGCCCCCAAACAGTGCTACCGGCAAACGCAATCTGCCCCGAAGACGGGTGGTGCGATGACCCGTCCGACCCGTCCTACAACCGGCCCGTCACCCATCCGCATCGTGGATCCGCCGAGCGCATGTGGCGCGACGACTTGCTCTACGACCTGTTGGTCATATTAGGGCACAATGATACCCCACCCGTCCCAGGTCGCGGCAGCGCCATCTTCCTTCATTGTGCAACACCGGAACTGGGGCCGACCGAGGGCTGTGTTGCCCTGCCGAGCAATATTCTTCGAGCACTCATACCGCAGCTGGGGCACGATACGACGATCGAGATCAGGGCGTTTTAGCTAGCCCCGGTAACACGCGGACCAAAGACCCCTGTACCCACTCGCACATGGGTTGCGCCTAGCTCAGTGGCGGCCTCGAAGTCTGCGGACATGCCCATGCTAAGGCCAGTGAGACCGTTGCGCGCAGCGATCTCGCGCAGAAACATGAAATGGGGTGGCGCGGGTTCACCGGCTGGCGGAATACACATAAGGCCCACAAGCGGCAGACCTAGCGTCCGACACTCCGCGACGAAGTTATCAATATCAGCCGGAAGAACCCCCGCCTTCTGGGGCTCCTCACCGGTATTCACTTGAATGAAACAGCGCAGCTGACGACCCACACGATCAAACTCCCGCGCCAAATGAGCCGCGAGCTTGGGCCGATCCAGTGTCTGGATAACATCAAACAGGGCAACCGCGTCGCGGACCTTATTGGTCTGCAGCGGCCCAACTAGGTGCAACTCAAGATCCTGCATCATCTCGCGGCGGGCTGCCCAATGGGCCCGCGCCTCCTGCACCCGGTTCTCGCCAAATAACCTTTGTCCCGCGGCGAGAGCCGCGGAAATGCGTTCATCGGGCTGGGTCTTGCTGATAGCGACCAGGTCCACGGCTTCCGCCGGTCGGCCAGCGCCCACAGCGGCAGCAGAAATGCGAGCCTTGACCGCATCCAGTCGCCCGGATAACCCTTCTGCTGTTTCAACCTGAACCGTCACACATTCCTCCATTGCGGGAACAAAATTTCTGGGCTTGCCTTCGTAAAGCCATTCACTAAGTCATTCACTTCTGAAACTCACCCACATCGTACTATAAGAAAGTTATGAAAAATCGTATCGACACATTTGCGGACCTAATCGCGCCGGTTGGCGAAAAAGAATTTTTCGCCAAATATCACGATAAGAAGCCACTGCACATTCCGGCACCGAAACCGGACAAACTCGACGACGTCATGAACTGGAGTACTCTGAGCGCAATCCTAAACATGACCGCAATCTGGAGCCCTAGTAATCTGCGACTTTTCCTCGACACCGAGGCGATACCGGCCGAGAAATACTGCCGTCCGGCCATTGACCGAAACCACCAACAGACAATGCAACCCGATGCCGAGAAGGTTAAGAGCTGGCTACGGAGGGGCGCCTCAATCGTTGCCAATGATATTGATACGCTGACGCCCGGTCTCATCTCAGCTGCCGAGGCGCTCGAAAACCGGCTGGGCGCGAAGGTGCAGAGCAACCTCTACTGTTCCTGGCAGACGCACCAGGCATTCCCCACCCATTTCGACACCCATGAGGTGTTCGCGCTCCACGTCGCCGGAGAGAAGGTCTGGCGAATCTACGAGGGACGACTTGAAAACCCAGTCGCCAACGATGCCTTCATGAATGTCGAGGAAGACTTCAACGAGCAGCATCGCGGAAAACTGCTCGAGGAGGTAACCCTGCGACCGGGCGACGTGCTGTACATACCTCGCGGCCAATATCACGACGCTCTCGCCTCGAGCGAGGGATGCATTCACTTATCCTTTGGTGTTACCCACGTCATCGGAATTGACGTTATGACACTTCTGTTTGAGCACTCACTGGCAGATCCGGCAATTCGTTCTAACATTCCCCTCAAGGGGACGGGCGCAGCGGAACTCCGGGCCTGGGTCGAAGATCTCGTAGACCGCGTCTCAAAAATTGGGAAAAGCGAGGCCTTTCGAGAGGCCATCCCGCCACTACATGCGGACTTCCGCTATAATCGAGGTGGCATCGACCTGCCCGGGGATGCACTAGAACATAATGGTAATGACCTGTTCGAGGTTTCGGCCAAAAGCCTTAAAATCGTTCGCCAGAACGGCAAGGTGCTGCTCGAAAGCACCAAGGGCCAGGTCCCCATTCCCGACGACGTCGTCGACCCGGTCTCCTGGATCGTCGACACCGGGCGGTTTTCCAATAACGAGTTCGCTGCGGCATTCCCCAAGCTCGATTCCACTTCGCGGAAAAAACTGATCCGCGATCTATCATCCATGCGGGTGATTGCGCCGGTTTAAGCTTGGTTCCGACCTCTCGACACCAGTTTTTTTAAAGAATCCAGTGTATTAGTTCCTCGCGCTATGTATTCTTTCCGCAAAATACTTAGAAACTGAGGATGCGGCGAGATTCAAGGCTCGTGACACTGTTGTTTAATTGCAACAATCGATGAAATTCGTTGCTGAATAATCACGGAATTCGTTGCAAGACCCGGAGTTCGGCTGTTTTATCAGTTCCAAGGCCCTTCATGAGGATTCTGGCATCTATAAAAACGTCAGTTTCCTCGGGGCTGAATCGGACCCTGTCGGGTCAATCGCGGACGCAAGTCCATGATATTGGAGGTTGAATTAATGAAAAAAACTCTACTAGCCACTACGGCTCTGGTGGGTGCTGCGGTTCTCGCTGCCCCGGCCAACGCCGGCACAGTGGGCTCTAAGGACGCCATGAACGTTACCCTCGGGGGTATGTTCTGGTTCTCGGCCTACATCAAAGACGAAGACGTCTCCACGGGCATCAACCGTGGTTACGGTTTCACGGTCAGTGAGTCGGAAGTTTGGGTTAAAGCTTCGAACACTGCAGACAACGGCATCAAGTACGGCGTTGTCGTCGAGCTAGCCGCCGGTGCAGCTGACACAACCGACGCCGATGAGGCCTTCGCATATCTGTCGAGCCCGACTTGGGGCACCATTCAGATGGGCGACCAAGACGACGTCACCAACCAGAAGCAGGTTGGCGCCTGGAATGCTACCAAGGGCGCTTCCGGCCCGTTCGGTGGCCTGGGCGGCCTGAACACCATGTTCGGTGGTCTCGGTACCGACACGCTACAGGGTCGCGCTGACTGGCAGGTTATCACGACCTCGGACGACACGAAGATTAACTATATGACGCCGAACTTCTCTGGTTTCCAGCTCGGCGCTTCGTGGACCCCGGATACTGGTGAAGTCTCGGGTGGTGCGGCCACGGCTGACTCCGACTCCGACGGTGACTTCGAGAACGTCCTCGGCATCAGCGCCAACTACACCGGCAAATTTGACGGTGTCGCGGTTAAGCTCTCGGCTGGCTATGAGTCCGGCACGGACGAGAACGCCACCGGTGCCGAGATCGAAGATCTCGAAGTTATGGGCGTCGGCGGCATGATCGCTGTTGGTGCTTTCTCCGCTGGTGTTCACTGGCGTGACTACGGCGACACGTTCCTGACCGAAGCTCAAACGCTTGCAGGTGCAGATGGTGGTAACCAGATGTCTGTAGGCCTTGGCTATCAGATGGGTCCCCTGGGCGTCAGCGCTTGGTACCTGAAGGGTGAAAAAGACAACTCGACCACGGCTTCGGCCGCTGGTGCGACTGAGACGGAAATCGTCCGTTACGGTCTGGGTGCCGGCTATAACGTCGCCCCGGGTTGGCAGCTGAAGGCCGAACTCTCGTTCCTCAGCCACGACAACCCAACGACGGCTGCCGGTGTTGGCGGTACGACGGACAACGACGGTAAGGGCTTCCTGCTCGTCAACCGTTTCTTCTTCTAAGCTGACGTTCAGCTTGACGAGAAAGCAGGGCGGCAGATTTCTGTCGCCCTGTTTTTTTGTGCTCAAATCTCTGCTAATGATTCAGCACTTAGTTCATAGCATCTTCGCGAATTTGAAGCAGCTGCACATCGGGTTTAATTCATGGGTGTGAAATACGTATTTTGCGTTTCTGCCACAGTCCTTCTCCTCGGCCTCACGGCTTGCGAGGGCATCAAATTGGATCGCGCGGAAACGGGCGGCTACTTAGACGAGGAGCGCAAGAAGGCGGGTAAATTGTTTGGCGACATCAACCTGCTCGACTTCGGCGGCGGCGACAAAGACAATGCGAACTCCGGGATCGGGGTGAACGGTCATCTCTGGCGGGCCTCTCTCGATACACTCTCATTCCTACCGCTATCGTCCGCTGACCCCTTTGGGGGCGTCATAATTACCGATTGGTATGCGCCGCCTGAAAGCCCCGGTGAACGATTCAAGGTTACCGTATACATTCTCGGCCAAGAGCTCCGGTCTGACGCGGTTCGTGTATCAATCTTCCGCCAAAAACGCGGGGACCGAGCTGAGTGGCTGGATGCGAATACGGGCTCAAACACCTCGACCAGTCTCGAGAATGCCATCTTGACACGAGCTCGCGAGATGCGAATTTCCCGGTCGGACGGTTAGCGGGGAGCCGCGCCATTCGGCTTCGTTTACCTACACGACGCTTTCTGGATCAGCCATCGCGCTGGCCCTCGGGGGGCTATAAGGTTACCGGCCATGTCTCAACGGTATAATTTTCGCGAGGCCGAGCAAAAGTGGCAGGCTGCCTGGGCCGAGCAGGGCTCCTTCACTGTCAAGGTCGAGCAGGATAGATCAAAATATTACGTGCTGGAGATGTTCCCATATCCGTCTGGGCGCATCCATATGGGGCATCTGCGGTGTTACACGCTGGGGGACGTGGTTGCCCGCTACAAAAGGGCCCAGGGCTTCAATGTCCTGCACCCAATGGGCTGGGATGCGTTCGGGCTCCCGGCGGAAAACGCGGCCATGGAAAAGGGGGTCCACCCCGCAGCCTGGACCTATGAAAACATTGCGACTATGCGCGAGCAGCTTCAGGCCATGGGCCTGTCCATCGACTGGAGCAGGGAGTTTGCAACCTGCGACCCGTCGTACTATCGGCACGAACAGTCGATGTTCATTGACTTCTTGCGTGAGGATCTCGTTTACCGGCAAGACGGCTGGGTCAATTGGGACCCCATCGACAACACCGTGCTCGCCAACGAGCAGGTGATAGATGGCAGAGGCTGGCGCTCAGGTGCCCCCATTGAACGCCGCCGTTTGTCCCAGTGGTTTGGGCGCATCACCGCCTTCAGCGATGAGCTCCTATCCGCACTCGAATCACTTGACCGCTGGCCAGCCAAAGTTCGCGCAATGCAGGAGAACTGGATCGGCCGCTCCGAGGGGGCGTATATCGAATTTGGTTTCACCGCAACACGCGAAAAACCGCTGCGGGTATACACGACGCGGCCTGACACAATCTTCGGTGCCAGCTTTTGCGCTATCGCAGCCGACCATCCCCTCGCCGAACAGCTGGCACAAAGAAGTTCCGAGGCTGCCGATTTTGTAGAGGAATGTCGCCAGTTGGGCACCAGCGAGGAGGCAATCCAGACGGCCAACAAGCGCGGGTATGATACCGGCCTCCGGGTGAGGCACCCATTCGACGAAACGATTGAGCTGCCGGTCTACATCGCGAATTTCGTTCTCATGGGCTATGGGACAGGAGCTATTTTCGGTTGCCCGGCCCATGATCAACGCGACCTAGATTTCGCGCGCACCTATGATCTGCCGGTGCTGCCAGTCGTAATCCCGGAGGGATTAGAACCTAGTGCATTCGAGGTCGGCGACGAGGCATTCACCGGCGGCGGAAAACTTGCAAATTCGGGCTTTCTCGACGGACTGGACGTCGACTCCGGAAAACGTGCAGTGATCGATCGCCTGGCCGCCGCTGGCCAAGGTGAGGGAGCGACCAACTATCGTCTTCGTGACTGGCTAGTCTCGCGCCAGCGCTACTGGGGCTGCCCGATCCCCGTGGTCCATTGCGGAGACTGCGGCATTGTCCCTGTACCCAAGGAGGAGCTTCCTGTGGTGCTCCCCGAAGACATAGACTTCGAATCCCCCGGCAACCCGCTCGATCGGCATCCGACATGGAAATATGTGGCCTGTCCATCCTGCGACGAGCCGGCCGAGCGTGACACAGATACATTCGATACATTTATGGATTCATCCTGGTATTTCGCACGCTTTTGCTCCCCCGAGGCGGAGTCCCCGGTTGCGGTCGACGAGGGGGCCTACTGGCTACCCGTTGATCAGTATATCGGCGGCATCGAGCACGCCATTCTCCACTTGCTCTACTCGCGCTTCTTCATGCGAGCCATGCGCGACACCAACCATCTGGGTATAGACGAACCCTTCGCTGGCTTATTCACCCAAGGAATGGTTAATCACGCAACCTATCGAGACAAAACGGGCGAATGGCTGGAGCCGCAGAGTGTGGTCGAGAATGCTGACGGCAGTTTGGTGCGCGCCGATAACGGCTCCCCGGTAAGCATGGGCCGTATCGAAAAGATGTCGAAGTCGAAGAA